>NZ_JAWORD010000017.1:0-128149 GCF_033337665.1 Vibrio sp. Vb2960 | reverse complement strand
GCAAGGACGATGGTAGCAGAGTCCGTAGATATCTATAATCAAATGAGGCCTCATACGGCTTTAAAATACAAAACGCCCGATGAAGTACATCGAGCGTTTTAGTTAAAAAGTGTCAACCCATATCAGGACGGGTCACTAATAGATAACCAATTATGCGGTTTCTGCTTCACCTATCCAATGATAATGGTGGTTGGCTTTTTTCCCCACTAAACCGAGCTCTGCCAATTCTTCAAATACCTTGTCTACCTCTTCCGCAGACAGCCTAAACTGTTTAGCAACGGCTTTTTTGGTGCACGTAATTTGATGCGTTTTAAGTGCATCGCTAACTTGCTCTAACAAGGTTTTCGGTTCCTTTGGTTCTTCTGGCTCCGGCGCAGCTGGTATTTCTTGCTCTTCTTCCTCTTTTATATGAGGAAGATAACCCGCAGGCGCTGGGTCTATATCGCGAACTGTTTTCAATGTCATGTCCTCATTTCTGCGATAGAAATATCGGAACCGTTGCTCTTCACCAATCAAGCCAACAAAAAATGCAGCAAAGAAGTCCAACAGAATCGAAAGAAATACAACCAAGCCAAGCTGAGCTTGCTGAGAGGTGGTACCAAATGCGTTAGCTAGACTATCAATTAAACCAATCACTGAGCCTTGCGTCACCGGCGGTAAACTATCACGCTCCATAGCCAAGCGTTGCTGCTCTTCACGTAAGGTTTTGTTTTGATCCTGAATGCGAGTTACACCAGTCGCGATACGCTCCATCTCGATGTATTTCTGCGCTGCCATATTGTTGAGCTCAATCTGCTTATCGATTGCCGCAATCTGACGATTAAACGCTTCCACTTTCGCCTGCTCTACCGAAATATGACTTTGTGCACTATTGGTTGCACTATTAATCCCACCAATACTACCGCCAATGGAAATCGCAGCTAAAACTAAATAAAACACGAGAGCGGTTGCTGCTCCTGTGTAGTTGCGATGGGCTCGGCGCTCACCGTATTCATACCAAGCGTAAAATTTACCCGCTTCAAAAATGATCGCTAAACCACCAAATAAGGTTTGCATCATCGGGTTTTCGTCGATCGACAAAAACAGCAATAGAGAAAAAATAGTCGATGCTAAAATCGCAGCACCGGTGAATGCATATACACTCACCATGGCAAATCGACCTTTAGGGTATCGATATCCAATCTGTTGTTCGTATTTCATTTGAGAAATTTCTTAAGATTAATCGCCCCTCCGACTAAGTAGGACGGACGTTTCTGGCATATACAAAGGAGCGCAGAATACCGTATCCTTTATTAAATTACTGTCATAATTCCGTTAATGGAAAACAAGTGAAGATTCGGTGTGCATTTTGAATCGATATCAGCCAAATCTAGCACGTAAAAACACCACCACGACACCCACTAACCGAAGCTTCAGTGGCATATAAGAGAGATTAATTCGGTATCTTCAAAAGCGACTAGGCAAGACTGACAAGTTGAATTGGAGGTTGTGAATGTCAGCCGAATCAAAACATTAAAGCGTTAAAAATAGGCAATAAAACAAATAATGCACACTTGCATCACCTTTTAGTAAACTGATAATTACATTGTTTGGTTAATTTGTTAGTATCCCGCGCCGAAGAAGATAAGCACTCAATTGTATGGAAAACACTCTAATACAGCACAAACACCATCGCTTGCACGCTATTGCGGTTATTATCGCGGTGTTGTTTCAGTTGTATTTAGCGTCCACAGCCGCTCTTAACCCTACACAAGTTCACAGCACAACTTGGCTCAACAAAGTCCAAAGTGAAAAGGTTTTACTGTGTACCGCAGATGGTTTCAAATGGGTGGATATCAATACGTTGATTGAGGCTAACGCTCAATCTTCTTCTAAGCTCATCCAAGATCTTAACTTACACGACGGCTTTCAGTTTGAATGTCCGCTTCTTCAAGCTGTTCAATTCTTTCTTCTGGTTGCGATTGGGCTTTACCTGACAACCATCCATTGGCTGCGCCGAGTAAAGTATGCACTGACGACTTATCACTTTTCAAAATGCGATAAGCTCGTTTACAAACACATCGCGCCTAAGCACTCTCCGCCGAGTGTTTTTCCTGCCTAACAGGCATCTAATCATTGACAACTTTATTCAAAAATAACGATGACTCTGTTTGTTGTCCATTCAGAGAAGCTATTAATTCAAAAGGAAAAACACATGCTTAAATCATTAAAAACCGCCGCTATCGCGCTTATTGCTGTCATCGCTAGCCCACTGAGTTTAGCGCACGATTATGAAGCAGGAAAAATTCATATCGACCATCCATGGAGCCGCGAAGCGCCACCAAACGCACCTGTTATCGGTGGTTTTTTTCAATTAACCAACCACGGTGACAGTGAAGATGCATTGATCGCAGCAGAAAGCCCAATCGCAGGGCATGTCGAAATTCACACGCATAAGAAAGAAGATGGTGTGATGAAAATGATTAAGATTGACGAAGTGCGCGTTCCAGCCAATGACTCAGTGTTGTTTAAGCCAGGCAGCTTCCATTTAATGATTTTTAACCCAACACAAACTCTTAAAGAAGGCGACCGCTTCCCTATGACGTTAACATTCAAAAACGCGGGTAAAGTGGAAGTAGAAATGGCGGTTGAAAAACAAGGTCACATGGAAAAACACATGCACCATTAATGACGTAAACAAAAGTGCCCGCTGATTTAGCGGGCATTTTTATCTCAGCTTAGTCAAAATCATTATTCCGGTAGATCCTAACTCGACTCTTCAGAATAATGGTGATGAATAACGCTCGGCGAAACGGGGTCACATATCATAACAGCGTGCTCGGGCAAGAGATTCTAAATCACGCTCGTCCCTCACTATTCAGAATGACCTTGAAAGACTTAAGATCCTAAAAAGGTTCCCTACCCGCTTAAAACTCAACCTCTCGACAAAGTTCTCCAACCATCACTTGGCAAGCCTAAATGAAATCATAAGTTTGGCAACAAAGACCCACTGTTAATCAGCTTTCTTTCTACTTGAAACAAACCTCAGCCCAACGAGCTAAGCCGGCAGCTATATGCTCAATTGTTTATATATCCCGATTCTCCTGACTAGATACAAATCATGCACGACCGTAAAAGTCGATATATGCCACTGGATGAGTCAGCATCTCAAAAAAGTACGTGATCGACTTCTCATTGTTGGTGTTTCTCTGTTTATTAAAACCATTTGTATTACAATAATACCCTATGTTAAATGAAAAATCCTTTCCAACTCTACAAACATGAGAGAACACCATTATGTCTACTAAAATTGCATTTATTTCTGGTGCTACTGGCGGTATCGGCTTCCAAGTGGCAAAGCGTCTTGGTCAGGATGGATACACGGTCATTCTAAACGGCATTGAAGATGAAAAAGGTTCGGAGTGTGTCTCCAAACTACATAACGCAGGGATTGAGGCTGAATACTACGGTTTTGACGTTACAGATGAACATGCCGTCGATGAAAACATCAATGCTATTGGTGAAAAATACGGCAAAATCGATGTTGTCGTTAATAACGCAGGTGGTCTTGGTGGTCGTAGTCCTATTGAAGGTATGGAAACTGCTTTTTTCCGTAAAGTCATGGCTTTAAACCTCGATAGTGCATTCTTCGTATCACGCGCAGCGATTCCATTTCTAAAAAAGTCTGATAACGCATCAATTATCAACTTCACTTCAAACGCTGCTTGGAATGCAGGTGGTCCAGGTGCAGGTATTTACGGTACATCAAAAGCCGCCGTTCATACATTAACTCGCGCTTTAGCTAAAGAGTTAGCTCCGGCAGGAATTCGAGTCAATGCAGTATCTCCTGGCACTATCGATACACCATTCCATGCTCAAATCAAAGCAACCAAGCCTGAAGTATTTGCTTCTTGGGCAGACAGTATTATGCTTGGACGCCTAGGCCAGCCAGAGGAAGTCGCCTCTGCTATCTCTTTTCTGGTAAGTAAAGATGCATCATTCATTACCGCAGAAACACTGCAAATTGGTGGTGGTCAAGCTTTAGGCATTTAGTACCAATAAGTCTTTTTACCTATCAGTAAGTGCGCTTTAGTACTGATTTGATAACGGCCGCAGTATGTTTGTACTGCGGCTTATCCTTATACCACCTCTCCTTTAACCCCATCTGTAACGTTTCACCCATTTTTTAGTATGGACAGTATTCCTCTAGCTGAAACAAAATCACTTGTATTACAATAAATTTTATTTTTACATTATTTAAGCCCCCTAAAGGCTTTGTTCACGATAAAATGGAAGCGTGATGAATCCGCTTTTCTTATATACGCTGATGAATAAAACCCTCACAAACCTTACTTACATCTCACTTTTAGAAAAAATTCATCGCAAGCCCGCTATGCTCATAATTTTCAATTGCAAAAGCCACAATAGTCATTATGATTACTAACAAGCAATATAATCATACAATAGTATTTTTGGAGTTAAAATGACTAAACCTATCATTGGTTTCATCGGCCTAGGCTTGATGGGCGGAAACATGGTTGAAAACCTACAGAAACGTGGTTACGAAGTTGCTGTAATGGACCTCAATAAAGATGCTGTTGACGCAGTACTAGCTCGTGGAAACGCTTCTGAAGCTTCTTCAGGTAAAGAACTAGCAGAGAAAAGTGATATCGTGATGCTGTGCCTAACAACATCTGAAGTTGTCGAAAAAGTTGTTTACGGAGACACTGGTGTTCTAGCTGGCATGTCAGAAGGTAAAACACTCATCGACTTCGGTACATCTATTCCAGCTTCAACGAAGAAGATTGGCGCTGACCTCGCTAAGAAAGGGGCTGGTATGATTGATGCGCCTCTAGGTCGTACACCTGCCCACGCAAAAGATGGTTTACTAAACATCATGGCCGCAGGCGACGTCGAAACATTCAATAAGGTTAAGCCAGTACTGGACGCTCAAGGTGAAAACGTATTCCACCTTGGCGCACTAGGCTCTGGTCACGTAACTAAGCTTGTGAATAACTTTATGGGTATGACAACCGTAGCAACCATGTCTCAGGCATTTGCTGTTGCTAAACGTGCTGGTGTTGATGGTCAACAATTATTCGACATCATGTCTGCAGGACCATCAAACTCACCATTTATGCAATTCTGTAAGTTTTACGCCGTAGATGGCGAAGAAAAACTAGGCTTCTCTGTCGCAAACGCAAACAAAGACCTCGGTTACTTCCTTGCTCTATGCGAAGAGCTTGGTACAACTTCCCTAATTGCAGAGGGCACTTCTAAGAGTCTACAAGCGGCAGTTGATAAAGGCCTTGGTCAAAATGACGTTCCAGTCATCTTCGACTACTTTGCAGAGCTAGAAGCTTAGTCACACTCAGTTGCAACTATAAGCCCAGCAACCAATGTGGCTGGGCTTTTTTGTTTTTCCTCTTCCCCAGACGCTCATCACTCCTTGATACCCTAGCCACTCCTTTAAAGTTTTGCAGGGCAGCCTCTTCCAATTCTCTTATATATTTTCCACTCACACTTCAAAACCTCTCTCCTATTTCTGGCGTACGCCTCATTAAAGCTACGTCTGATTTAATGCTTTTTCTTTGCTAAGAAGGCACACATATTTATTTAAATAGACAAAGCATCAGGTTTGGGGTGTAAAGTGTAAACACGGCATGCAAAGAAAGTTAGATTGCTTTTTCGCTTTAGGCTGACGACTCTAATGTGAATATAGTCGCACCTTATTGGGAGTTCCCCAATACAACGAATAACAACAAACGATGCGCCACGCTTTCTCAGTCAGCTTGATCAAAAAATCCCACGGCTTTAACACCGCGGGATTTTTCATTGAGAGTCTTTAACTTTGGTTAGCTTTTCGCGTTAGCTAACTTTGGGCTTTTAGGCCCTCGGGCTGCGTTCACCAATAGAACACCCACCGAGAGAACAATCGCACCACACAAGATAAACAGTAGTCGACCAGATGGTTCATTTGGAATTAGAGCCATAGCTAGGATACCGAAGCCCGCTACGCTGATAAGCTTACCAAGCATGCCGCGCTGTTTTGTATCTAGGTTCTGCTGCTCTTCGCTGTCAGCCACAAGTGGCGTATTCCAGTTCTCGAACAATTGAGCCACTTCTTTCTCACGTTCAGGTGATAGACCTTTGTAGAAACGTGTTGTCAGTAGGAAGAAGCCACCAGTAAAGACAACGTGTGCCGCTAAGCTCAAGCCAACTTTCAGGTCTGCCCATTCACGTCCTGTAAACGCTTGTTCTAGACCAAATAGGCGCTCTACGTCTTCTGCTTGTAATGAGATACCGAAGATGTAAGAAACAAAGCCACCAACAACCAGTGTTGCCCAACCAGCCCAGTCCGGCGTCTTACGAATCCACATACCAAGTAGTACAGGAATCAACATTGGGAAACCAATCAATGCGCCCACGTTCAGTACGATATCGAACAGACTCAAGTGACGTAGCGAGTTAATGAATAGACCGATACCAATGATGATGAAGCCCATCACGATAGTCGTTGCTTTACTCACGATAACCAGCTCTTTTTGTGACGCTTGTGGGCGTACAATCGGGCTGTAGAAGTTCATCACAAAGATGCCCGCGTTACGGTTTAGGCCAGAATCCATTGAAGACATAGTCGCCGCAAACATTGCTGACATCAGAAGACCCACCATACCTGCTGGCATTACGTTTTGTACGAATGCTAGGTAAGCTGCATCACCACCTACTGAGCCGTATTGCTCTGCGAAATCAGGCATAAATGCCGCAACGTACCAAGGTGGTAGGAACCAAATGATAGGACCGACAATCATCAGCACACATGCAAGACCTGCTGCTTTACGTGCGTTTTCACTGTCTTTTGCACATAGGTAGCGGTAAGCGTTGATGCTGTTGTTCATTACACCGAACTGTTTAACAAAGATGAACACTACCCAAAGGATAAAGATACTGACGTAGTTCAGGTTGTTACCCAGCATGAAGTCGCCGTGGAAGTTCGACACGATGTTGCCAATACCACCACCGTGGAAGTATGCCGCCACCGCACAAGTGATCGTCACTGCCATGATAACCAACATCTGCATAAAGTCAGATGCAACAACCGCCCAAGAGCCGCCCGTTACCGCCATTAGCATTAGCACTAAACCAGTAACGATGATGGTCGCTTCCATAGGAATGTTGAAGACCGCTGCCACGAAAATCGCAAGACCATTCAACCAAATACCGGCTGAGATCAAGCTGTCTGGCATACCAGCCCAAGTGAAGAACTGCTCTGAAGTCTTACCAAAACGTTGACGAATTGCTTCAATCGCCGTCACTACACGTAGTTGGCGGAACTTTGGAGCAAAATAGAGGTAGTTCATAAAGTAGCCAAATGCGTTGGCTAAGAATAGGATTACAACAACGAAACCGTCGTTGAACGCGCGTCCTGCGGCACCTGTAAACGTCCATGCTGAAAATTGCGTCATGAAGGCGGTAGCACCTACCATCCACCATAACATCTTACCGCCCCCTCGGAAGTAGTCACTGGTCGAGGTAGTGAACTTACGGAACATCCAACCAATTGCAACTAAGAAGAAGAAGTAGGCAAGAACAACAAGAGTATCAATAGTCATTTTTTCAGCCTTTCAAGTTTGATCATTTTCTAACGTCTAGACTACTCTCCTCACAACTCTATTTGTACTACAATAAGTTTTAATTGTGATCTAAAGCATAAGTTATTCAACGAAAAAAATACGTCAAACCCCTTACTTTCTTAGACCAATGGCTTTCTAGGAGATAATTGCCATTCAGAACACCTCAATATATTGTAATACAAATTGTCTAATTGAAATTTATTAGAGTATGGAATATTTTTCTTCTTCGCGCTTTGTCTGAAGATCAAAAATGCGCGGCATTTCTTTAAAGGAAACGTAATGAGATGTTTCGAAAAAATTTGATAGAAAGTAGGATTTATATGAATGCGATTCTTAACTCTCGCCTCTTTCAAACTTTCAAACACAAAAAAGCGAGCACTGAGGCTCGCTTTTCATTCTTTCGCTAGTTTTATCGGGGTGTTACGACACTTATGCTACGTGAGCTACTGCGTCGCGAACCAGTGTACCTAGTTCATCCCACTTACCTTCATCGATAAGCTTTGTTGGCACCATCCAAGTACCGCCACATGCCAGTACTGAAGGGATAGACAAGTACTCGTCTACGTTACCTAGGCTCACGCCACCTGTTGGCATGAATTTCACTGGGTAAACCGCCGTTAATGCTTTAAGCATACCAACGCCGCCAGATGGCTCAGCAGGGAAGAACTTAAGTGTACGCAGACCCATTTCCATCGCTTGCTCAACAAGACTTGGGTTGTTTACGCCAGGTACGATAGCCACGCCTTTGTCTAGGCAGTATTGAACCGTGCGAGGGTTAAAGCCAGGACTTACGATAAAGTCCACACCAGCTTCGATCGCTTGGTCAACTTGCTCGTTAGTTAGGATCGTACCAGCACCGATCAGCATCTCTGGGAACTCAGCGCGCATCGCACGAATCGCTTCTGCAGCACACTCTGTGCGGAACGTGATTTCAGCGCAAGGCATACCGTTTTCAACCAAAGTGCGACCTAGAGGGATCGCATCTTCTGCTTTGTTGATGGCAATAACAGGAATTACTTTTAGGTTTGCTAATTGTTCGTTTAATGTCGTCATAAAAGTGTACTCGTCGTCGTTAACTTGAGTTCAATAAATCACTGCGGAGCGCCGATTACTCAACGCTCCGCAAAAGAATTACAAAGGAAGATCTGGCATCACTTCACGTGGAATGATGGCACCTTTATGTTGAATTACCGCGCCAGCCATACAGTGACCAGAGTAAGCCGATTCAGCTGCATTGCCGCCAGTCAAACGCTTCGCCAAGAAGCCTGCACTGAAAGAATCGCCAGCCGCTGTTGTATCAATCACGTTGTCGACTTTGTTTGGCGCCACGTATTGCGCTTCGCCATTCGCGACAACCAAGCAATCTTTGCTACCACGTTTGATGATGATTTCATCCACGCCCAGTGCAGAAGTTCTCTCGATGCACTGTTCTAGATGCTCGTCACCGTAAAGCATTTGCTCATCTTCAAATGTGAGCAGTGCGATATCTGTGTGCTTAAGGATCTTCAGGTACCAAGACATGGCATTCTCGCGGCTTTCCCACAATTTAGGACGGTAGTTGTTATCGAAAATAACCTTACCACCTTGTGCCTTGAAGCGCTCAAGGAAGCCAAACAGTTGTGTCTTACCTTCTTCAGTAAGGATCGCTAATGTAATACCGCTCAAGTAAACCGCATCGTACGAGTAAAGCTTGTCGACTAATAGCGGAGACTCGTTTTGTTCGAATAGGAACTTAGCGGCCGCTTCGTTACGCCAGTAGTGGAAGTAACGTTCGCCAGTTTCATCGGTTTCGATGTAGTAGATACCTGGTTGCTTTTCTTTAACGGAAAGAACCAGACTAGTATCGATGCCCTCTTCTTGCCATGCTGATAGCATTTCTTGGCTAAAAGGATCGTTACCCAGAGCCGTTACATAGCTGGTTTTGATATCGTGAGCTTTGGTCAAACGAGATAAATACAGTGCGGTATTCAACGTATCACCACCGAATGACTGCTTTAGCTGACCTTCCTTTTTCTGTAGCTCAACCATACATTCGCCAATGACCGCGATGTTTAATGATTTCATGTTGTCACCTTAGCAACTGAGGTTGCGCTATAGATTATTTTAAGAAGTCTTCACGAGCTGGGTTGAAGATGTCTAGAAGAATGCTGTCTTGCTCTAGTGCAACCGCGCCGTGCATCATGTGCTTACGAGCAAAGTATGCGTCGCCTTCTTTTAGTACTTTCTTCTCGCCTTCGATTTCTGCTTCAAAGCTGCCACGTACTACGTAACCGATTTGATCGTGGATTTCGTGAGTATGCGGAGCGCCAATCGCGCCTTTGTCGAAACATAGGTGAACCGCCATTAGGTCATCTGTGTAAGCAACAATTTTACGTTTGATACCGCCGCCTAGCTCTTCCCACGGGTTCTCATCTAATACAAAGAAAGAATTCATCGTCATACTCCTAAAAAGTCTCTATTAAAGCGAACCCTACGGCACTTCATTCTTAAACATGCTTTATTAAAAGGTTCTCTTAAAAAAGCGTCGTATTGATAAAAGTGAAACGCGAAGCGAAAGGGTCTGCTGTCGAATTGGTAACGAGCATATCCGATCTACTTTAATTGTCATACAATATATCTAAAAATATGTGATATTCATCAAACGGCACTCGCTAAAGCATTCCACTTAACGATTGATAACGCCGAAACATCAGTCACAACAAGGGTTGCCACAACAATATAAATCAATAAGTTAGCTAAATTCGCGTGATTTCACTCTCTCTTTTTGCCACAAAAACTACACCCAAACTTAATATTGTATTACTTTATAGGAAGTTTAAGAAAACAACACACTTCATCTGAGGGTGGTAAAGAAATGACTACACAACCGATTTTGTTGACTGAAGCAGAAGTCGAACTACTAAGAAAGGAAGTCGGAAAGCCGAGCTTAATGGGCAAATCCATTGAAGCGAATCGCAAGGAACTTGAAGCCTTCATGCGTCTGCCTCTAGACGTACCAGGTCACGGCGAAGCGGGTGGCTACGAGCACAACCGCCACAAACAAAACTATACCTACATGAACTTAGCGGGTCGTTTGTTCTTGATCACTCAAGAAGAAAAGTACGCGCAGTTCGTTAAAGATCTTCTCGCTATCTATGCAGAGAAGTACCTAACTTTTGATTTCCACGTACAGAAAAACACTAACCCAACAGGTCGTCTTTTCCACCAGATCCTTAATGAACACTGTTGGTTAATGTTTACTAGCCTTGCTTACTCTTGCGTGGCATCAGTGATGACAGAAGAAGAGCGCACAGCCGTTGTTGAGCGCATTTTCGAACCAATGCTAGACATGTTCACAGTGAAATACGCGCACGATTTCGACCGTATTCACAACCACGGTATCTGGGCAGTTGCGGCTGTTGGTATTTGTGGTCTAGCTATTGGCAAACCTGAATATCTAGAGATGTCGGTATACGGTCAAGACCGTGATGATACCGGTGGCTTCCTAGCGCAAATCTCGCAACTGTTCGCCCCTTCTGGTTACTACATGGAAGGTCCGTACTACCATCGTTATGCGATTCGTCCAACTTGTGTATTTGCAGAAGTAGTACACCGTCACATGCCTGAAGTAGACATCTACAACTACAAAGACAAAGTGATTGGCAACACAGTACAAGCGATGCTGGCAACGGCTTACCCGAACGGTGAGTTCCCTGCCCTAAACGACGCGTCTCGTACCATGAGCATTACCGACATGGGCGTTCAAGTTGCAGTGAGCGTTTACAGCAAACATTACGGTATGGATGACAACATCCTAGGCATGGCGAAGATTCAAAACGCCGTTTGGATGCACCCTTGTGGTCTTGAGCTTTCTCAAGCCTACGATAAAGCCATCGCAGACCGTGAAATCGGCATGCCTTTCTGGCCAAGTGTGGAGCTCAACGAAGGTCCAACTGGTAACAACGGAGCACAAGGCTTTATCCGTATGCAGGATAAAACCGGTGATGTGTCACAGCTTGTAATGAACTACGGTCAACACGGCATGGGACATGGTAACTTCGATACGCTTGGCATTACCTTCTTCAACCGTGGTCAAGAAGTACTGCGTGAATACGGCTTCTGTCGCTGGGTAAACGTTGAGCCTAAATTCGGCGGTCGTTACCTAGACGAAAACAAATCGTACGCACGTCAAACCATCGCGCACAACGCGGTAACGATTGATGAGCAATGTCAGAATGGTTTCGATGCAGACCGCGCTGACTCGGTGCATGGTTTGCCTCACTTCTTCAAAGTAGAAGACACTGAAATCAACGGTATGAGTGCGTTTGCGAACGACCATTACCCGAATACAGACATGCAGCGTAGTGTGTTCATGCTTAACCTCGATGAGCTTGAAGCACCGCTATTGCTAGACCTTTACCGCATTGAAGGTGAAGGCGAACATCAGTACGACTACTCTCATCAATACGATGGTCAAATCGTACGTACTAACTTTGATTACCAAAGCTTTGGTGAACTGAACACGCTTGGCGAAGACTTCGGTTACCAACACCTTTGGAAAGTAGCAAGCGGCAAAGTGCAAGATACGGCGCTGGTTAGCTGGCTACAAAGCAACACCTACTACACTTGGTTAGGCACAAGCAGCAGCGCGAAACGAAACGGCGAGAATGAAGTAATCTTCACTCGTACTGGCGCCAATGACCCAAGCTTTAACCTACGTAGCGAACCGGCATTCATTCTGCGCAGCAAGGGCGAATCGACACTATTTGCTTCTGTGCTAGAAACACACGGCTACTTCAATGAAGAGTTTGAGCAATCGGTGAATGCACGTGGTCAGGTGAAATATATCCGCGTCGTGGGTTACAACGCCGTTGGCAGCATCGTAGAAATCACGACTGAAAAATCACTGATTACTGTGATGATCAGCAATGTGCTCGGCGCTGACGATCAAACCCCACACCAAGTAGAAATGAACGGTAGAACCTACAGCTGGAATGGCTTCTACTCTCTAGAAGTGAACGCATTCGGGCAGGAGAAATAATAATGAGCTACCAAACCCAGTCTTACCAACCGCTATTAATGAACTTTGAAGAAGCGGCAGAACTAAGCAAAGCACTTGGCACGGATAGCCTATTAGGAAATGCACTAGCACGTGACATCAAAAAAACTGACGCTTACATGGCCGAGGTGGGCATTGAAGTTCCAGGTCACGGCGAAGGCGGCGGTTACGAGCACAACCGCCACAAGCAAAACTACATCCACATTGATCTAGCAGGTCGCCTATTCCTTATCACTGGCGAACAGAAGTACCGCGATTACATCGTGGACATGCTAACGGCTTACGCGAAGATTTACCCTCAGCTCGAAAGCAACACCAGCCGTGACTCTAACCCTCCGGGTAAGATCTTCCACCAAACTTTGAACGAGAACATGTGGATGCTATACGCATCTTGCGCGTACAGCTGCATTTACCACACGTTGGAAGAAGAGCAAAAAACACTGATTGAAAACGACCTGTTCAAACACATGATTGAGCTGTTCGTAATCACTTACGGTCACGACTTCGACATCGTACACAACCACGGCCTGTGGGCAGTAGCAGCAGTGGGTATCTGTGGTTACGCAATCAACGATCAAGATGCGGTAGACAAAGCGCTTTACGGCTTGAAACTGGACAAAGTCAGCGGCGGCTTCCTAGCTCAGCTAGACCAACTGTTCTCGCCAGACGGCTACTACATGGAAGGTCCTTACTACCACCGTTTCTCGCTACGTCCAATCTACTTATTCGCAGAAGCGATTGAACGTCGTCAGCCTGAGCTTGGTATTTACGAGTTCAACGATTCAGTCATCAAGACTACGTCTTACGCAGTATTTAAGACGGCATTCCCAGATGGTACTTTGCCAGCACTGAACGATTCATCGAAGACGATTTCGATCAATGATGAAGGCGTAATCATGGCTACATCAGTATGTTTCCACCGTTACGAGCAGTCTGAAACGCTACTTGGCATGGCAGACCACCAGCAAGACGTTTGGGTTCATATCTCAGGTAAAACATTGTCTGACGCGGTTGCAGCAACAGACAACATCAAACCATTCAACTGGGGTAGCCTATTCGTAACGGACGGCCCAAAAGGCGAAAAAGGCGGCGTAAGCATTCTTCGTCACCGTGACGAGCAAGACGACGACCCCAATACCGCAGATACAATGGCGCTTATCTGGTTTGGTCAACACGGCAGCGATCACCAGTACCACTCAGCGCTAGACCACGGTCACTATGATGGTCTGCACCTGAGCGTGTTTAACCGCGGTCATGAAGTGCTGCACGATTACGGCTTTGGTCGCTGGGTAAACGTTGAGCCTAAATTTGGCGGTCGTTACATCCCAGAGAACAAGTCTTACTGTAAGCAGACGGTGGCGCACAACACAGTAACGGTTGACCAAAAGACGCAAAATAACTTCGACACAGCGCTAGCAGAAACCAAGTTCGGTTCTAAGCACTTCTTCAAAGCTGATGATGAAAAGCTGCAAGGCATGAGCGGTCGTATTTCTGGTTACTACAACGGTGTAGACATGCAGCGCAGCATCATTCTTGCTGAATTGCCAGAATTCGAAAAACCACTTGTGATTGATGTTTACCGCATCGAAGCAGATCAAGAGCACCAATACGACCTGCCAGTGCACTACTCTGGTCAAATCATCCGTACGGATTTTGAATACGATGTAGAAATCACGCTACGCCCAATGGGCGAAGACAACGGCTACCAACATCTATGGAATGTGGGTTCAGGCCAAGTTCAAGGCAGCTCACTTGTAAGCTGGTTGCACGACAACAGCTACTACTCGCTAATCACAAGCGCAACAAACGGCAGCAAAGTGTTCTTCACCCGCACAGGCGCAAATGATCCAGACTTCAACTTGAAGAGCGAACCAGCACTTATCCTACGTCAATCAGGTCAGAACCACGTGTTTGCCTCAGTGCTAGAAACACACGGTTACTTCAACGAGTCTATCGAAGCATCGGTTGGCGCTCGTGGCCTAGTTGAGTCAGTAACCGTCGTTGGCAACAACGAAGTGGGTACTGTGATTCGTCTGCAAACCACAACAGGCAACGCTTATCTGTTCGCTATTTGCAACTTAGATGAAGACAAGCAAAACGCTGCACATCGCGTTGAATTCGACGGTGTGGCTTACACTTGGGAAGGCGCATTCGCACAAATTTAATCTTTAGCTAGTCACTAAAAATTAATGTAAAAATCGGGAACTAATTCAAAGCCGGACGTCATGTTCGGCTTTTTTTGATTGTTTACATGACTCTACATGAGCTTATCAATTAGCGTTTAATCATAGTAAAACCGTTAATAACTCTTAGGAAAAACAGACATAACTTAACCTTACGCCTTATCAAAGACACCACTTATAGATATAGAACTCTTCTGAGATTTAATTAACACTTTTACTATTTAACTTATGACTAAACTACTCCCCAACAACACTAAAATGATATTGTATTACAAATATTAAATAGTGTAAGAGACGTACTACTGTGTTTATAAAATCAACTAAATTGCTTCTAATAAGCTTCTCTGGGCTTGGATTAATAGGGTGTGGAGGAAATACCTCCCCTACAAGCCAAGATGATAAACCAAATATTCCACACCAAGAGCATGTAGCACCATACTCAATAGCAAAATTTCAAAACATATTGAGTAATTCAGATTTACAAGTATCAGATCCCAATGGGAAGGAGGGAAATAAAACCAGTGACGTCAAAAATGGAGCATTCTCGGATTATAAGAGTGACCACTTTTACGCAGAAAAGGATTCCAATTACCTTGTCTTTAAAATGTCGAACTACAAAATGCGCTCAGAAGTTCGTGAGCGAGAAAACTTCAACATTTCAGAACAAGGCGTCTCTAGAACTTTGTATGCAGATGTTCGATTACCAGAGATTAACCTTGCAATTGCTAGCTCCCCTGCAAACCATGATGAAGTCACTTTCCTGCAAATTCATAACAAAGGCACAGATACTTCTGGTACAGGTGCTATCCCACACCCTTTGTTACGAATCGTTTGGGAACAAGAACGAAACAGTATCACTGGTCATTACTGGGCGGTAGTAAAGAACAATGCCATAGATTGCAGTCTACCTTCTAGCGCATCAGATTGTTATGCAACATCATACGATCGTTATGATTTAGGAAAAGCCGATCTCAACGCATTCACGCGATTCGAAGTAAAAATCGGAGAAAACACATTAACCATTAAAGTGAACGATGAGCAAAAGGTAAATGTAGATGTATCCTACTGGCAGCACCTCCTGAGCTACTTTAAAGCCGGAGTTTACAACCAGTTTGAAAACGGTGAAGCAAAGGTACAATTTAAGCAGTTAGGACTAACCAAAACTGACCATACTGATTCAATAGCTTGGAATATTGACGATTGGAAATTAACCATTCCTACAAGCAAAAATGATTGGTATGGTTTTGGCGGTGACAGCGCGGCTGAATTAGAGCCTGAGCGTTGTAATTCAAGTAAAGATCCTCTGTCTAACGAAGAGAGCGTTTACCAACGCGAGATTGATTTATCATACTTCAATGTTATTGACGGTAGCATGCATTTCCGCGCCGATATGGGTTACGGCACGTCAACGGCCAACTCCAGTTACATCCGTTCAGAATTGCGAGAGCTCTACATCAGTACTAACTCCCCGGATTGCAGCACCAGCGATGAAGAGACAAGTTGGTATATTGAAGATAGTCGTACCGGTGCAACTTCGCATACGCTAAACGCAACACTAAGAATTAACGAATACCCTAAAATCGACGGTCAATTACCAAAAGTCGTGGTAGGCCAGATACATGGTTGGAAAATCAGCCAAGCACTCGTGAAGCTACTTTGGGAAGGTGACAATAAGCCAGTCAGAGTTATTCTGAACGATAACTACAAACTTGATAACAACAAAGACTGTACTGATTGCAACGCATTCAGCGTTAAGCTTGGTACCTACGCGGTAAACGAAGACTGGCAATATACGATCCGTGCCGATAAGAAAGGACTGTTTTTAGCCTCCTACGATGCAGATGGCAGTAATATGGTCTCGCACACACTGAAGTGGGGAGAAGCATACTCAGACACCGCTAACAACAAGTCCTATACTCTGACTGAAAGATGGGCGTCGCCTGATATTGCGTTTTACTTCAAAGCCGGAATTTACCCTCAGTTTAAACCTGATAATGCATATCGAGGAGAAATCTTTGATGTGAGCTTTAGTGCTTTGAGCACTCTTCATCAATAGTCATTTCAATCTCTTAGCAATAGGCTTGCTACTTTGCTCTAAAGCAACGAACAAAGCTCATACCGCCGCCACGGGAAATTTATTTTCTCGTGGCCTCTTCTTTTAGAACACCACAATTCAACTCGCTTCACGCATAGTGTTTCCTTCTACGATAAATATATAAGTCAACCTCCACTTAGGCAGCTTAAAAACAGCTTCTATAGTTTCATGAGATATTTATCTACCCTAACGCTGAGCTATTTTAAATTTAACCAATTAAACTACTCTAATATACATTCGCACTTAAAAATAAACATTGTCAGAAGATAAAAGCAATCAATAATTATTACCTATCTATGGTGATAAATTTTTAAATTAATTTATCTATGTCAATTAAAATAATATTTGAGCTGTTTTATTCTTCTATAGAAAAAAAGCCCTCAGCTACAAAGCTGAGGGCAAAGGACTTCAATCAACTATAAGTGATAGAACTAGCCTTGGTACTTACCAAAAGATTGTTTTAATTTATAGAAAGTAGCTTGTGCGTAATCATCTGGATTACCGTACATATTCTGGTTATAGACACCGGCTTTAAAGTACATATACCTGCCACCTTCGTCATAGCCACTGTCACTCATATCTACGACTTGAACAACATCATCTTTACCATCACGTTTTACCGTAACTGTCATTGTGTTGCCTTTCACATCAATGATGTAGCTGAATTTTTCACCTAGCGCGATGCCATCGTCACCGATTTCACCAGTCATATCACCCACTAAGCTGTAGTAATCCTCTGTTCCAGTTTTGGTTTTTTCGTGAGCAAAGTAAACTGTACCTGTTGGTTGGTCTGGTAGCTTACGATAATAAAGACGAATTGGCTCATCATCTTTGTCATGAATCTGGCCGATAATAAAGCGGCCAACTTCATGCGACTGACCCGTTGTGGTTGCGTGGTCAATCTTCAGAGTAGCTTCAAGCGTACCGTCTACACCACCCGCTTCTTTTTGATCTTCAACTGGTGCAGAACTGAATACCCAGTTATTAGGATTTACACCCTTTGTGCTGTAAGACTTATCACCAGCACGAAGCATGGTACGTAACTCAGTTCGCGCGTATTTAGTGTTTTCAGAAGTTCGAGCGCCTTTCACATAGCTCTTGAATACCATTCCGCCATCATCTGCTGTGTAGAATATATCAGAGTGTTGGAAGCCGTTAGCCAAGTCCCACTCATCAATATCATCAGCACGACCATCTTTGTCATGGTCGAAAGGTGTCGTCAGTTTCCAACGTGTTAAGTCAAAGTTTTCACCCGGTGCATTTGTAGCGAGTGGCTCTTTCGGTAACGTAGGGTAAGGCATCGCTTTAGAAAGATCACACGTCACAGTCGTTTCACAAGGACGGACGATTGGTGCTCCAAAGTCGCCTTTACGATTCTTTTTGAGTAAATCCTTTTGTGCCTTTTGCTCCGCTTTCATTTGCGCAATCATAGCCGCTTCAGCGTTAACAACGTCATCAGTAATGATGTGACTTGCCGGACAGGCATTAATTCCGCAATTAACTGCAGCTAACTCAGTAACTGAGTTCCATTGGTTTTTGCTATTACCGTGGCCAACGTAACGAACATAGCGTGCTTTTACTGCAGGCTCAAACTGGAAGCGCTCTAAGCCAAGCGCGCGACCAGAGCTTTGCGCACCCGCAATAACCGTCACCCAGTTTTCACCATCTGTACTAAACTGAACATCAAATTTGCTGACGCGTTCGTTACCTTTGCTGAACGAGGCTTGAATTGCGTCGAACTCATAAACCGAGCCGTAATCCAACATCGCCCACTCACCATCACCATTTGCTGACCAACGTGTCATAATATCTTGGTCAAACAACTGCTCTGGAACATTACCATCATGACTACTCGCCGTTATCGTAACGGGAGTCAGAATATCAGCACCAGTTTCTTGGTTGTTTGGAAATGGATCTACCATGGTCGCCGTACTATTACAGCCCACAGCAAGTAAAATAGAAGAAGCTAACAAGCTTTTGAAGAAAATATGCTTCATGTAATCTAACACCTACAATATAAAAATGAATTAACAGCTCTTTTGCTGTAACAACAATTAAGCAATAACACTCGGGTTAAAAGCTGTATTTAAGGCCAAGGCGTGTTCTCAATTGGCGGTCATCCGTGGTTGAACCGTCCTTACCTTTGACATTCCACAATTCAAAGTAAGGACGGAAATCTCCCATTTGGTAACCAACAATTAAGCCAGCATCCCACTCAGAATCTTTCCAATCAGATAAACGCACTTCGTCATAGTTTTTGTTGTAGTTGATCTCATAGCTCAGCTTGACGTTATCAAGGTACTCGTTATCAAACTGACGCATATCGTAAGAGCCTGTCAGTGTCCACTTACCTTGTTCAACTGTTTTCCCAGCAACGCTTACCGAAGTACCATCCGTTAGTGTTTTGTTACCTGCACCATCTGAATAAACTTGAAATTCGTGTCGGTAACGTAAAGCGGTACTTAAGCCAAAAGAGGATTTGTAACCAACACGAACTTGTGGTTTATAAGTGGTTTTTTCGTCATCATCACCAAAAGTAATAGGCATCCCTGGTTGGATAAACCATTGTTTATTTATTTGGTAGCGAACTCCCCAATCAAACTCAGAATCACCAGCAACGAGTTGATCCCAAAAATGCGAGTTGTCGTAACTATGGAATTTTTGTTCAACACCAAAGTTCAGTTTGGTCTGATCGTTAATTTTAGAACTACCACTAATTTTGATACGTTGGGCATAAGTTTCACTCTCATGCTTATATTCTGCGCGATAGTCTAAAGTTGCTGCGGAAACCGCTCCCGCCATTAATGTGGAAGCAACGAATAGGGACATTGTTGTAACTGCTTTCATGATTATATCTCTCTGTATATATTTTTTGGGATACCACTTAAATCCCTGGATTTGATTCAACACTATTGAATTAATGTATGACAAATACTAGTTAATTCATCATGAGAGTTCTGTGATATTAATCATGTAAGTGCCCCTCAACTGACAATTTGTATTATTATATATTCAAAAGTGTTAGCTATGTCTGATTCTAAAACGACCTTTGTAGACATCACTTACAGAGAAATGTTTTAACTCGTTTCATATGATAAAGAAGAAGATTAAAAAAACATAAACAACAATAACTTCAATGATTTAAAGTCAAAAATCTTGACATGAAATCAAAATTCCCTTGCTAAATCACCTTTAGTTTTTGCTGTTCCTCTATAAAGAAAGCTGTCAACCTCATAAAGGTTCAGCTCTTATTGATGTTGATATTCAACTATTTTGTGTGACTTATTCATCACTTCAGTGAGCAATCATTGTATCTAGTGTGAGTCGGATCATTCTATTGATAAAACCATCTAGATGACAGAAATTATTTGTCTAACAATATTACATAAATAAAAACACATAGAAGTGAGTACCTACCATGCAAGTAACAAAAATTGCAGCAGCAATTGCTATTTCCACAGGTTTGTTAACCGGATGTAACACTGATTTAAGGGATGCACCATCGGCTCCCCCACCAACAGAAACTGAGTCTGAGTTGAGCCAAGGTATGTGGGATATTTCAACACCAGCCACTGTGGCGAAATCCGATGATGAGCACGACCTGCCAAACGTCTATGTCTTTGAAGACGGTACGCAAAAGTATTATAACGATGATGATAACTTCGGTACTTACACAATCTACACTTCAACTTATACCGAAGATAAAGATACAGAGACGCTTACATTCAACCTTTATGACGAGAGCGATCTAGGTAACCCTACCGAGTTAACAGGGACTTATGAAGTTTCAAACGGCATGTTAACCATCTCAGGAACAAATGACGGAAACTTCACCGGTAACGATGAATCAGAAAACGATGCGGTGAAAGATGCAGTTGCAGCGGCAAATAATGACGCTGGCGATAACAACGTCGTACAAATTTTGGATACCAATAAAGGTGGAACAGAAGAAGACACCGGTGAGTTACGAATCAAGCTGTCTGATTCAACGAGTGTTTCAGAAATTTCAACAGGCCGACTAACTGTAGATCTAACTTACCAGCATCATGAAGAAACAGAACAGGAAGCCGACGGTTCTGGTGACAATGCTTACATCTCATTTTATGCAGCAAAAACCTCGAATTCCAACTTGCATGGCGAAGTGGCATTTGAAAACGGCAAAATCAAATACCGCGATGCAAGTGGAAACTTGACGGAAACAGGCGACACGTTTGAGTTAGGTGAAAACCTCGCGATAGAAGTCAGTTGGATAGAAAACTTCTTCTCTTTTTCGGTTAACGGTAAACAAATAGGTGAAATGTTACCTGTCGCTGATGGCACCGCTGTAACCTATGTATCACTGAGACTAGGTGATAATGGCAACACTACAAACTTTGAATTAAATGCAGACAACTTGAAGATTTACTCTAGTGATTCGGGCTCTGAAGTGTTGGTTCTAGAAGAGGATTTTGACAACTACATTCCAGGCTTAGACCTCGCGACAATTTACAACAGTGCATCAAGCGAAGCGGTTGTCATTTCAGACGGAAGTTCTAATCCTGATAAACCGTCAGAAGACGTGAGTGAAAACTTTGACTCATACCGAGTAGGAACAAATATCAGTTCAGCAAACTCTAGTTGGAAAGAATACAATACGGTTGCTGATGACTCCTCCACCTTGACGTCCGTGGCTGTAGTAAGTGATGACGTATCAAAGAGCGGCGCTAACTCTCTGCTAATATCCGACACAGATACGACCAACAAACCATACGTTACGCGCGAGTTTTCAAACGGAGCAACATCAAACGGTAGCGTGTCATTCGATGTTTACATTCCGTCAGACAACGAAAAAACTACATACATTAATGTTGGCTCAGGTAAAAACAACTCAGATCGTTACTACGAATTGAGAATTTCGGGCAGTGGTAAAGTTGAAGCCGAAGCAGGATCAGATGACGTAGAAATAGGCACTATTACGACTGATGCTTGGAACTCAATGTCCCTAGCTTGGGATGGTGATGAGATTAACGTTTCTATTAATGGAAAAACGGTTGATGCGCCAAGCCAGTCCGAAACAGGCTTAGACGCAACGAATACACCATCACAGCTAACTATTTACGTAGGGGACACAAGTGGTGCTTCAACAAAAGCATATTTCGATAACATCGATTCAAAGCAACTCTAGTGTTATTTTGTAGCACTTGATACTAGGCCAGGCTTTCGAGCCTGGCTTTATTTTTTTACCTCTTCAGAAGAACAAAATTCAACACAATACTCTAAATTCAAGCCAGTCCCAGTGATTGCTTGCTCTATCTTGTTTCTTACCTTTTAAAGAATTCCACTGAAAACAAAAGCCTCATCAAATCGATGAGGCTTAAGTAGAAATCGAGTAGCTCTTAGCTTTCTATTAGTTTCAATTTTGATTTAGCTTGAGCTTAGAAAATGTCACGCTGTTATAGTCACCGTTTTTCTTGTCGACTGAAAAATCACCGGTGCCCGCACATCCTGTACCCCACACAGGGTGAGACTCACTGACGCTACATTGACCATAAGCTCCTGCTTTAAAATAGAACATGTCTTCTGCGTAGCCATGCTCAAAGTCCTTACTATCAATCCCCTTACTGAGATCTATGGAATAAGTCACTGTCTCGTGGCGGTCTGTTTCAAACCTCAAGTTCATCATAGTTCCTTGAACTTCTATCTTGTAGCTGAACTCTTCACCAAGAGCGATACCTGCTTGGCCTGGTTCTTCAAGGTTATCCCAAGTATTTCCCCATACTGGATATGCAATATCAATACGATTTGGATCTTCCTTCGCTAGGTTACGCTCGTAGTTCCAAAATACAGAGCCCATTTTGTGTTCTGGGAATTTTTTATAGAAGATTTTAATGGGTTCATTTCCATGTCCATAACCTTTACCCTCTTTTATTCTTGCATCAATTTTTTTCGCGTGGATTTGACCGACAACAACAGAATGAGCAGGCCCTTTTTCTGGAAATTTGGCGTGTTCAGAAACATGGTTCACTTTCAAGGTCGCTTCCAACGTTCCACCTACGCGACTGTGTTTAGCAGCCTGAGGGTGGCTCGATAAAGCCCAATGGTTTGCTAAATCATCGGTTTGAATAGAAAAGTCAGCGCCACGAGGCATTTCACGTAGTTCAGAGCGAGCATTCTTCGAGTTTTTTGTCGTTACCGCTTTATTCTGCACTTCAAACACCAAGTTGCCTTCTTCGTTCAAGAAGAAGAAGTCTTTGTGTGAATAACTCAGCATCGCCACACCCTCGATTTCGTCCACTTTTCCGTCTTCATTGATATCGGAAGGAATAGTGATCTTCCAGTTTCGCATATCAAATTTATCGGCAGGGACTGGATAATCAACGCCATTATTTAAATCAGAAGCGATAGCAAGAGTTGGTAAGGTAACAGCCATTGCGGCTACGAGTAGATTGAGTTTCATGTTCAAACCTTATTATATGTAATATTGTCATACATATAATAAGGTTTGCAACGGAATGATTCGAGGAAAGAAGTTATGATGTGCTCTATTGATCACAATTTATAAACTCGATAAACCCCAAAATGATAAGCTAGACATACTCCTCTTTAGTCCATAGCATCTACGAATATTTTCGACCTAATCCAATAGTCATAGAATCAATCGTACATTAGCTTGTCTGCCTTATTAATATCGAAATCTTTCAGAGACTTACGTGCTAAATGCCTAAATGGCCATGCCTTAACAATTTCTTCAAACGGCATGATTGCAAACACCCAAAACACTGAAAGGTCCAAGTATAAAATCATCAAAGCACATAACGGTATTGAGATTACCCACTGACCGGTAAAGTTAATCTTAAACACCTCCGTTGTTTTACCTAACGCTCTCAAAATATGACCATGAACGGTGTTATAGCCACGTACTATCGGTAGCAGTATGTAAAGTGGAGCAATCGCGGATAACGCTTTGTAAGTACTCGGGTCTAAGTCGGGATACAAATCAGGAAGAACGAAACTAAGTGCAAAAAAGAAAAATGCTGAAACGAACGAGATCATCACGGCCATATCAATACTAATATCGACATTGTTACGCAGCTCATCCATTTTTCTTGATCCAATTGCTTGGCTAATCGTGATTGCCGATGAATGCGCCCAAGCAGTAATGAACTGAGTACCCGCTTTGATCCAAGGCATCACGATAGTCATAGCGACATAAGCATTTAAGGTCAGTTGCGAGTACAGCAACATGTATATCGTTGCGCCAGTTTGTAACATTGTGACGTTCGCCGCGACGGGGAAAATCTCTTTAAAATGCTTATGTATATTGCTTTTCAATGACGCATCAAGCTTCTTAATAGACAAGATGATAGAATCATCAAGCTTAATGCACATGGTTAAATATAACAGCCGAATACTAATAGCAACCAAACTACCCGCCGCGGCGCCTTGAACGCCAATACCTTCAAAATTAGTCAGGCCGTGAATCAG
The DNA here is from genome assembly GCF_033337665.1 of Vibrio sp. Vb2960. Taxonomy (NCBI): domain Bacteria; kingdom Pseudomonadati; phylum Pseudomonadota; class Gammaproteobacteria; order Vibrionales; family Vibrionaceae; genus Vibrio; species Vibrio sp. Vb2960. The sequence continues at coordinate 103,756 of NZ_JAWORD010000017.1, read as the reverse complement.
AACATAAGACATCGCCACGTTGACTGGCAATTCAATCAAATAGCCTTTAAATGGAACTTTGGTCCGTCCAAGCGCATTGAACACCGCAATCATAACCTGAGTAATGGCATTGAATATGACGATGAACTTAGCAATTGCAAGGTAGCATTTTGTCTCCGCATAGAGATCAACGTTATCCGTCAACTTACTGATTAACGCTTCATCAAAGACAGTAATCAACAGCCAGAATAAGGATGCGACTAGAACGTTGATAACTAAAGCTGCCCAGAAACCTTTATTTAACGATAGATAATGACCAGAGCCTACCGCACGGCTAAGTACCAATTGAGACCCATTTGCTAGAGCCATTTGGATACCTAAAACAAAAGAAACTATTGTTGTAGCAATCCCCATAGCAGCAAGTGAAACTTCACCTAATGGCGTAACAAGCAGCGTATCAATCATAAGCATTGATTGCATCAACAAAGCATTAAGAGCAAGCGGCCAAGCAAGAGATAAGTTTTTCTTTATATATGGTTGGGAAAACATTAGTAAACCTTTGTAATGAGGTTAAACGTTTAAACTAAAGAGCTCTGTCATTAGGCAAAGTTCATGACAAAAAGAAACGACAGAAAACTCTTTTTAGTCAATAAAAATGTACGCAAGCTCTTAACTATTCACGGCGTCGGAAAGCCTCTGATTCTCATCATTTAACAGCGTTTGAGAGGCTAAACGAGCTTGAAATGAGTTTCCGACCATAATTGCATCATAAATTGCACGGTGCTCATTAAGGCAGAACCTCCCTCCTTCAACTGACTTGTCAATAAACACCTTAAATATGGTCGAAAGTATATTGCTGAAGGGAACGTAGAATTGATTATCGGTACAAAGGAATATCGTTTGATGAAACAAATGATCGTTAGCAATCCACTCATCATAATCGTGACATCGTGCTGCCATCGTCATTCTTTGAAATACAATTGACAACAGCTTTCTTTGCTCAGCATTGGCATTTTGGGCTGCCAGCGCACACGCCTCTGGTTCTATGGCTTTACGCAATCCTAAAAACTGAGATAGAAACGGCTTAGTATCTTCTAAATCTTGGATCCACTCTAAGAGTTGAGGATCAAGAAAATGCCAATAGTTTCTTGGTAGTACCGTAGTTCCAACTTTTGGTTTAGAGATAATTAAGCCTTTAGCAGACAGCAACTTCGTCGACTCTCGTAGTGCTGTCCGACTAACACCAAACAACTTACACAGTTCTATTTCACTCGGGAGCTTCTCATTTTGACTTAATTCTCCTGACAATATTTTGCGAGAAATCTGTCTTGCTACTTGTACATGTATCTTGTGATTTGAATTCCCGAGAAGTGAAAACTCTGCCATCTATATTCCTCATTGCCAGCAGCCTAAACGACTTGTTTAGCTAATAATTAGAAAAGGCCAAATGAAACACGCTTTGAAGGCGGAGACTTTCTGTGTAAATGTAAAGCACTGTTATTTAGCGTCTAAAATCTAACGATCTTATGAATATGATTTTTACTCGCGAGGTATATTGGCCAAACTCAATATTGAATGGTCGAGTAGTAACATCATGCACACCGATCTTTAGTATATAATAATACAATATCACTTTATTTAACAAGAAACCTGACCTTCTATTCAAATTGTGTGCTGTGTATTGAAAATCAGTGAGTACAATAAGTAGGCGCGACTAGAGTTAACTAACATATTGAGCTAACAAATAAATAAGGAATGATGTAAGAATCGGTGGCCTCATCTGTTATACGCTAAGTATCATAATCATGAAGGCTTCATAAAGCAGTCGGAGATTCAAAATGGATTTGTGAAGACAACTGTTATTACGTAAACATCTTCTTGGTGAGCTACACTTTGGATGATATAGTCCAAGCTTAAATAATACAATTTTAACGATAAGTGATTTTATGTCTGGTGAATTTCATTCTATCTCCGGTTCCAAGCGCAGCTTACATGTACAAGTAGCTCGCGAAATTGCTCGTAGCATTTTGTCAGGCAAGATCCCTCAAGGGTCCATTCTTCCAGGAGAAATGTCCCTGTGTGAACAGTTTGGTATCAGTCGCACAGCTTTGCGTGAAGCCGTAAAACTTTTAACATCAAAAGGTTTACTCGAGTCACGTCCAAAAGTTGGTACTCGAGTCATCAACCGAGCGTACTGGAACTTTTTAGACCCACAATTAATTGAATGGATGGACGGTCTAACAGAGATAGATCAGTTCTGTCATCAATTTTTGGGGTTACGACGCGCGATAGAGCCTGAAGCTTGTGCACTCGCAGCGAAAAATGCCACTGCGGAACAGCGAATTCAGCTATCAGAAGCATTCCAAGATATGTTGGAAGTCGCTAAAGCAGACGAACTGGACAAAGCGCGTTGGATGGATGTAGATATTCGTTTCCATAGCATTATTTTTAACTCAACCGGAAACGACTTTTTCTTACCGTTTGGGCATGTTCTGACTACAATGTTCATTAACTTTATTGCACACTCATCTGAGGAAGGCAATACGTGCATCGAAGAACATCGTGAGATTTATGAAGCAATAATGGCAGGCAATGCTGAAAAAGCACGTCAAGCTTCGGCTAACCACTTGTTGGAGTCAAAACATCGCTTACCCGAAGCCAGTTAAGCTTGGGCTTGGGCGATCTAATAACTAGGCAAAAGCACGCATCTCGCGTGCTTTTTTAATTTCGTTTCCTCCAATTCTTTATGGCACACCATCAATATTTTGATATATAGTAATACAAATGTATTTTGAGAATGTTGTGTTATGACCGACTCGCTACTGCCAAATATCATACAGTTTATCAGCCAGATTGATCCGTTTGACAAGGTACCTAAAGGTGCACTTCGCGAGCTTGCTTCATCTGTTAAGATCACTTATTTAAGCAAGGGGGATGTTGTTGATCAGTATTCTTCTAAGAACGAAAAGTCACTTTATATTATTAGAACTGGCTCTATCGAACAGCGTAAATCTGATGGCATATTGAGAGCTAAACTTGGTCCGGAAGATTTGTTTGGCTTCACTTTTCTTGGTAACGAAGTCGAAAGCGGAAAAGAATACAAAGCAATTGCAATCGAAAATTCATTAGTTTATGTAATTCCAAATGCTGCGCTGAAAAAGTTGTGCACTTCTCATCCTGAATGTGCTGAACATTTTGCATCACAAGCTCAGGTACGGCTAAAGTCAGCATTAGATGTCGTGTGGTCTAACAAAGAAAAAGGGTTGTTTATTCGGCGTGTAGAGGAAGTTGCTAGTGGTCGAGTTGCAATTGTAACCGCTGAGCAATCCATTCAGTCAGTCGCCAACGAGATGATCGATAAGTGCTCTCCCTGCGCTGTCGTTTATCGTGATAATAAAATAGTTGGACTGATTACCGACCGAGATATGACAAAGCGAGTCATCGCCAAAGGATTAAGCATCTCAACACCAGTCGTCGAAGTCATGTCGCCTGATCCTAAAACAATTCATCCTGACGATTTAGTTCTGCACGCAGCCTCCATTATGATGCAGCACAACATAAGAAACTTACCCTTAGTCAGAGACAATAACGTCGTTGGCGTTTTGACCACAACGCACTTGGTTCAAAACCATCGAGTCCAAGCTATATTTTTAATTGAAAAGATCAAATATGCTGGCAGTGTCAAAGCGTTGTCTAGTTTTACGTCCGAGCGCCAAGCTATTTTTGAAGCATTAGTCGAAGGACGGGTTTCACCAGAAATCATTGGTAAAGTGATGACCATGATTATGGATGCGTACACTCGTAGGTTAATACAAATAGCCATTGATAAGTTGGGAACACCTCCCTGTGACTTCTCTTGGATTGTGGCAGGCTCTCATGCTCGCCAAGAAGTACATATGCTGTCAGATCAAGATAGCGCCATCGTATTAGATGATTCGGCAACAGATAACGACCGTATCTACTTCAAACATTTAGCAATGATAGTAAGTAATGGCCTGAATAAATGTAACTATCCATTGTGTCCAGGGAAGTTTATGGCAGCGACCCCTAAATGGTGCCAGCCTCTCTCTGTTTGGAAAAAGTACTATAAGAAATGGGTGGCAAATCCTGAATACGAGCGCCTCCTCAATATCAGTGTCTTTTTAGAAATCCGAACCGTTTATGGAAACAAAGACTTTGAACAGATACTTCGCGATGAGCTTCACTCTAACATCAACGCTAATAGAGAATTCCTTACGATGTTAGTTAACGATGCGGTGAAAACAAACCCACCGCTAGGAATATTCAATAGCCTAGTATTACAAAAATCGGGAGAGAACAAGAAAACGCTCGACGTAAAAAAATACGCGATTAATCTAATCATTGATCTTGCAAGGATTTATGGTCTGGCAGTTGAATGTGACCTCACTGCAACTGATGAGCGTTTTAAAGCAGCTAACGAAAAAGGACTGCTCAGCCATGACGCGTACAAAAATATAATCAACGCATATCAATTCATCTTGTCGTTTCGATTTGCCCATCAATTAGAAGCATTAAAAAGTGGAGATGAGCCAAATAACCACATTGACCCCAATACGTTCGGTAGTTTTGAACGTCAACATTTAAAAGACGCGTTCCGCATCATTGCAGATCTACAAGAAGTCGCCAAACTCCGTTTTGGGAGCCGATAATGAAGCGCTTACTTGAGTACTTTCATCCATTGACACGAAAAAATCGTCAGAGACAAAAGCACTGTAAAAAGAAGCACATCCCTCTTTATCTTAAAAAGCTGCTTCGCTCGCCAAATCTGGACGTAAATCAACGAGCTTTTGACACTGAGTTCATCGTTCTAGATCTTGAAACAACTGGCTTAGACAGTGAGGAAGAAGTCATTCTTTCCATGGGCTGGGTAGAGATTCGACAAGGCCATATTGACTTAGCAACAAGCCAACACCTTTATGTACATAGCGACTCAAAAATTAAGCCCGAAACCATAGTTGTTAACCATATTACCCAACAAATGCTGACTGATGGAATCTCTATTCATGAAGCAATGCGGACATTCTTTAAAGCAGCAGAAAACAAAGTTATTGTTGCGCACGGATGTATAGTCGAAACTAGCTTTATTAATCAATATTTACAGCGAGTTTTCAACATAAAAGAGTTGCCGCTCATTTGGATAGACACCTTGCGAATAGAAAAAAGGTTACAAAGAGCGATCAATGCTTCCGATGAATCAGATGTGACTCTAGCAGCGACAAGGGAACGTTACGGGTTACCCGCTTACAACGGCCATAATGCACTTGCAGATGCAATTGCAACTGCAGAGTTACTATTAGTTCAACAAACCCGTATCGCACCTCAGACAAAAGCGACAGTCGGGCCCCTTTATCGGCTTAGCCTGTAATCATCCAGATCACAGGCCTATTTGCTAAACATGTTCTCTGTCACAATTTGGTATTATCAGTATTTACCTTAATTAATAATACAATATCATTAATGGGGCGACGTTAGCAAAATGCAGCGAATAGCCATTGTCACTTGCCAACATCAGAGCGAGTGTAAACTGATTAGTTGCTCCATATCATAACTACATTTTAGAGAGCTTAGCATTGCATGTGCGCAATGATTGTCGAAGATCTAGCAGCGTTACATAAACAACCGAATTCAGGTGATGTCCCCTCGAACGTCATCTGTAGTGGTTAGTAATCATGTAAAGCCGCTGTTGCGAACTTCAGCCGACAGCTCGCGGTACTAGTACCGTTTGGCCCATGCAGTACAGGCTTGCATGGGCTTTTTTTTAACAATCCTACATCAATCGATGTTAAATCCCTCTGCCAGATATGCATAAATCCGCGTCCATTCTTATTAGAGGACTTAAGATTCTTTATAAGTATATTCATAGAACCCATACCTAAACTCTACACTTTTAGCAGCTTCAGAGAAAAGCAATATCTGACACCGATCACTTGTATGATTAATTAAAGGGTTTATTACGCCTTACCGGTCACGATTTTGAGTTATTGTACTACAAATAAGAGGGGCGAACGTTACTATTACTTAGGACAATAAACTACTTCAAAGGTCTAAAGATGGAACTCAATACTCTCATTGTGGGCATCTATTTTCTATTCTTAATCGCAATAGGTTGGATGTTCAGAACTTTTACTAGTACTACAAGCGACTACTTCCGAGGTGGCGGCAACATGCTTTGGTGGATGGTTGGAGCAACGGCGTTTATGACTCAATTCTCTGCTTGGACATTTACTGGCGCCGCTGGTAAAGCCTACAATGATGGTTTTGCTGTCGCTATTATTTTCCTTGCAAACGCGTTTGGTTACTTCATGAACTTCGCTTACTTTGCACCGAAATTTCGTCAGTTACGCGTCGTAACTGTCATAGAAGCCATTCGTATGCGTTTTGGTACAACAAACGAACAAGTATTTACTTGGTCTTCGATGCCAAACAGTGTTGTCTCTGCAGGTGTATGGCTTAACGCCCTCGCTATTATAGCTTCAGGTATTTTTGGTTTTGATATGACAGCAACCATCTGGATTACCGGTTTAGTTGTACTTGCGATGTCGGTAACTGGCGGCTCTTGGGCGGTTATCGCCTCCGATTTCATGCAAATGGTCATCATCATGGCGGTAACGATCACATGTGCAGCCGTTGCTATTGTTCAAGGTGGTGGCGTTACTGAAATTATCTCTAACTTCCCAGTCGCAGAAAGTGGGAGCTTTGTTGCAGGTAACAACCTGAACTACTTAAGCATCTTTAGTATTTGGGCGTTCTTTATCTTCGTTAAGCAGTTCTCTATTACAAACAATATGTTGAACTCTTACCGTTACCTAGCTGCAAAAGACTCTAAAAATGCAAAAAAAGCAGCTTTGCTAGCATGTGTATTGATGCTGGGTGGAGTTTTCATTTGGTTCATGCCTTCTTGGTATATTGCAGGCCAAGGTGTTGATTTAGCGGCAGCTTATCCAGATGCTGGTAACAAAGCAGGCGACTTCGCGTACCTATACTTCGTTCAAGAATACATGCCAGCAGGTATGGTTGGACTTCTGGTCGCTGCAATGTTTGCTGCTACGATGTCCTCTATGGACTCTGGTCTTAACCGCAATTCAGGTATTTTCGTAAAGAACTTTTATGAACCGATCGTTCGTAAAGGCCAAGCATCAGAGAAAGAGCTAGTCGCAGTTTCTAAAGCAACATCGGCGGTATTTGGCGTTGCAATTATTCTAATCGCGCAGTTTATAAACTCTCTAAAAGGTCTGAGTCTATTCGACACTATGATGTACGTTGGTGCGCTCATCGGGTTCCCAATGACAATTCCAGCGTTTTTAGGCTTCTTTATCAAGAAAACTCCAGACTGGGCCGGTTGGGGAACTCTAGTCGTGGGTGGCATCGTTTCCTACCTTGTTGGGTTTGTTATCACAGCTGATATGGTGTCATCGGCGTTTGGCCTTGAGGAGTTGACTAGCCGAGAATGGTCTGATGTGAAAGTAGCAATAGGTCTAATCGGACACATGACGCTAACTGGTGGCTTCTTCATGTTGTCGACTCTATTCTACAAGCCTCTAACTGACAAACGCCAAGCAGATGTCGATAAGTTCTTTGAAAACCTATCAACGCCTCTTGTAGCGGAATCAGTGGCACAGAGAAAACTCGATAACAAGCAACGTCAAATGCTGGGTAAACTTATCGCGGTCGCAGGTATAGGTGTCATGTTTATGGCTCTGCTACCTAACCCAGTATGGGGGCGCTTAGTGTTTATTCTATGTGGTGCCATCGTCGGAGGTGTTGGTCTACTACTTGTAAAAGCTGTGGATTCAAGCGCTGAACAAGCCTCTGAACCTGTGACAGAAAGTTAAATCTCTTATTCTAATAAACGCGGCTATTCTTTGGCCGCGTTTTTTAATTCTAAGTTCCCAGTACGAACACTTCACCCTTTTACGAAGACATATCATCTTGTCTAGGGTTATCGAATTGCAGCTTTATTTTGTCATTCGATAAGGCTAAACCAGAACGTGATAATCTGATCGAGTTAAAAGTGCAGCCTACCTTGCTTAAGTAAACGCCCCAAAAATACCTGATGAAGTAAAGATCTCGGCTCGTATACTTTGTTGCCACTTCGTGATTTAGACTCGCTAGTCCTTTACATCACTACCTGGTCTACAAGCCAAACTATTCCCGCTGAACAAACCATCTCGGGATTACTTAGGTACACTATTTTCTCTTTTTGCAGATGGCACAACAACCGCTACCAATAAAGCTAACAGCAGGAACACAGGGCTAAGCATTAATCCATGCCAGATTGAATACCCATCATGGAACAGCCAGAATATACCAAGCGTCAGTAGGTACGAAAAGTAGCTGCAAAACACCAAGCTAATCGCGACAAAGCGCTTTTGATTAATAATAAGAATCCGCACTAGATACTGGCTAAGAATACCGGAGCAGCGCATGGCAAGTTGCCAATTAATGATAAAGAAAGCAAGCGCAATAAACCCAGCTACGACCAGTGCATCATGCGTACTTAAAATGAAGTAGCTACCAAATCGGCTTATGATGATCGGATAATCGCCTTCGTATATCGTTGACCAAGATATTGCGTTCGCTGCTGCTACGTAATTGGCAAAATAAGCAATGGCGTAGAAAGTCGTTTGAGAACTGAACGGCTGAAATACGTCTGTACAAAACCCTCGCCATTCTTCTTTGTTGGCGGTAGGCCCAACCCAGTCACGTTTTTTTTGAGCGGTACGCCCGGCAAACGCAGGCTCGTTGCGAAACAACAGCCAAAATATATAGAGTGCAAGTATAACCAAGAGTATCGAAAACATACCCTTCCCCCTCATAAATTATCGGCGCCACTGCCAATGGCGTTGGGGTCGTAAACTGCACTTCCCTGCTATACCTATTTGATTTATCAAAGACTTATTATTTTATTACCACCAAAATTCATTTAATGGCATGCTAAACAGCGATATTTTCACGCTTTGTGCGTGAAGTTCGAAAGCCTACTTTTAGGTTTAGCACAAAAATAGCTACAGCAAAGCGTAAGAGAGGGATTCCGCACCCATCAATGAAGATGAGGCGTTAAGCAGAAGCTGCGACCGCAATGAGAAGAGAAGGATTCAAAGCGGTCATGCATGGGCGAGAAGGCAACTATTTCTCTAACTTTTCTTCAAATACACCAATCTCTCTGCCCAACCAAATCGCGCGTTCTGTGTGATCGAGCAACTCTTCTTCGCTTACTGGGTGAATAAGCACAGAAAAATCGCCTCGAATCGTATCAAGCCACGCCAAGAACTCTTCACTCAATGATTCTAGGTGAATTTCAAACATCGGCATTTTGTGTGGGCCAACTAACCTTCCAACTAATGGAAACACACGCAGCACATCTTGACGCTCTTGACGGATGATCTCGTTCAAGGCTTGCGCTTTATCTTGTTCTCTTAGGGGAAAATAAACATGAGCGTGGTACATAACTTCTCCATAATCACTTCCGCTTGAGCACCACCTACTTTGGATAAGCTCAAGGACTGCCGAGGGTATACATTTGTAATGCCGTCACCCTACCTTGATTCCACTCAGTTGGGAAGAAGTTATGCATTCTCATAAGGTCGAGGCTTCGAGCACAACAAAAATTTGCAATTCATCATATAGCAACTGTTTGAGTTGATTCATTAATAATGACTCACTTTGTCAAATTTTACAGCCAAATTTTGTTGCAAATATGTTTCATTAACCAGTAATTAAATTCGAGTTTAAAAATACCACCAACAAAATATCAGCATATTACTCTGCAAAATCAGGGTGTAAGCAAAACTTTACTACTGATCGAAAGTCAAAATGAAGCATAATTTAACAACTTGTTTACACTTATTGTATCTGGCTATACCACGATTTAGTTAGAGGGTTAGATACAGAAAAGCCTTTCTCTGTATCTTGCGGTGAAATAGTCGCAGCGATGTTATCGACAAATAGTTTAAGGGACGAACAGATGCCTACCGCTATCGAAAGCACACGCAACCTTAGGTATGGCCTTTGCGCTGATATCAGAGTTTGAGTACCCATACAAACTCTGGTTTTGTATGAACAGCTGCAGTCCAAAAGACCCGCAGCGTCAAAAGGAGCTTGAGATGAACGTTCAGGCATTACCCATGCATCGGTTTATCGACCATCGTGGGGACCTCGTCGGCCAACTACCCAACTGGGCTGACACTGAAACATTGGTCGGGTTTTACCGAGACATGGTATTAACTCGCACTTACGACAACAAAGCAGTTGCCTTGCAACGCACCGGTAAGCTAGGGACCTATCCCTCACACTTAGGCGCGGAAGCCATAGGCATTGCGGTCGGCAGAGCACTTAAAGCCGATGATGTGTTTGTCCCTTACTACCGCGATATGCCTGCGATGTGGTGTCGTGGCATTGGCATGGAAAAGAACCTTCAATACTGGGGTGGCGATGAGCGCGGGAGTGATTTTGCTCCTGAGGGCAGTCCGGTTCCTAGCCGAGACCTTCCCTACTGTGTACCCATAGCGACGCAATGTACGCATGCTGTCGGGGTGGCTTCCGCGCTAAAAATTCAAGGTAACCATGAAGCTGCGCTAGTCATGTGCGGCGATGGTGGTACATCCAAAGGGGACTTTCTTGAGTCAATAAACTGCGCAGGTACTTGGAATATTCCACTTGTTTTCGTCGTAAACAATAACCAGTGGGCAATTTCAGTGCCGCGTAGTCTCCAATGTGCCGCCGATTTCTTATCAGAAAAAGCGCAAGGTGCAGGTATACCGGGTATTACTGTCGATGGTAACGATGTCGTCGCCGTTTATGATGCAACTAAAACCGCCCTTGAGAGAGCAAGAAAAGGGAAAGGTGCAACACTCATCGAAGCGGTGAGTTACCGACTGAGTGACCACACTACGGCCGATGATGCGACTCGTTATCGTAAAGAAGATGATGTTCAAACTGCATGGCAATACGAACCTATCGCACGTCTTAAAACGTACCTCCTTAATCAAGGCGCTTGGAGCGACGAACAAGAACAGCAATGGCTAGATTACTGTAAAGAGCAAGTAGAGTTAGCTGTTGAACGCTATCTGAGCTTACCGCCACAAGCACCAGAAACCGGTTTCGATTATTTGTATGAATCGCTACCTCAAGAGCTTCATGCACAAAGAGATGAACTCATCAACAAGGCAATGAGAATGCAGGGAGGCAGACATGGCTGAGCTAACGTTGGTTGAAGCAGTAAACCTTGCCCTGCACCACGAAATGCAACAAGACCCCAATGTTGTCGTACTAGGTGAAGACGTGGGCGATAATGGTGGTGTATTTCGTGCCACTGTTGGACTCAAGCAAGAGTTTGGTCTTAAACGAGTCATCGATACGCCACTCGCTGAAGCCTTAATCGGCGGGGTTGCGGTCGGTATGGCAACGCAAGGATTACGACCTGTCGCCGAATTTCAGTTTCAAGGTTTCGTTTTTCCTGCGATGGAGCACTTAATGTGCCACGCGGCTCGAATGCGTAACAGAACTCGCGGTCGGCTCACTTGTCCCGCGGTTTTTCGTGCGCCATTTGGCGGCGGTATCCACGCTCCGGAACACCACTCAGAAAGCGTGGAAGCGCTATTTGCTCACACTGCTGGATTTAAAGTGGTGATTCCTTCTTCTCCACAACGCGCATACGGCTTACTTCTCGCTGCAATTAGAAGCAATGATCCCGTCATGTTCTTCGAACCGAAGCGCATATATCGCACCGTTAAATCTGAAGTCGTTGATAACGGCGAAGCACTCCCACTCGACACCTGCTTCACCTTGCGTAAGGGGCGAGATATCACGCTCGTTACTTGGGGCGCATGCGTCGTAGAGTCACTTCAGGCCGCGCAAACCTTGTCTAGTCAGGGGATTGAAGTCGAGGTGATTGATTTGGCGAGTATTAAGCCAATTGATACCGCGACGATTTTCAGCTCACTAGAAAAAACTGGACGTTTACTCGTTGTTCATGAAGCGAGTAAAACTTGTGGTGTGGGCTCTGAGCTATTAGCTCGAACCGCTGAACATGCCATGTGCTTACTTAAAGCCCCACCTAAACGAGTAACTGGAATGGACACCATTATGCCTTATTACCGTAACGAAGATTATTTCATGGTTCAGGAAGAAGACATTGTGACCGCGGCGCGCGAACTCGTGGAGGATTGGAAATGAAGACGTTTAATTTACCCGATCTCGGTGAAGGTCTCGCTGAGTCAGAAATTGTCAAATGGCACGTTAATGTCGGAGACATGGTTAAATTAGATCAAGTGATCTTAACTGTAGAGACAGCAAAAGCGACGGTAGACGTCCCTGCCCCCTATTCGGGCCGTGTGGTCAGCCGTCATGGTGAGGAAGGTGAAATCGTCAATATTGGTGCATTACTGCTAGAGATTGATGAAACAGGTGCCGGGAGAGAAGTAACGGCAGAGAAAAAAGCCACTGCTGACGCTGCAACCGTCGTCGGCAGCGTTTCTCACCAAGCGCATCATGTAAACGTTGATGATTTCTGGATTGGTGGCAACCACAACACGACAGAAAGTAACCTCGTTACCGCCCTGCCTTCGGCTCGCTTGTTGGCACAAAAACTTGGGGTAGATCTTAACCTCGTGTCAGGTAGTGGCCCGAACGGACTTATCGTAGATGCCGATATTTACGACGAAGCCGGAAAACAGCGTCCAGGCACCGAAGTTTTGAAAGGCGCTCGACGTACCATGGTATCGTCTATGACCGAGTCGCACGAACATGTTGCCGCCGTAACCATTACGGAAGAAGCGTTGTTGGAAGATTGGCTGCCAAACGAAGATATCAGTATCCGCCTTGTTCAAGCGATTGTTCATGCGTGTCAAGAAGAGCCTGCTTTAAACGCTTGGTTTGATGCCGAAACCATGACACGCTGTGTACACACAACGGTCAATGTAGGAATTGCAGTAGATAGCCGTCATGGATTGTACGTACCAGTCTTGCGCCACGCAGATGAATACGAGCCACAAGATGTTCGTCGTTGGCTCGATCAAACCGTTGAAGGGATCAGAGAGAGAAAAATCGGTCGTGAGCAATTGCAGCACGCAACGATTACGCTTTCCAACTTCGGCGCGATTGCCGGTATTTACGCAACACCTGTCGTCACACCGCCACAAGTCGCTATTGTCGGCGCGGGCCGAATACTCGACCGAGTTGTGATAAGAAATGGTCAAGCAATTTCGGTGAAAGCAATGCCGCTATCCGTAACGTTTGATCATCGCGCTTGTACTGGTGGTGAAGCTGCAAGGTTTACGAAAGTACTTGCAGAGCACCTGCAACGTCCGAGCGAAAAGTAACTTATTAAAATCAAATGATAAAGGCTTCCAGTCCGGAAGCCTTTTGTTTTAGGAAACAAGACTATATCTACAGCTTCTCTAACAGCTCTGGCATTACCACAAACAAATCGTCGACCAATCCATAATCTGCAATGTCAAAAATAGGCGCATCAGGATCGCTATTAATTGCAACAATCACCTTGGAATCTTTCATTCCCGCCAAATGCTGGATCGCGCCAGAAATTCCGACGGCAATGTATAACTCCGGTGCAACAATTTTGCCAGTTTGCCCGACTTGATGGTCATTAGACACATAGCCCGCATCGACAGCCGCTCGTGACGCCCCTACCGCTCCACCTAGCTTGTCAGCCAATTGTTCTACTAAAACAAACTTCTCTTTACTCCCGAATGCACGACCACCCGACACTACTACTCTAGCCGCTGGCAATTCTGGTCGCTCACTTTCTGGCGTTTGTTGCGAAACAAACTCACTAAGTTTATTGATAATCACCGTGTCGACTTGAGTAAGCTTAGGGACAACTGGCGTGTCAGATAGCTCTGCGGCATCAAAAGCCGTACTTCTTATGGTCATCACTTTATAGGGATCATTCGACGTGACTCTCGCCAATGCATTTCCAGCATAAATTGGACGAATCACCGTATCGATAGACTCGATTGTCATCACGTCAGAAAGTTGACCAACATTAAGCAACGCCGCCACACGAGGCATCACATTCTTACCAAATGTACTGGCAGGAGAAAGAATGTGTGAGTAGTTTTTGGCTACTTGTGAGATCAAAGGTGCGATATTTTCCGCTAATCCATGTTCATATCCCTTCGCATCAACCCAGATAATTTCTGCAACACCTTGAACACAATTCAACTCATCCAAAACTGATTGGCACTGATAACCAATAAGCAACACAGAAACAGGAAGCGATTTATCATCATCCTTAATCTCAAATGCCGCTTTAATTGCACACAGCGTCCCTACAGCCAACGATTGGTTGTCATGCTCTGCGAGCACAAGTGTTGCTAATGGTCGGTCTTCCATGGTCATGCCTCATATAACACGTCAGATCCATTACTTGAGCTTAGTCCACTTCACGTTAACGTCAACTGAGCTATAGTTTTCTGTATAGAAACCAAAACCTGTCACGCAGATGACGATAATAGAAAGGAAGCATAAAGATGGAACGAGAATGCATGGAGTTTGATGTCGTGATCGTGGGGGCCGGACCCGCAGGCTTAAGCGCCGCTTGTCGGCTAGCTCAACTCAACCAAGACAGTGAAGGTGACGCACTTTCAATTTGCGTTGTAGAAAAAGGCTCAGAAGTGGGCGCACATATTTTATCTGGCGCTGTTTTTGAAACTAGTGCCTTAGATGAGCTTTTCCCCGACTGGAAAGAAATGGAGGCCCCGCTAGCAGCCTCGGTTCAACGAGATAATTTCCTTTATCTTACTACTGAACAAAACCATATTCGAGTTCCTCACATCCTTACACCGCGTCCAATGATAAATGGCGAGAATAATTACGTAATTAGCCTTGCCAACCTTTGCCGTTGGCTCGCTAACCAAGCAGAAAATCTTGGGGTGGAAGTTTTTCCGGGCTTTGCCGCTGCAAGCATCAATTATGATCAGACTGGCGCCGTGACAGGCATTAACACGAGCGATATGGGACTAGATAAGAACGGCCAGGCCAAACCTAACTTTGAACCAGGTATCGAGCTAAGGGCAAAATACACCCTTTTTGCTGAAGGTTGTCGCGGACATCTGGGTAAAGAACTTATTCAAAGGTTCGACCTAGACGCAGGAAAGCAACCACAGCACTACGCGCTTGGCCTAAAAGAGATATGGGAGTTACCCACTGACAGTAAGGATGTATCTGGCAGTGTTATCCACTCCGCTGGCTGGCCCTTGAGTGAAACAAATACCACAGGCGGCGGTTTTCTCTATCACATGGAGAACAACCAAATCGCCGTCGGGCTTATTGTCGACTTGAATTACAGCAATCCTTACTTGAGTCCGTTTGACGAATTTCAACGCTTTAAGCACCATCCTGCTATTGAAACACATTTGAAAGGTGCTCAGCGCATCGCTTACGGCGCAAGAGCCATTGCGAAAGGTGGGCTTTCCTCTCTGCCGAGACAGCAATTCCCTGGCGGTTTATTGATTGGTTGTGATGCGGGGACTTTGAACGTCGCAAAAATTAAAGGCAGCCACACAGCAATGAAATCCGGAATCATTGCAGCAGAAGCGGTACATACGGCCCGACAAACTGGAGCTTCTGAGCCAGACTACCAGTCGTTGTTTGAATCATCATGGTTGTATGGCGAACTCGCCGAAACGCGCAACTTTGGCGCGAACATTCATAAGTTTGGCAGCATACTTGGCGGTGCTCTTTCGACTTTTGAACACAACCTGTGGCAACCACTGGTTAAGAAGCCGTTACCTTGGTCTATCAAGGACTATTCGCACGATCATGAGCAGTTAAAACCTAAACAAGAGTGCCACCCAATTGCATACCCAAAACCAGATGGTGAAATCAGTTTTGATAAGCCTTCGTCGGTATTTTTGTCGGGAACACAGCACGAAGAGAATCAACCTTGTCACCTTGTTCTGACTTACCCTCACATTCCAATTGATGTGAATTTAGGTATGTATGACGAACCAAGTCAGCGCTATTGCCCCGCTGGGGTTTATGAAGTGGTGGAAGTGAACAATAAGTTGAAGTTTCAGATAAATGCCGCCAACTGTGTGCATTGCAAAACCTGTGACATCAAAGATCCTTCACAAAACATCACATGGAAAGCACCAGAAGGCGGCGGTGGACCGAGCTATCAAAACATGTAGATACGTTAGTATGTTGACGATCTAACAAATGGATAAACAAACCGATTGGCAGAGCCTCATTACTCCTGCCAATCGGCAAAATGATCAAGCAAGAAGTCGATAGCCAATCGCGCTCGTAGTGGCAGAAAGTGACGATTCTGATAAACAATCCAGCTGCTGTTACCACTTCCCCAATAGGGCTCTAGGATTGGCACCAAACGACCAGACGAAATAGCATCGTTGAAACTGCTCTTCGGTAAGTACGCCACACCTAATCCTTCTGCACAGGCTTGCAAGACCGTGTGTGCGTTATTGCTCTTCCATCTGCCCTGCACTTTTACGCCATCTAAAGGCTTGCCGTCTTTTTCAAACAACCAAACGTCCTTATTGGCAATAATGCAGCTATGACGCTTGAGTTGCTCTGGGTGCGTTGGTAAACCATGTTCATCGAGATAACGCTGACTGGCTGCCGCTGCCATGGGACGATCCACCAGCTTTCTCGCAACCAAGCCTGAATCACTCAACCTGCCGTAACGAATGGCAAAATCGAAACCATCTTCAATAAAGTTGACCATGCTGGTGTTGAAGTTAATTTCAACCGTGAGATTAGGATGTTGCTTGGCAAACGCCATCAAGGCAGGCGCTACATGGTTCTCAGAAAACGCACCAGCGGCACTCACGCGTAACGTACCACTCAACTGAGTTTGCTGCGTGGTGAGCTGTTCATTGGCTTGCTGAAGCCCAATCACCAATTCTTTACACTGCTGATAATACGCTTGCCCCGCTTCCGTTAGACTCACCATTCTTGTCGAACGGGCTAACAAAGCGACACCTAATCGCTCTTCTAATCTTGTGACTTGGCGACTGACATGACTGGTACTGCAACCTAACTGTTTTGCCGCTGCAGAAAACCCTAAGCTCTCAGCAACCGTAACAAACTCATTGATGCCTTCAAAACTGTCCATACTTACCTTTGCTATATAGCAATAATGTTTTGCCAATTAATCGTATTATCACTTATTTGTTTAGCAATTAGTATGAAGGTGTTCAACAAATACACGTAAGCCAAAAAGGAAACCATCATGAAGAAAGTACTCATCATTGTGACGAACCATGCGACCCTTGGTGAAACTGACCAAGCAAACGGAACTTACGCGCCAGAGCTCACTCATGCGCTTAGCGAACTAATAGATGCAGGCTTCGATTACGACATTGCCTCTATCAAAGGCGGGCAAGCACCACTGTACGGAACCGACATCGAAGGCGACGCAGTCAACGAGAAAATCTTAGCGGATGATGATTTCCAGAACCGCATCAACAACACGATTCCAGTGTCACAAATCAACGGTGACAACTATGATGCGATCTTCTATCCGGGTGGTTTTGGTCTTCTTTCAGACCTAGCGAGCAACGAAGATTTTGCCAAGATTTCTGCAAAACACTATGAAGATGGCGGTATTGTTGCAGCAGTTTGTCATGGTCCGGGCGCTCTTCTTCCTATCACGCTTAGCAATGGCGAAAAGCTGCTTGCGTCTAAATCAGTAACAGGTTTCACTCGCGAAGAAGAGATCGACTTCGGCACCATCAACGATATCCCATTCCTATTGGAAGAATCTCTTGCACGCAGCGCAGCGCGCTACTCTAAAGTGCAACCATGGCAAGAGTTTGTAATTGTGGATGATCGTGTCATCACAGGTCAAAACCCAACGAGCGCACACGGCGTAGGCAGAGCGATTGTTGAACACCTAGCTTAAACGCGCCGGAAACTACAACTATCCTAGAAGAGGAAAGCGTGCTTTGTCATGCTTTCCCTTGCTACAGGCGATCGCAAGATGCGCTTATACTTCTTCCCCTGCCTCGTCCTCTTCTACGATATCCGTTTCTTGGCTCGCCTCTTCCAACCATTGCTGTAAAGATTCACTTGCTAGCACCTTCTGTTGGTAAGCTTTGGCACCTTCGGATAACTCGATACCGTAAGTTTGGAAACGCAATGCCACAGGTGCATACATAGCATCAGCTATCGACCATTCTCCAAATAGCCAACCGTTGGGATACAGCTTGGCTTGTTCTGCCCAAATAGCGTCAATGCGTGCAATATCTTTACGTGCACCATCCGTTAGAACGACTTTTCTGCGCGCGCGGATGTTCATTGGGAGTTCGTTTCTTAAATCAAAGAACCCCGAATGCATCTCTGAGGCAATGGCGCGTGCTTTAGCTCGTTCTACGGAGTTGCTTGGCCATGCTTTGCCTTGTAAGTATTGCTCGTTAACGTATTCCAAAATCGCTAATGAATCCCACACGGTTGCGTCACCATCCACCAAGGTAGGTACTTTCGCCGTTGGTGTAATACCTTCCAAGGTTTTGTAAAAATCTTCCGTGAATAATTTGAGCTTGGTGACTTTCACATCCAATTTGAATTGAGAAAAGATCAGCCATGCGCGAAGTGACCAGCTCGAGTAGTTTTGGTTAGCAATAAACAGTTTCATGACGCCTCCATGCGGTTCGTGTTTTGATTACCCATTCACAATATCTGATTGTATTTAAGGGGACTAACGGATAGTTTTGATGGAACACTTCAACAAAAACGATGGATGAGTTTTAGATATGGATATCGATGCGTTACGCAGCTTTCTGGCTTTTGTCGAAACGGGAAGTTTCACTCGTGCAGCCAAGCAGATCAATCGCACCCAATCCGCGTTCAGTGCGCAAATGCGTAAGCTAGAAGACGAACTCAGCGTCAGTTTGTTTGAAAAAGAAGGTCGCAATCTTGTCTTAAGTGAAGCGGGATTAGCACTACGCTCTCACGCAGAGCAATTGGTTAGCTTGCACAATCAAGCACTGAAACAAGTGAAACGTTATGAAGATAAGCGTCCTCTTCGATTAGGTTGCCCAGAGGATTACAACGACAATATCTTGCCTAAAGTCATCCGCGTATTACAGCAATCTGAGCCCACATGTTCGATTCAGGTCTTTAGTGAGCCGAGCATCACCTTGAGAGAAAAACTTGATGAAGGAAAGCTAGACGCCGCTATTGTGACAAGAGCACCGGACAGTGAGGAAGGTTACTGGCTAGCAAGCGACAAAGGCGTGTGGATTGCTCATCCTGATTTTGACATTGAGAACGCCCAACCTCTCCCTCTCGCCCTATTCCAAACCGACTGTAAATACCATGCGGCAGCAGTAGACGGATTAACCAAACGTGGCACTCCTTATCAACTACTGGCATGTTGCAATACGGCTTCTGCACAACGAGCGATTGTACGTTCAGGCATGGCTATCGGTGCGATGGGCAGTATTAGCGTTAGCGAGGATCTTAAGATCTTAGACGATATGCCATCGCTGCCTTCCGTGGATATCGTTTTGGTCACGGGCGTCGAGCCTCATCCGATACTGGATAAAGAATGCTTGGCGCAATTGGTTGCGTTAATGGTTTAACCGGATTAGCTAACCAATCACAAAGTTAAATTCGCCCGTTAACCGCCCGTCGATTCGTATAGTTTCAAACTGCAGATAATCACGGGCTTTTCCGCCCCACCACTCGTTACCAGTTCGCCCTTTCAAATAAAGCTGAGTCGTTAATAACTCTTTCCCTCCACGCCATAGTTTGACGTGGATGTGGGGAGGTCGAGAGCTGTATGGAACCGGAAATAACGTTTGAAAAAGGTAATTCCCATCTTCGTCAGTTAAAACTGCACCAAAGCCAGCAAAGTGAGCATCAAACTTATCATTATTTGGCTGCTTAGGATGATCGTAAATCCCCTGCCCATCGCATTGCCAGATTTCTACTTTGATGCCTGAAACTGGGTTTCCCGATGTATCTACTACTCTGCCTTGCAACACGATAGGTTCACCGACCAAGCCTTCTGATTGCAGAATCAAGTTTTGACGAAGAGGAATATCCACTACTGGATAAAATGGCCCTTCTGTTTGTGCTGGCGTCGGCCGCATTGGTGTCGTCGCTTTTAAAGAGGGTGCGAACAACAATGTCCACAGCGCTAAAAAGTGTCTTCTTTCCATGGTGCCACCAATACAATTGCATTGAATTAAGTTTGGTGGAACTTGAGGGATTTGCCATAACGAATATAAAAAATGCCCCTGCAAGAGAGTCATTTGCAAAGGCACTGTGGAACGAGATGATGAGTGTTGATTGAAGGTTTATGCGGCTTCGAACGCCAATGCTTTCTTCTCTACCTGACGGAAAATAAGAGTTAGCACACCATTTACCGTTAAATAAAATGCGCCCGCAATACCAAATACCGTCAACGTATCGTAAGTTTGTGCGTTAATGCGCTGCGCGTAACCCATCAGATCCATGATCGTAATCGTGCTTGCTAGTGACGTGCCTTTGAAGACCAAAATCACTTCGTTCGAGTAAGCCGGAACCGCACGACGAATAGCGTATGGCAGCAGCACTTTTAGTGTTGCGGTTTTGTTCATACCTAATGCACGACACGCTTGCCATTGACCAGAAGGAATCGCGTTAAACGCTCCTTTGAACAACTGAGTGCTGTATGCAGCGGTATTGAGTGCTAGCGCTAACATCGCACAGAACCAAGGTTGGCTTAACCATGTCCAGAATACACTTTCTCTTACGGCATCAAACTGACCCGGACCGTAGTACACCAAGAAGATCTGTACCAGCAAAGGCGTACCTGTGAACAAGGTGATGATGCCACGACTTACCCAATGCAAACCCGGAGTACGTAGGATCAGAGTCAGCGTCATCATCAGAGCTAAAAGACAGCCCACAACCAAGGAAGCGGCGGTCAATTGGAGGCTAGTGCCTAAGCCATCCAGCATTTGCCAAACGTGTTGTTCGTTCATGCGGTCGCCTCCTGTCCCATGCTCATGCCTTGAATTGAGAACTTCTTATCAATCAGTTTGACGGCACGTTGTGTAATCAAAGTAATGCCTAGGTAAATCACCGCAGCGGTTGCGTACCATGTAAACGCTTCATGCGTCGCTGCAGATGTTAGCTGCGCTTGTTTCAACAAATCCGTTACGCCAATCAGTGATACAAGCGCGGTGTCTTTCAGCAGAACCAACCATTGGTTAGTTAAACCTGGTAGTGCGTGTCTTACTGCTTGTGGTAAAACAATGCGAACGAAAGCGTGTGCTTGACTGATGCCGAGTGCACTTGCTGCTTCTCTCTGCCCTCTTCCAACGGCTTTTAATGCGCCACGTAGAGTTTGAGAAGCGTAAGAAGCGAAGATCAATGACAACGCCACCACGCCAGACAAGAACGGGCTAACTTCAATAAAGTCGCCGGTGATTAAAAACAGAACCTGCGTCGAACCAAAATAGATGAACAACACGACAAGGATTTCTGGCAAGCCACGTACAATCGTCACAAACGCCGTCATTGGCCATTTAACGAAAACGCGGCGAGACATTTCACCACTGGCGAATACCACTGCCAGAATCAAACCGACTAAGAGGCTTGTGAAGGCTAGCTGGACAGTCATCCAACTAGCTTGAACAAGCGATAAAGAGTAACCCGTTAGTGCCATATTACTTACCGAAGTATTTGTTGTAGATTACGTCGTATTCGCCGTTTGCTTTCACTGTTTTCAGTGCTGTGTTCAGCTTGTTCACTAGCTCGTCGTTACCTTTATTTACTGCGATACCGAAACCGTTACCGAAGTATTTAGGGTTAGTGATGTGCTCACCCACGTAAGCTAGGTTGTCTTCTTTCTTGAACCATTCTGCTACGACTGCTGTGTCACCGAATACAGAATCAATACGGCCATTTTTCATATCGATGAACGCGTCTTGGTAGCTTGAGTAAGGAACCGCGGTTACGCCCGGCATTTGCTCAATCAGGTAGCTTTGGTGTGTTGAACCGTTTTGAACACCAACACGCTTACCTTCTAGTGCTTTTTGATCAGCCACTTTTTCTTTGATAGAAACAAACGCTGCTGAGTTGTCATAGTATGCATTCGTGAAATTCACTTGCTCCAAACGCGCCTCAGTAATGTCCATTGCAGAGATTGCCGCATCGTAGCGCTTGAATTTTAATGCAGGGATCAGGCTGTCAAAAGATTGGTTGTGGAAGGTGCATTTTGCTTCGATTTCTTTACATAGTGCATTCGCCAGATCCACATCAAAACCTTGGATTTGGTTGTTTTCATCCATGTATTCGAATGGGGCGTACGTCGCTTCCATCGCAAATTTGATCTCTTCTTGTGCTGCTGCATTCGCTGAGACAAGTCCGATTAGTGAAGCTAGTAGAATCTTTTTCATTGCAATACTCCGTGTGTACTTAGTGGGCTGACACTCGCAATGACAGCCGAGCTTATCTGTTAAATAGACTGAACTTTAAAAACGTGATTTAGTGATTTAAGTAGTCAGCAAACTGGGCGGTTTGCGGGTTAGAAAACGAATCATTTGTGCCGTGCTCAACGATGTGTCCTTTTTCTAAATACAGTACGTGGCTAGCGATTTTCTTGGCGAAATCCACTTCGTGCGTCACAACTACTTGTGTAATTCCGGTTTCGCTTAAATCTTTAATAATCTTAACGACTTGGTTAGTAATTTCCGGATCAAGCGCAGCGGTCGGTTCATCAAAAAGCAAGACTTCCGGTTTCATCATCAATGCACGAGCAATCGCCACACGTTGTTGCTGACCACCAGAAAGTTGCATCGGCCATGCATCCGCTTTGTCTGCCAAATGCAGCGTCGCAAGAATTTGCATTGCCTGCTTCTTCGCTTCTTCTTTATCCATGCCAGCGACTTTTACCGGAGCCTCAATCAGGTTCTCCATCACTGTCATATGCGGCCATAGGTTATACTGTTGGAACACCATGCCCACTTTACGACGAAGCGCTAAACCTTGCTTCTCTTTGATTTCAGTTGAAAAGTCGAATGCGTCATTTGCGATGTTTAGCTTGCCGTTATCCGCCCCTTCAAGAAGGTTAAGAACACGTAGTAGAGAGCTCTTCCCTGCGCCACTTGGACCAAGTAACACCAGTGTTTCCCCGCTTTCACACTTAAAGCTGACATCGTGAAGCACTTGTGTCTCACCGTAGGATTTATTGATTCCGCTTACCTGAATAGTCATGCTGACATACCGCATTAATTGTCACTTGGTATTTATATTACTCAACTGGACTTTTTATGCAATAAAAATGTATAAAAATTTAATTTGTTAATTTTTTGTATGATCAGCTACCACCAAGACAGAGTATCTGACTGGTTTGAAGAGTTAGTTTTAACTGAATTTGTTGAAGAAAAATCCAACAACATGGTGACGACCGAAACAAGGTTAAAATGGTGGTTATTTTTGTGCTGACGTGTAGAGGAAGTTTTGAGTCTATGAGGATGATCTATTCCAAGTACACCCGCTCATTTTTGCACAGCATCCCCTGTTAGTTTTCCTGTAAAGTCCTCTATGGCAGGGTCCTGATTACGACTTCGCGAATGGACTATAATTTCTCTTTGTATCTGACTCTTAATTTGAGTCATCTAAGTATTAATGGGATAACTCCATGTTGAAGTCGCATTGTTTTTCTCTCGTTACACTCATTTCTTTGAGCTTGCTTTCTGTACCCAACGTTTGGAGTAGAACAGCAATCGTATTACCTGGGTTGCATGAACAGGGTATTGATCTTCAAGATAAGCCTATCTCTGCTGCCGCTGCACTTGAATGGGAGTTGGATAATGCCGATATCGTGTTTGGAGCTTACAAAGATAAGAGTGATAACGAGCGTGTAAAAGCGCTTGGTTACATGTACAACCAAAAGCTGGAACTTAACTCAGGTTGGCTGGAAAACGATATACGTAACCAAGCAGAACTGAATGGAGTTGACTACGAAGATTTCTTTCTCCACTTTTCTGAAGACACTATCCTAGCTGAAGTCGACTCAAGCCATGGCGAGAATACTCTACTCAATCGAAAACCGATGATCGTTGGCTATACCGCCAGCGCTGACCACGCCGGTTTTTGGCTATATCAACCACCGCCATGGGATGCTGATGTGTTCGGTCAGGCGAATAATGGTGGTGCCCTCTATGTTTATCACTCAGAGAAGTTCGACCGCTTAACCTTTACGTTTTCTCAGTTTGCTCAAGGCGGCAGCTTCACGATTGAATACCCTTTTGCTATCGACTCGTTTGGTCGGGTAACTGAATGGAAAAGCGTCGCGATTAAAAAAGACAAAACTGAGAACATGACTAAAAACCAAACAGTAAGCTGGTCAGTTCCTTTGGATTGGGTTCGCGCTACAACGCATGATGGTAGCGGAAAAACTTATGGTGGCGGTCAGTACTTTGGCTCCACCTTTTTACGCGACGGCGGCCGCCTTTACGTTGCGAAAATTACTTGGCATGACGACAACATAGAAAACCGCCCACGTCTCGAAAACATTCAACTCAAAGATAGCTTCCCTGCCGTCTATATCTCAGGAGCACCAACGGAGACACCTGAAGGTCAAACCATTCAACGCTGGCGTAAAATTCGTGGCTTCGACACATCTGCAGATCGAAACCAAGACAATTATCTTTCTTGGAATGAATACAAAAACCGTTCAAATAAGAATGCAACCGCACGATTTCGTTGGGAGTCACGCGTTATTCCATTTGGTCGTATGTGGAATCAAACCTCTTCTTGGGCATTGACCAATCTCGGCAATCCCTTTTTTGCCAATACAATGCGCCACTCTTACCAAGCTGAATGGGCGAAACAAGGTTTAAATGGTGCGTACAACGACGATACGAATAAGTTACTCGGTGCAAATCAGTTCTACATATATTCCGGAGGCACAGTGGATGAGCTTGGTTTGGTGGCGGGTAGCCAAGCTGCTGACGATGCGTACAAGGCGCAATTCTCGGCGTTCTTGAATAAACTGGCAACGCTGGATGAAGATGCGTTAATTGGCCTCAACATAGGTACGGCAAACTTATTCGGTCGTAATGGGCAAAACCACTTGGTTAACGCTGGCTCCTTGTACTTGCGCGAGCACTACCTTTTCCCTTCTACCGGCTTTAGTGGCTATGCTGGGTTAGCTAAGTTTTGGGATAACTCTGCACTCGCCAAAGCTGGCCAGAAAGTGATTTATCAAGCGACAACGCGTTATGGTCGCGTTCAATACTTTGGGAACACAGAAGACAATTGGAAACAGGACCAATACTCTGCACTAGCAGTGTTCTACTTAAACTATCACCCTGAGCGCAGTTACTTTAATCAGTGGAACAATGGCTACTTATATGGAAGTAATAACACAACAAGTGACAACTTCTGGAAGGCAGGCGTACCAATGAATATTGCTTATCAACCTAGCACCTTGCTTGCCGTTGATTTGGGAGAGCCTGCCAATCAAATACCAGAGGGGTATCAGGCGACTCCGGTAATGATGTCCACCAGCACGCCCTATCCTGCCGATTACACGGTGATTGGAGATGCTTCTATGAGCAAAGTGGCTCATCCTGACTTGCCCAATGGCGCTATCGATTTGTTACCAACCCATACGTACTTTGCGTATCACTCAGACGATACGGTAGTGATGCATGGCCCTACAGAGATGGTGTTAGCCCGCGAATTCACCAAAGGCCGAGTTCTGTATCGAACTGATTTCTTTGGCAAGAATATCGATTATTTCACCTCACCGAAGATGACAATCGTGCTTCCAGAGCCTATGCGACCTGTAGATCAAGACGGTAACATCGGCGACTATGTTTCTCATATTGAGATTGGCGGCTACGAAGGAGTGTTCTTGCTGTATTAACTCCCTTTCAACACGCCTCACCAAACGCTTCATAAATCACCGTTTTTATGCTTAACGTCACTGAAAAAAACTTGTTCACTGAATCTTTATAAACCGATGTATATACTGAAGTAAATGACAACGACAAGGAAATTCAGTCACATGAAGACGACACCTTCAATGCTCTCTGTTCTGCTGCTATCAGCATTATCTACTCATGCAAATGCGGACGAATGCGGAAAAATAACCATCGCAGACATGAATTGGAATTCGGCCAGCTTAATGGCGCACATCGACCAATTTGTCTTAAATGAAGGCTACCAGTGCGATGCGGAATTGATCCCTGGTGATAGCGTTCCTACAGGCACCTCTATGATTGAAAAGGGACAGCCTGACGTTGCGCCAGAGTTATGGACAAACGGTATTAAAGAAGCACTTGATAAAGGGATTGCGGATAAACGCTTGCGCATCGCTAGTGAATCGCTTGTCAATGGTGGTGAAGAAGGTTTTTGGGTTCCCGCCTATCTGGTAAAACAGTATCCAGAACTCGCGACGATAGAAGGCGTCATCAAGCACGCCAAACTATTTGAACACCCAGAAGATGATGACAAGTTCGCGTTCTATAGCTGCCCTGCTGGTTGGACATGCCAAATCACCTCCGGTCACTTGTTTAATGCATTAGGGTTAAGTGAGCACGGCTTTGAGATGGTTGACCCAGGATCTGGCGCAGCATTAGCTGGCACCATCGCCAAAGCCTATGATCGCAAAATGCCTTGGTTTGGTTACTACTGGTCACCGACCCCCGTATTGGGCAAGTATGATATGGTCAAAGTGGATTTTGGTAGCGGAACAGATTTAGAAGAGTATCGTAACTGTACCACTCAGCCTGATTGCGCTTCACCAAAAGTAACAATGTACCCACCTTCTCCAGTTCGCACAGTAACAACGGAGGCGTTTGCGAGCAAAGAACCCCAAGCATTCGCGTACTTGCAGAAACGCGGATTTACCAACGAGCAAATGAGTGAAATGCTGGCCTGGATGGAAGATAACTACGCGGACGGTGAAGAAGCGATGTTTTACTTCTTTAATACCTACCCTGACTTGTGGAAAGGCTGGGTATCTGAAGACGTCGCGGTGAGAATCGAAAAAGCGCTTTGATGATTAATACTTAAAGTGCCACAAATCATTTAACCTCCCATGCCGTTTGAATAAACGGCATGGGAGACTCGTCAACGACTCGTTAATACATGGTGTGACCATTCAATGTTTCTTTGGGTATCTCTTGCAGAGCGTCCCAATGTTCGACGATTTTCCCATTATGATCAAAACGAAAGAAATCCATCGTCACGTATTCAATATCATTAGGCCATGTTTGGTGAGTGTGTAGTGCCACCAGATTCCCTTCAGCAATAGCTCGCACAAACGTAATGTCTTTATTGGGATACTCATTTTGCATTCGCTCAAAATACTCGATAAAAGCCTCGGGGCCATTTCCAACTAATGGATTGTGCTGAATGTACTCATCGCCAACATAGTCTTCAACCGCTTTTCTTGGATTACCTCGATAGGCGGTTTCGTAAAACGCAATGGCATTTCTTTTATTCTCTTGCAGATCCATTTTTCTTACCTGTGTTGCTCCATCTTGCGGATAACGGTAATCATAGTCTTTGAACTTCAGAAGTGACCAAACATCGCGCACAAAAAAGGCCGCTAAACCGCAGCCTTCATCACTTCTACTTGGAATCATCGCCTTTCATCGCTTAAACCACACCACCAGCACCGAGCATAGAGCGCTCACTGTTCTCCACCAGCAACGCGGTTGCGGTTTGTTTCAGTGTTTCCCATTCTTGGTCTTCGACAAAGATACCATTTTGCCAAGAAGCTTGTTGCGTGCGGCTTAACTCATCACCTTCAATGTGGGTGGTATACCCTTGTGCACTTTTCTCGATATCGAAATCGTTCACGGAGAGCTCGATAACCATACTATGCAAATCCGTATCATGCCCATCAAACTGATCCGAGAAAAAGACTTCTGGTGCGATTCGTCCGCGGTTTAACACATAAAGCGTTCGCTTGGGACTAGAGCCATTGACCCATTGTGCGCGACACGCGATGCCTTTCGCAGAGAGCTTCAACAACTCACTGAAACCCAACCAACGGTTATGACACTGTTTCAACGTAATGGTAATCGACTTACGGTTGATCATTTTCTCGAGCGCGAAATCCAACACCGCGGGTAAATGACACGCTACACTCCCGTTGTGCAGTTCTACCTCTATGCTTGACGGCGTACTGTTGGTCACCGATACGGCGCAGTCTGAATCTAACCCAAGAAACAGACTGGCGTTATTAAAATGACGAACTCCATGTAAGCCAACCATTTGCAAGTCCGCCACCATGTTCGCAATGACATCCGCCTCACCACAGTGACGGCGCATGCCAAGAAATGCCTTATTAACCGCGGCCACCAATTCGTTGTGAGAGACGATCATAATGCAAATCCTCCACTGATTTTTTGATTATCACTTTGCGCAATTTCGTCACGTGGCGGCATGCTAGGGAAAATCCATGTGTCTGCCAGTTTAGGGTCGTGAATTTCATCTAACAACGGCGCACCTTGGAAGAAAGTTACTCGAACCCAACGATCCGAGCGCGGATCAAACTTAGTCGCGCCAAAGATCGCCAATTTACAGCGCAGTAAGTGCATTGGTAACGCATCTTTACGCAGCACATTCATTTGAATATCCCCCATCGCACGGTTGCCTAGCGTCCATACGCGACGTGTGATCGAACGATAAGCCGGTTTTTGCAATAGAAACTCTGCTACGGACATTTCTACATCACAGTCAAGCAAGGCCTGGTACAAGCGATTCACTTGTCTGCCGATATCAAGCGGCAGTTCTTTTTCTTCTCCAGCCTCTTCCCCGCGAACACCAAGCCTTGGCTCTTCTTTATCTTGTGAGCGATACCAGAACCAGTAGTTGTTCTCGGCTAGTGAGTAATCCGCATCAATCGCCCAGCGGTACTTGCTTTGCAACACTTCCAGTAAATCTTGGATCTTTTTCCCGCCCGGAATAGATAACATTTCATCCGTATTCATTTGGCTAGCAAATTCATCCACTAAAGATGGGTAGAGTTCGATCAAGCAAGAGGTGAGGATTTCTTGGGCTTCCACACTCATTGTTTTCTTATGCTCGACCAAACTCGCCCAGTTCGGATGTGATGCCATTAACGTTGTTAGCTCTGATAGCAGTTGTTTGATGTCTGATATCGCTTGGTGATTGAGCCTATCTTGATGTTCATTGATGGTGATGACTTGCTCTAAATGACGCTGTGCTTTTTGTAGTAATCCTTGCAAAGGAGCATGGAATGAAGCTTCACATGGCATCGCAAAGACTCGCGCTACCGCACGTTCGCGAGCGGTCATCCATTGGTCAACGATGCACGGGTGATTAATCAAGTATGGAGCCATGCCTAAGCCAGTCGCATTGCCGACACCAAGGTAGCGCTGCAAGCCACGATGCAAAGCCACCGCGTTGTCGCCACCTTGTTGAAGTGCCAGATAGTGCACCCAATCTAGGCTGAATTCACGCAACATATATACGGCACACATTTGCGCACTAAAAGACTGGCTGAAATCTGAGTTGTTCTCTAACAGTTTGAAATCGGCGATACCAAACTTTCCGTTACCATAAACTGCTGTGGTACGCAGGATATAACCCACTTCCGCTAACTCTTTCGGCTCAGGCTGCTCGCCTTGAGAAAGTGCGCTAACAATGTGCTCAAACACGCGCACACTTTTATTTGCGCGAGCAAGAACAAGTACGTTGTTTGGATTACGTCCCGCTTCTTGCAGCGGTACATTTTCTCGCAATCTTTCCAACAAAGTAACATCAACATCGCCTTGAACCAGTGCAAATGTGACGTCCCACTTTTCAGCAATTACGCGATCATTACGCTCGTCGTCGGCAATTTCATCACAGAATACCACCAAATGATAAACGTGCTCTGGCGTGGTCAATTTGTAAATCACATGACCATAACCACGAGGACAAAGCTGCCACTCATGCTTGGTTACTTGCCAGTTTTGGCTTGCCATATTACGAATCAGACTGCGTACAAAGCTGATTCGGTTTTGGTGCATTGCGCCAAGCCTTTCGGCTGCCATGACAATCGCTGCATCGCGCATAGTTGCTTCCGTATAAGTAGAACGATGTGCATCCATTTTGCTCACCACCTA
Organism: Vibrio sp. Vb2960; assembly: GCF_033337665.1. Lineage (NCBI taxonomy): Bacteria > Pseudomonadati > Pseudomonadota > Gammaproteobacteria > Vibrionales > Vibrionaceae > Vibrio > Vibrio sp. Vb2960. Next base: position 73,685 of record NZ_JAWORD010000017.1, on the reverse strand, counting down.
TTTGTTATTGTAAGAATACTAGGGTTTGTGCGGATGCAGGAGGAAAACACCCGCACAAGCTCCACGTTGTTTGAATTAGATAATTGTTATAGCCCTTGCTCTTTCGCCATTTTGATTGCGATTTGCGGCGCATTCCAAAGTGACGGTAACAGAATCAACGAAACCGGAACCGCGGTAATCACAATGAAAGATTGCAGTGCAGAGATGCCACCAGAGCCAAGAGAAATCAGGATTAGTGCCGTCACACCCATCATTACGCCCCAGAAGGTACGGATGATCGCATTCGGCTCCGTTTCACCACTGATCACGACACTGATTGTGTAGGTCATTGAGTCGCCCGTCGTGACGATGAAGATCGTGGTTAAAATCAGAAATAGAATTGAAGTCAGCATTGGCATTGGTAGTTGCTGAGTCACCGCAAGCAAAGCACCTGGCAGGTTAAAGCCTTCGAACGCCGCACTCACGCTACCCGGTTCAGCAATTTCAAACGCAAGGCCTGAGCCGCCCACAATCGTGAACCAAAAACAGGTGGTTAACGGAGCCACAATACTGATGGTGGAAATGATTTGGCGGATAGTTCGACCACGGGAAATACGCGCAATAAAAATTGCCATCATCGGACCATAACCAAGGAACCAGCCCCAGAAAAATACTGTCCACCAGCTTAGCCAACCTTCATCACCACGGTAGGTCGCCATTGGGATAAAGTTATCCAGCATGCTCCCTACACCTTGAATGTATCCGTTAAAGATAAAATTCGTAGGGCCAAAAAACAGGATGTAAACCATCAATGCCATTGCCAGAATCACGTTGTAACGACTAAGCAGTTGCATGCCTCGGCTTAATCCACTGAGTGCTGACAGGGTGTAAAGAGCAATCGCAAACAAGATGATGATAAGTTGAGTGGTAAAGCCATCAGGAATATCAAACAGCGCATTTAACGCGTAGCTAACCTGCAAGCCCAGAAACCCAATGGGCCCGATGGTGCCCGCGGCTACCGCGATAATGCAGCATGCGTCAATCAATGCACCGAGTTGGCCTTTAAGTGCTCGTTCGCCCAAGACTGGGTAAAGCAAAATACGGGGTTTTAGTGGTAAACCTTTGTCGTAATGTAGGTGCATCACCACGATGGAAGTTAAGCTACCTACAATCGCCCAAGCTAGAAAGCCCCAGTGCATAAAGGATTGCGACAACGCATTCACCGCACCTTGCTGCGGGTTATCTTGCGCGCCGTACAAAGGAGGTGGGCTAACATAATGCGCGATAGGCTCAGCCGCGGCCCAGAAAACGCCACCACCAGCCAATAAGGTACAGAAAATAATCGCCATCCAGCGGAAAGAATCCATTTCTGGTTTTGCAATCCCGCCCAACATCACCTTGCCTGTTCGCCCTGCAGCCAAGCCAAGACCAATAAGAAAAGTGAGAAGCAGCAGTAACTGCCAGTATGGACCAAATACCTGAACTGCCCAGCCAAAGCCAGCGTTAACGATCGTAGATAACAGCTCGCCGTCATAAAGTGCAATAGCAACGAACAACGCGATGAAACCACCGCTATACCAAAAGGCCGGGTTATTCAGTCCTAATTTGTCCGTCGTGTTTTCTGTTGTTGATGTGTTGTGTTTTGCTTTTGACTTGCCCGATGACACGCTCATCGTGGAAGCTTTCATGCTATTGGTTAAATCAGACATACTCTGGCTCCAGAGGTTCTTTGCAGCAGCCAAAGACTGGCTACAAATGTGAGTTTTACGCCTGCCGTATTGTTATTATGTGGGCAGGCGGTTCCTACTTTGGGGAATGCTATGAAATAGGCTCTAATCCTTCTTTAAGGAAGTTGAACCAGTTTTCACCCAATATTTTTCCAGCCTCAGATTCACTGAATCCGTGACCCATTAATCCGTTGTAGATGTTCTCCATCCCTGCGCTGCCGCAGAACCATGGCAGCGCATCTGGCCATCCCGAGTTACTTGCTGAACCTTCGCCGTAATCCATCGCTTTTGACCAACGCCCGTTGCGCATCCATTCCAATACTTGTTGCGGTTGGTTTAAGCACAGATCACTACCGATGCCTAAATGGTCGACGCCAAACATGTCTGCGGTTTTCGCTACCATCTGGCAGAAATCATCCAGCGTGCACTGGCTGCCATTTGGCAAATGGAATGGATATAAACTGAATCCAATCAAACCACCGCGCTCCGTCAGTGCTTTGATCACGGTGTTGGATTTGTTGCGCAGTGCGTCATGCGCAAACGTCGGGTTAGCATGGCTGATACAAATTGGACGCGAAGAAAGATCGATGGCTTCCAACGTAGAACGCTCCGCACTGTGGGACATATCAATGATCATCCCGACTCGGTTCATCTCTTCAATAGCTTGCTTACCAAAGCGAGTTACGCCGGAATCGTTTTGTTCGTAACAACCTGTCGCCAGTAAGCTTTGGTTGTTGTAGGTCAGTTGCATGATCAGCAGACCTTGGCGGCGCATCACTTCAATCAGACCAATTTCATCATCGATTGGTGAGCAATTTTGCGCGCCGAAGAAGATGCCGACTTTGCCTTCTGCTTTGGCTTTTTCTACATCTGCCATTGAATAAATAGGCATGATGAGGTCCGCATTTTGCTCGAAGCGCAAGTTCCACTCAGCAAAACGCGTTAAGGTTTCGCGCGCAGTTTCGTGGTAGACGATGGTGGCATGAACGGCAGTAATGCCACTCGCCTTAAGCGTTTGGAAATACTCTCGATCCCAATTGCAGTACTGCAATCCGTCAATCACAATCCGTTGTTGGTACATAACCACTCCTTAAACAATTTCTTAGCCTTTTCGTGCGGGCAACTGACACCATCAGTTACCCTGCCGATCTTAGTAAGGACGCTGATAAGCGGTTTTCACTACGGTGTAGAACTCTTTGGCGTACTGACCTTGCTCACGAGGACCAAAGCTAGATTCTTTACGGCCACCAAATGGAACGTGATAATCTGTACCCGCAGTTGGCAAGTTAACCATGACGCAGCCCGTTTGGACTTGCTGTTTGAAGATCGCGCTATTGCGCAAGCTTTGCGTGATAATGCCGCCTGTCAGGCCAAAGCGCGTATCGTTCGCGACTGCAATTGCCTCATCCAGATCAGAAACGCGAATCACGCTCGCCATTGGCGCAAAGACTTCTTCTTGGTTCACTTCCCAGCTGTTTTGTGTGTTCAAGAACAGGGTTGGTGACATGTAGTACCCGTCATGCTCTAGGCTCAGACGCTCGCCACCAAAAGCCAGCTCTGCGCCCGCTTGGCGAGCGTTTTCGATCCACTCAAAGTTCGCATTCAGCTGGTTACCATCAACAACAGGACCCATGAATACGCCCTCTTCTAGAGCGTGACCCACTTTAAGTTCGCTCATGCGTTTGATTAGCGCTTCAACATACGCGTCGTGAATTCCGTCCATAACCACAAGACGAGAAGACGCGGTACATTTTTGACCTGCACCCGAGAATGAGCCTGCGATTGTCGCTTCGACAGCAATTTGAATGTCTGCATCATCTGCCACTACGAGCGCATTTTTGCTACCCATCTCTAGCTGACAACGCACAAAATTTGGTGCTGTTGCCGCTGCAACTTTGCGGCCAGTGTCCACAGAACCAGTGAAGCTAACGCCGTTCACATCCTTCGAATTGATAAGGGTATTACCGACTTGCGAACCGCTACCCAAAACGAGGTTAAACGTGCCAGCAGGTAAACCTTGGCGATGGATAATCTCTGTCAGCGCAACGGCACTTGCTGGGGTGAGGTTGGCAGGCTTCCAGACGACGCTGTTGCCAAACGCAAGTGCTGGCGCGATTTTCCAAGCCGCTGTTGCTGTTGGGAAGTTCCAAGGAGAGATAATGGCGATAACGCCGACGGCTTCGCGAGTAACTTCAACGGAGACACCTGGACGGACGGAAGCAGCGTTATCGCCAATTTGACGCAGAACCTCAGCAGCAAAGTATTGGAAGAATTGGCCAGAACGGTATATCTCACCTCGACCTTCAGCAAATGGCTTGCCTTCTTCACGCGAAAGCAAGGTGCCCAATTCGTCACATCGTGCAATGAGCTCATCACCAATCGCTTGTAGCACTGCTTGCTTGCGCTCGATTGGTGTTTTTTCCCACTCTGGCTGCGCTGATTTAGCCGCTTGAATCGCTTGCTCTACTTGCGACACACTCGCTTGTGCGAAATCGCCAATGTTTTCGCTGATATCAGAAGGGTTAATATTGGCGATGGTGTCCATGCCCGATTGCCATTCACCTGCTATATAGAGGGATTTTTCTGCTTGAACATTGTTAATAAAAGTCATGGTTCTTTCCTTGTTCTTCCGATTTGTGATGGCAAGCCACCCACTCACTGATCTCTAATTGTTCTTATTGGATTTATTCTGGTTGGCTTGCCGACGCGTAGACAACAAACTCCACCAACATCTCTTCTCGCGCTAACCCTGCAACCACCATGGCGGCGCGATTTGGGTACGGCGCTTCAAAATATTCCGCGTACACTTGGTTAACGGTCTTTAAGTATTCTCTGTCGGTCACATAAATCAGGACCTGCAACACCGAGTCCAAAGACTCCCCTGCACACTCCAGGGTGTGAATGAGATTGTTAAAGGTTTGACGTGTTTGTGCTTCGATACCGCCTTCCACAACCGCGCCTGTGTCATCAATAGGAATTTGAGCCGTATACAGGGTTCCGTTGTTGACTATCGCCCATTCAAGCGGCGCTTTAGAAGCAAATAGACTGGTTTTAACTGGGTGTTTTTTAGTAGGAGTATTCACGTGCCTTTCAACCTTTGTAACAACTTTGTTTCAATATGGTTAAATGATGCACATTGACAGGCGATAAATCTAACGGTAAATTTTTGACATTTGATAAGTTAAACTTATCGCTCTATTTAAAATAACGTAAATAAAGGGATTAAGAGGCATTAGGGATGAGTATTAAGCTTCAACAATTAATGCATTTTGTGATGGTAGTCGAGGAAGGAGGCTTTCGAGCCGCTTCACATCGTGCAAATCGTTCTCAGGCGGCACTGTCAACATCGATAAAAGAGCTTGAAAGAATTCTAGGACAAACGCTGTTTGAACCCGGAAACAAAACCAAATTGACCCCGTTTGGTGAAATTTGTCTTCCCAAAGTGGTTCAGTTTCTCAATATCTACAGTGCACTAGACAACGATCTCAAAGCAGCCGCTGCCGGACAGCAAGGGAGAGTGCGAATTGCGAGCGTTCCTTCTGTTGCAGCGAAGCTCATTCCTAGCGTGTTGGGCGCCTTTTGCGAACAGTATCCAAATGTAGAAGTAAGCTTGATAGACGATAATGCCGCTGGCGTCGAGGCTCGCCTACTCTCCGGTGAGGTCGACTTAGCGCTCGGTAACCCCTCTCACCTCGATGAGGGCGGCATTGACTTTACGCCGCTGTTAGCCGATCCAATAGGCGTGGTGTGTTTAAAGGACAACCCTATTGCGAGTCATCCAGAAGGAATCGAGTGGCAAACTTTGTTGGAACAACCCTTTATCCGTAACGGCACTTGTACACTTCTCGATCCAACCCCAGCAAGAGCTCTGAGTCAGCAAGCGCTCTATTCGGTCGAAAATATTACTTCGCTGTTTTCTGTCTTAGAACTTGGGATTGGTGTCACGACCCTACCTAAGCTTGCTTTCCCAACCAATGAAACACGCTTGGTTTGGATTCCGCTTATCGATCCACCACTTGAAAGGCAAATTGGTATATTTACGTTAACCGATCGCACGATCTCGCCTCAAGCTAAAGCATTTCACGATCTTTGTGTCCATTATTTAAACTATCAAAAAGAAGATAAATAATGGTTCGATTAACATGCGGATAATTAAAAGCCTCCATATTCAGAGTGGAGGCTAATTTGTATTTGTGTATTCGCTTCGTTCTATTTTTTGCGACGATTTCGGTTCTTATACACCACGCAAAAGTTACCACGCTTGGTACGACACTTTGAGCAACGTTCACAATCTACTGGTGCGCGATTGCCTTCTTTCCAACGTTTGATCAACTGTGGCTCAGCCAATAAAGGGCGTGACACAGCAAAAAATTGGATATCTGTGTTTTCTGCAATTTTCTCAATCGCATCAATGTCGCTCAGCCCGCCGACAGTAATCACCGGTATGCTAACGTCCTGGCTGATCACGTGACCATATTCGTGAAAGTAACCTTCTTCTTGTAGTGTGTAACCATCGAACGTTTGACCAACAAGTTCGTTTGCTTTGCCGTGAACATTGCCAGATACGATGATCGCATCAACGCCTATTTCTTCAAGTTTCTTGCAGACGACGCGAGTTTCATTGAACGTTAAACCGCCGTCAAAGAACTCTGTTGCCGTCAGTTTAACGAGGATGGGAAATTCGCTTCCAACCAGCTTTCTGGTTTCAGAATAAATTTCTAAAAGAAAGCGCATGCGATTTTCTAAGTCACCACCATATTCGTCTTCGCGACGATTATAGTACGGGCTTAAAAACTGGTTAATTAAATAAGTGTGCGCCGCATGAATCTCTACGCCGTCAAAACCAGCGTCTTGAGCACGTTTACTCGCCAATGCGAATGCCTTTACGATGTAGTCTATTTCGTCCTTTGTCATCGCTTTGCCTTGCGTATTTGTACCACGCTCAGGCACGTCACTCGGAGCGAAGATGACACGCTCACCGACGTTATGGGTGGTTTTGGTGCCACCGTAAGCAATTTGCATCACGATTTTAGAATCTTGTTGATGTACTAGCTCTGTTAGCTTTTTGTATTCTTCAATAAAAGAGTCGTTGTAGATCCCCATCATACCTGCGTTGGGTTTCTCTTCTTCAACGATATTGGCATAACCCGTGACAATAAGCCCAACCTCCCCTTTCGCAAGCGTTTCGTAAATATCGTAAAGCTTTGCCGTCATGTGACCATCTTCGGTCGCCATGTTCTCCCACGTTGCGCTTCTCACAAAACGGTTCTTTAGGGTCATGTTGCCAATGCGGGCTTCGGAAAACAAAATGCTCAAAACCAGTCCTCTTAAAGTTGTCTTTATGTTTTATCTTTTCGCAAGTAAACAAGAACGAAAAAGGAACAGCGATACACGATGTATGGCTGTTCCTTCTCTGAATCCTTGAGACCTGCAAACTACAGGCGCACCTTAATGCCTCGGAGACGACAAAACTTTAATCTGGGTTAAGGTTTAGTGAGTTTTTAGATTATGTAAAAGGATGATTCTTAATCGTGTTCATTTCACTGGAGTTAAGATGCTTCCTCACCCACTTTCAGTCGTAAAACTTTTGTATTTCGCTAGCTGGTGATTCAACTTAAACATTCACATTGTTAGTTTGTATGCTGCTATGGGAACTAGCACTACCCCAAATGTTTACATTACAAACTATCGATATTGAATTCTCATATGGTAAGTAGAGTTATTGCGCTGTTTATACTTTTAGCTTAATCGTCGCTATCTCTTGGCATTATTACGCGTCAGCGGAAACGCGCGATCTACTATGTTTTACACACTGGTTGTTTTTGCTTTTAGATATGAATACGTGATAGTGAAGCTAGAGGAGGAACAGGGAAAATAAAGGACAATAGAAAGTTAAATGACCTTACTTCTAGGTAAGGTCATTCATGCATTCAGCAGCAAAAGATATTGGCGCGTAGCAAACGCTTAGGTCTGGTTGTTACAGAGCTAGAGGAATCAACTCGACACCAAGCACACCACTGATCCCCATCACCACTAGCAGTGAGACTTTAAACACCGACTTTGACCAAGCGATGTAGTTGTTCTCATCAATGCTGCGAAAGGTCACTTTCGTCCACATAAAGCAAACAACCGCTGCAACCGCTAAGTATTCATACCCGGCTTCACCTAGTAAAAATAACCCCAATGATGCTGCCCCAAAAGCCACGACATACGCTTTCATGTGTCGATGCGCTTTATGAATACCTTCTTTAACTGGCAATACGGGAATCCCGGCTTCTCGGTAGTCTTGCATGCGGAACATGGCAATGGCATAAGAGTGCGGCATTTGCCAGAGACAGAACATGGTAAAGAGTAAAATCGCTTCCAAGCTAATGAAGTTTGTTACCGCTAAGTAACCCACCAATGGCGGAACTGCGCCTGAGATACTTCCCACTAAGGTTCCATACACCGAGTTACGTTTGTACCACATCGTGTAAAAGAACACGTAATACACGTAGCCAAGCAACACGACGACAGCGGATAGTGGATTCACTCGGATAAATAAGAGTGCGGTTCCTACCAGCAATAAAGCAAGTGCATAAACAAACGCAATATCGATATTGATGTTGCCTTTCACTGTTTCACGATTTCGTGTACGTGCCATCTTTTGGTCGATATCACGATCGAAAATATTATTCACCACACAACCTGAAGCGATGACTAACCCAACACCAACTAACGTCGTAACGAACAACATTAGACTGGCTGGTTCTGTTTTTGCGGCGAGGAAGAACCCCGCCGCAACAGAAATCAGGTTGCCGAAAATAATGCCCGGTTTAGTGATAGACAAATAACTTTTCAGCATACCTTGGCCTACAACTTCATGTTGACGTTCATGTTGTAGATGATCCATACCGAGCCAGCGATAAGGATAAGTACAACAATGGCGGTAAACATCAGTGATACAAGGTTCCAACGTCCGTCGGATGTTTTTGTTTCCATGTGCAAGAAGTATTTAAAGTGAACAAATATCTGCACTAATGCACATCCAAATAGAATCGCATAGGTCGTTGTATCTGGTAATGATTTCGTCCAAACAAAGTAGAACGGAATTACCGTCAGAATCAGTGAGGCAATAAAACCTTTCACGTAATCTGACGAACTGGTTTCTACATGTTGATCCATTACATTACCCCCAGTAAGTAAACGATGGTAAAGACACAAATCCAAACGATATCTAGAAAGTGCCAGAATAGGCTTAAGCAGTTAAAGCGCATTGCCATATTGTCGTTCAGACCTTTCGTCGACAGTTGATGGTATGCTACCGCTAACCAAATCAGACCAAAGGTTACGTGCAGGCCGTGCGTACCAACCAACGTAAAGAATGCCGACAGGAATGCACTGGTTTGTGGGCCATAGCCTTCTTCAATCAGGTGATGGAACTCATAGACCTCCATACAGATAAAGCCAAGACCAAGCGCGAACGTGACTAACATCCAACGTTTGAGACCAGCAACGTTGTTGCGCTTCATCGCGATAATGCCAAAACCAAATGTGATACTGCTAAACAGCAGCAGCATGGTTTCGACAAAAACGAATGGGAGTTCGAAAATGTCTTTACCTGTTGGGCCCGCAATTGAATTGCTCGACAGCACAGCGTAAGTCGCGAACAAGGTCGCAAACAGTACACAGTCACTCATCAGGTAAACCCAGAAGCCAAATAGCTTGTTGCCATTCGTGTCATGGTGGTGATCATGGTCGTGATGTGCTGCGATATTAGTTTGCATACGTCACCTCCAGATCATCTTTACTTTCGCTGTCTTTCACTGAGTTTTTCTTCGCTTCTTCAAGCTGAGCTCGACGTTCAGCCTCAATTGCTTTGATCTCTTCAACTTCCACGTAGTAATCCACATCATCGTTATAGCTATGCTGAATACACGTCACGATAATACCGACCAAACTTGCCGCCGCTAGCCACCAGATGTACCAAATCATGCCGAAGCCAAATAGGAGCGACCAAGCCGACACGTAGATGCCTGTTGCCGTGTTTTTTGGCATATGAATACGTTCGTATTCCACTTCTTTAGTTGGATCGAACTCGCCACTTTGTTTCTGGTACCAGAAGGCATCCAGCACATCACCTTTTGGTAGGTGCGCAAAGTTGTAGAACGGCGGTGGAGACGATGTTGCCCACTCAAGAGTACGACCACCCCACGGGTCACCAGTTAGATCACGGTTTTGCTCGCGGTCACGGATACTCACGTAAATTTGGATGAACTGAGACAATACGCCCAGCGCAATCACAACCGTACCTGCTGCGGCAATCGACAACAGTGGGAAGTATTCTGGGTTGATGTCTTGGCTTAAACGACGAGTCATCCCCATGAAGCCCAGCGCGTAAAGCGGTAAGAACGCCATTAAGAAACCAATAATCCAAAGATAGAACGCGCGTTTGCCCCAAGTTTCATTCATGGTGAAACCGGTCGCTTTCGGGAACCAGTAAGTGATCGCAGCGAAACATCCAAACACCACACCACCGATGATAACATTGTGGAAGTGAGCGATAAGGAATACTGAGTTATGCAGAACGAAATCTGCGCCCGGAACAGCCATTAGTACGCCCGTCATACCACCAACAGTAAAGGTGATAAGGAAGCCCACCGTCCACATCATTGGCGTCGTAAAGCGGATGCGGCCTTTGTACATCGTGAATAGCCAGTTGAAGATCTTCACCCCTGTTGGGATAGAAATGATCATCGTGGCAATACCGAAGAAGGCATTTACGTTCGCGCCAGACCCCATCGTAAAGAAGTGGTGTAGCCAAACGACAAAGGCAAGAATCGTGATAACTACGGTAGCCCAAACTAGCGATGTGTAACCGAACAACTTTTTACGTGAGAAGGTTGCGGTGACTTCTGAGAACACACCAAAAATTGGCAAGATCAAGATGTACACTTCTGGGTGACCCCAAGCCCAAATCAGGTTGACGTACATCATTACGTTGCCGCCAAGATCATTGGTAAAGAAGTGCATGCCTAGGTATCTATCCAGCGTAAGCAGAGCGATAGTCACCGTTAGGATTGGGAATGAAATGATGATCAAAATGTTTGCACACAGAGACGCCCAAGTGAAAACTGGCATCTTCATCATTGGCATAGACGGTGTACGCATACGCAAAATGGTCGCGAAGAAGTTCACGCCTGTTAACGTCGTACCAACACCTGATATCTGCAGCGCCCAAATCCAATAGTCGACCCCGACTCCTGGGCTAGCCTCAATACCTGAAAGCGGCGGATACGCCAACCAGCCGGTACGACCAAATTCACCTAAGCCGAGAGACATGTTTGTTAGGATGACACCTACAACAAACAGCCAGAAGCTCAAGTTATTCAGATACGGGAAAGCTACGTCACGCGCACCAATCTGCAATGGCACGATGATGTTCATCAGACCAATGACCAATGGCATCGCTACGAAGAAGATCATGATCACGCCATGGGCAGTAAAAATTTGATCGTAGTGATGCGGTGGTAAGTAACCTGCTTCACCCGCAGAAGAAAGGAGTTGCTGACTACGCATCATGACTGCGTCAGCAAAACCACGAACAAGCATCACCATCGCTACTGCGATGTACATGAAGCCAAGTTTTTTATGGTCTACTGAAGTAAACCATTCATTCCACAAATATTGCCACTTTCCGGCTTTGGTCACCGCGTAAACTACGGCTAAACCAACCAGCGCCACAACCGCTAGGGTGATGACAATAATAGGTTCGTGGAATGGAACTGAATCAAGAGTTAATCTTCCAAACATTACGATTATCCTTGGTTTTCAGGCAAACAGTTCATTGAACCAGGATGCTGAGTCACAACGTCGGTGAACAAGAACGGAGGAACGCTAGAGAACAAAGTGACTGGCTCTGCGATACTTGGCGCTGCCAGTGAGCTGTATTGCTCCCAATCTTCAATACGATCAGGGCTCGCCTTCACTTTCTGCACCCAATTTAGGAACGCAGCACGATCAGACATTGCTGAAGCTGTGAACTTCATTTGCGAAAAGCCTTCGCCGCTGTAGTTCGATGCAAAACCCTTGTAGTCACCTTCGTGGTTCGCTATGAGGTTGAGCTTGGTTACCATGCCTGGCATCGCGTAGATCTGTGTACCTAAGCGAGGGATGAAAAACGCGTTCATGATGTTGTCCGAAGTCAGTTTGAACTGCACTGGCACGTCTTTCGGGAACGCCACATAGTTCACCGTCGCAATGTTTTCTTCTGGATAGATGAACAACCATTTCCAATCGAGTGACACCACTTCGATGGTCATTGGTTTAACATCACTTTCCAAAGGTTTGGATGGCTCTAGTTCATGAGTCGAACGCCATGTGATCGTCGCAAGAATCGCAATGATGATGATTGGAATTGTCCATACCACCACTTCGATTTTGGTCGAGTGTGACCACTCGGGTGCGTACTCTTCTTCAGTGTTAGAGGCGCGGTATCGGTAAGCGAAGTAAATCGTCATTAAAATCACAGGGATTACAACGATCAACATCAGCAAAAGAGCAGTAATAATTAACTCTTTTTCTTGCACACCAATGGCACCTTTGGGGTCAAGTAAAGCTGAATTACATCCTGAGAGCATAAGTATGACGGACGCCAAACTTCCCCTCGACAAGATGCGTTTATATCTTGAGGCTTCCATTAACTTTCTCGATGGTTGTCTGGTTTCAAAGCAGATGCCAATCAAAGTAAATAAGAGCTCACAAATAGCGCAGAGGTAATGTATGAGAACAAGAAAAAACCTCGATAAGTAGTTATTCTACTTACAATTTTTTCAACTTCGTCATCAAGCATTTTACCAGCTAGGATGAACCGTTATTTGCTACGATACGATTGGTATCAAGCCAAGAACCAGTTGTTATAGTCATTAGAATGTTTATGTGTTGAGCATGAGTAACGTCGGGCTCAGAGCGAAACAAAACGGAATTGAGTGGAGATCAAAACCACACTCTTAGTGTGAGTTTATTGTTACACTTTGAAACACTATGTTACATTTGGCGCATTATGAGGAGTAAAAAGTTAAAGCTCATTAGCCACAACTGGAAACTAACCTTCCATTAATGGAAGTTACACACTTTAAATAGAATATTAACCTCAACACGAATTTCTCGTGCTTCAACAATTAATTATTTAAAAACAAACAGTTGAAACTAAAAATTGATGAGACTGACTATCAACTTCATTTACGCAGATAGCCTTAATGAGAAGCGGAAGCTAAAAAATCAAAAGTGTGATCAACATCAAATTAATGATTTCACTTAATATTTGAGTGGTATTTACATCTCTTTATTGGATTGTGAGAAATCATTCTCAAGGTAAATCCAAACATAAGTTGTAAATACATTTGGGTTGCGCAGAATTAGCACTCCACAACATAGAAAATGTTGAAATGGAAAGAGACTTATTATTCAGGTCTATCAGAGCCTTATTTCAGTGGTCACTTACATACGAATGCCGCCATCCACTTCTAAAACCCTGCCAGTAAAGTAATCACTCTCAATAATGTATTTTACTGCATGCGCGATTTCGCTTGTTTCGCCCATCCTGCCAACTGGGATCATCTTTTCTAGTCGCTCTATGGCTTCGGGTTTCATTTGCTCTGCCATCGCGGTATGAACTACACCTGGTGCAACCGCCGCCGCGCGAATACCGTATCTTGCGAGCTCACGAGCCCATGTTGTCGCCATGGTCGCGACCGCCGCTTTAGATGCAGAATAATTGGTTTGTCCGATATTCCCTGCTCTCGCAACACTAGAAATATTGATGATAACGCCTCGGGAGCCACTCTCAATCATCTTGACGGCAGCTTCACGCCCACACAAAAATGTTCCTGTCACGTTAACGTTCATGACCAAATTGAATTGATCCAAAGACATCTTACTGATCACGCCATCTTTTGCTTTTACAAGTAACCCATCTCTTAACACGCCAGCGTTATTGACTAACCCATTGAGTTGACCAAAATCTTGGATAATCGCTTCAAACGTGGTTTCAACATCGATTTCGTTGGTGACATCCACTTGATATGTCAACGCTTTCGCACTCAGCATTCGACACTGCTCTTGTGTTTCCATTAAGCCACTGGCGTTTACATCCAACAACGCTAAATCAGCGCCAGCTTGAGCAAGGGTAATGGCCATCATTTGCCCAAGCCCCTGCCCTGCTCCTGTAATGGCAATAACACTACTTTTTATGTCCATATTGGTGCACTCCATAGCTCGTAATGTTCTCTATCTCAACCAGTCTAAGTTGGCCGAAATGATGCGCGTTTTAGGTCACCATCTCGGGCTGGTTTGTCACAAAACTCGGTCTAGCCTTTCTTACTCTTGTATAACTCAAATAAGCTTGAGAAATCGAGCTCGCCGTGGCCGCTCGCGTTGTGGAAAGAATATAAGTTGCGCGCTAACGACCCCATCGGAACCGAAGAATGTGTTTGTAACGCCGCATCTAACCCCAAGCCGAGATCTTTTAGCATGAGTTTGCTCATAAAGCCCGGCTGGTAATCGTGACTGGCTGGCGCACTGTCCATCACGCCTGGGCAAGGATTGTAAAGCTCCAATGCCCAATTTCGGCCAGAGCTTTGCAGCATGATGTTTGATAGCACTTTTGGATCGAGTCCATGATCGATACCTAGGTTTAATGCCTCGCACGTACCAGACATTAAAATGCCGAGCATAAGGTTGTTACAGATTTTCGCCATTTGACCATCGCCTGCTTTGCCAGCATGGAAAACATTTTTTCCCATATACTGCAAAATCGCATTGGCTTTAGAAAACGCTTGATCCGAACCACCAACAATAAAGGTTAATGTCGCCGCTTTAGCGCCAGCAACGCCCCCCGAAACGGGTGCGTCGACAAACAACACGCGTTTATTTGCCGCTTCATTGGCGACTAATCGCGCGGAGTCCGGATCAATGGTTGAACAATCAATTATCAAGGTACTTGGCGAGACAAGATTGAGGACACCTACGCCACCGTGTAAGTCACCAAGATACACGGAACGAACGTGAGACCCTGCTGGTAGCATCGTGATGACTGTGCTAGCACCATCTACTACCTCTTCGATAGAGCTCGCCACCACGGCACCAAAAGGTACTAGTTGCTTTGCGGCTTCGCTATCGACATCGAATACTTGCACGTTAAATCCAGACGCGAGTAAGTTTTGCGCCATAGGATGCCCCATTCTTCCTAAACCGATAAATGCGATGGTACTCATGATCATTCTCCTTATTGACCTAGTGTTTGTTCACCCAAATTAGCAAGCGGATGCTCGTTATCTGACCAAAGCGAGGTAAACAAAGTATCGATAACATCTTCATCGACTTCACTGACACTGTTAAATATCCAGCTCGGCTCGCCATCCCGGTCAATGAGCCGAGAACGGACGCCCTCTTTAAACTCACCTAATAAGGCACTGCGAACCGACAAACTCAACTCTAAACGGAAGCAATCTGCAAGCGGTAAGCTGTGGTACTCTTTCACTTGTCTAAAGCAAATATGCGCGGTGATCGGACTGCCCGATGCGAACGTTTGTTTCGCGTTTTCTATCCACTGGCTATTCCCTTCGATAGTCATGATTCGCTGTGCTATCGCATTAAGATCAAAGCCTTTGCACGCTTCCTCTATCTGATCTAAGTATGGACAAATTTGCGTGGTTGGTTTGCTATCAATAACCTGTTCTTCCATTAATTTTAGTAGCGCAGTTACCAACTCTTTCGCATCTTCTTTGCCCCACTGGAGCCGCTTTAGCTCATCCAGTAAGGTGGGATACTGCTCTTCCAACAGTAACCAATCGGCCAAACCAATAGTGACAGCGTCACTTGAATTTACCATTGAACCTGTCAATCCGAGGAATAAGCCCACTTGCGGATCTATCTGGCTTAAAAACCACGTACCTCCCACATCAGGATACAGTCCGATATTGATTTCTGGCATAGCAAGGCGTGATGTTGTTGTCACAACGTTATGGCTGGTTCCCATAAAAAGCCCCATCCCACCGCCCATGACAATGCCTTCTCCCCAACCGATAATGGGTTTGTTGTAAGTGTGGATGAGATAGTCACACTCATACTCCAACGAGAAATAGTTCGTACAGAACTCTACGATTTTTTCTTTACTCTCGTTATGCATGACGTGATACATAGCTCGAACATCGCCACCAGCACAGAATGCTTTTTCTCCAGCGCCAGTAAGTACCACACAAGTCACATGCGGATCGTCTTGCCACTTGACAAGCTGATCGTTAAGTTGGACTAACATGTCATACGTCAATGCATTCAATGAAGCGGTGTTGTCTAACGTTGCGATACCAATGCGGTGCACGCCATCTAAGCACTCTATTTCACTGATGGTTACCATCCCTGCCATGTGGCCTCCTATCGGTTTTTCCATTGCGGTGGGCGTTTTTCTAAAAAGGCGCGAACACCCTCGACTTGATCTTCCGTATCAAAAAGATTCAGAAACAACTCTCGCTCTTTCATTAAGCCGTGCTTAAGTGGCGCAGAGCGCATATTTTGAATGAGCGCCTTACATGCGGCGACAGAAGATGGTGACTGGTTCGCAACAGATTCAGCAAGTTCCAGCGCTTTACTTAAAGCTTCACCTTTGGGAACCAACTCCTCAACTAGGCCTAGTTCTTTTGCTTTGTCAGCGCTGACTTGCTCTCCACATAAAATGATACGCTTTGCCCAGCCTTCCCCTACTAACGCTGTGAGGTTTTGGGTACCGCCAGCGCAGGGCAAAAGTCCGACTTTGGCTTCAGGTAAAGCAAGTACCGCTTGCTCTTCAACGACTCGAATATCACAAGCTAATGCCACTTCTAAACCTCCACCCATGGCGTAACCATTAATAGCGGCAATGGAAACACCACGGAATTCCGAGAGCATTTCAAAGGCTTCACCAAAGCATCGCGCCATGTCTAACGCAACCGCTTTGTCACCGTCAGAAAATAGCTTGAGATCTGCACCAGCAGAGAAAAACTTTTCTCCACTGCCGGTTAAAACCAGTGCGTAGACCTGCTTATCATTGTTAAGTGTGAGTATCAGCGACTTCAGTACCTTGAGGCTCTCTGCTGTCCACGTATTGGCTGGCGGGTTGTTTATCGTCACCACCGCAACGTGATTAGTGATCGTATGTTGAATGGCTTCTTGGGTTAATGGCATATCTGAATCCTTTCTCAATGAGCAAATCCAATACTTCGCTACAGCAAGGCCGACTCCTCAGAGAGCAAACGGCGCGCGATGATCAAGCGCATGATTTCGTTCGTTCCCTCCAGAATTTGATGCACACGCACATCTCTGAAATGACGCTCCATTGGATACTCTTTGATGTAACCATAGCCGCCATAAAGCTGCAGCGCTTGGTCGCAAACCTGAAAGCCCACATCGGTTGCGAACCGTTTTGCCATCGCGCAATAAGCCGTGGCATCTGGGTCATTTCGGTCGAGCTTGCTGGCGGCATAGCGCACTAACTGCCGAGCAGCCACTAGCTCTGTCGCCATGTCTGCTAATTTGAATTGTAAGGCTTGAAACTGCGCAAGCGACTTGCCGAACTGCTTACGCTCCTGAATGTATTGTGTCGCCTGTTCAAGGGCCTGTTGAGCCGTACCGACGGAACAGGTCGCAATATTTATACGCCCTCCATCAAGCCCTTTCATCGCAAAGACAAAACCTTTCCCTTCTTCGCCCAGTAAATGGCTAGCTGGAATAACGACATTTTCAAAAGTAACCGCTCGTGTTGGTTGGCTGTTCCAACCCATTTTGGGTTCTTTGCGCCCATAGCTGATACCATCTGCGTGAGCAGGAACAACAAATGCAGACACGCCTTTGGCACCCGCTTCTCCGGTTCGCGCCATCACGACCAAAACATCTGTCTCTCCTGCGCCAGAGATAAAGGTTTTGCCGCCGTTGATGACATACTTATCTCCCTTTTTTGTAGCGGAAGTGGTCAGTGCAGCGGCGTCTGATCCTGCGTTAGGCTCAGTTAAGCAATAGGAGCCTAACCACTCCCCCGTAACTAATTTCGGACAGAACTGCGTTTTGGCTTCATCGGTAGCAAAACTGGCTATCATCCAACTGACCATGTTGTGAATCGTCATAAACGCCGTAGTGGACGTACATCCCATGGCCAGTTGTTCAAAGATAATTGAAGCATCCAAACGGCTTAACCCTAAGCCGCCATGTTCTTCTGGTGTGTAGAGACTGAGAAACCCCAGTTCCCCCGCCTCTCTCAATACGTCTTTGGGGAAAATCTGCTTTTCATCCCACTCCGCCGCCATCGGTGCTAAACGCTCATCGGCAAATTGTTGAGCGGTATCGGCAAATGCACGTTGATCTTCATTAAGTTCAAAGTCCATAAAAGCTCCTTTTATTCACTCAGCGCAGTTGGATGGTCAAATTAGGCCCCGTTGGAATATCGTCATCAAACCAACGCGCCGTCACCGTTTTGGTCTCGGTATAAAAACGTACCGCTTGTTTACCATACGCATGTAAATCACCATAGAAACTGCCTCTCCAACCAGTAAAGGAGAAAAATGGTAAAGGGACTGGAATAGGCACATTGATCCCAACCTGACCGACTTGAATGTCATGCTGATATTTTCTCGCAGCAGCGCCATTAGCGGTAAATATAGAAGTTCCATTGCCGTAAGGGTTGCGATTCACTAACTCAATAGCTTCTTGCAACGTTTCGACTTCCATACAAACTAAGACAGGGCCAAATATCTCTTGCGTGTAAATCGACATGTTCGCTGTTACACCGCTAAACAAGGTTGGGCCAATCCAGTTTCCATCGGGAAAGCCTTCCACTTCACACTGACTGCCATCGAGTTCACACACTGCGCCTTGTTGTTTGCCATCTTCAATTAGGTCCAATACGCGTTGTTTAGCTTGCTCACTGATCAGTGGGCCATAAGCAGCTTGCTCATCGTCCCAAGGCCCTGGGTGTACTTTCGCCATTGCCTGTTTGAGGTCTGTAATCCATTGTTTTGAATCACCGACAAATACCGCAACAGAAATTGCCATACAACGCTGCCCCGCAGCCCCTACGGAGGCTCCGATTAGGTTATTCACCACTTGATCTTTGTTTGCATCAGGCATGATCACCATGTGATTCTTTGCACCAGCAAAAGCTTGAACCCGTTTAAAATGTTTAGTCCCTGTGGTGTAGATATAACGGGCAACGGGAACCGAGCCAACAAATGACACCGCTCGAATATCAGGATGAGCCAGAAGAAAGTCGACTTGCTCTTTGCGGCCATGAACGATCTGCAACACTCCTTCCGGCGCGCCAGCTTGCTCAAATAGTTCAGCTAAACGAATAGAGGTCAACGGCACCTGTTCGGAGGGTTTAAGCACAAATGTATTGCCCGCAGCGATAGCGATTGGGAACATCCACAACGGAATCATGGCAGGAAAGTTAAATGGCGTAATGCCGCAACACACACCTAGGGGCTGAATCATTGAGTAACTATCAATATCCGTGGCAACGTTTTCGACGGTTTCGCCCATCATGTTGCTGGCAATATTTGCAGCCTGCTCAACAACCTCTATGCCTCGCCACACATCGCCTTTAGCATCCGCTAAAATCTTACCCGTTTCATGAGAAAGCAGTGTGGCAAGCTCATCATGATGCTCTTTGAGCAAGTGCTGATAACGAAGCATGACTCTGGCACGCTCGGATACTGCCACTTCCTTCCAGGATTGGAATGTCTCTTTCGCATTATCAATGGCGGCTTCCATCTCGTGCTCTGTGGAACATGGAACGTACGCAATGACATCATTAGTGGCAGGATTGGTTACCTCAACCCAATCCGATGTTTGAGATTCACGAAACTCGCCACCAATAAACAAGGGAACCAAACGAGTCATCATTTACTCCTTTCTGATTTCAATTAAAGCGGTATTTCAATGCCTATCGCCGTGGCTTCTCCACCACCGATACAAAGTGATGCAACACCCCGCATCACTTTTTTGGCTTCGAGATCACCATTGGTGCCTAACGCTTGTAGCTGACGTAAACTGTGAATCAATGTCACCAGAATTCGTGCGCCACTAGCCCCTATCGGATGTCCAAGCGCACAAGCTCCACCTTTAATATTTACTTTGCTCGTATCTAGTCCAAGTTCCGCCACCGCTATTTGTGTCACGACGGCAAAGGCTTCATTGATTTCCCACAGGTCCACTTCATAAATTGACCAATCTAGCTGGAACAGCAGTTGCTCAATTGCGTAGACGGGTGCCAAAGTAAATTCTGCAGGTTTTCTGGCATGTGTAGAGTGCGCCTTGATGATCGCAAGTGGTTTAAGCCCCTGATGACGCGCAGTGTCTTCATCCATAAGCACAAGAGCCGCCGCGCCATCAGAAATGGCACTCGAATTAGCAGCGGTCACCGTACCTTTTTCATCGAATGCAGGTTTGAGTTGAGGAATTTTACCAAGGTCAATCGAGCGAGGGTGCTCATCGTAGTCCAGCACCGCTTGTTCTGACTTGGTATTGAGTGAAACCGGCGAAAGTTCATCGGCAAACAAGCCTCGCTCTTGAGCTTCCAACGCACGCTTTGCCGACATCACGGCCCATTCATCCATTTGCTCTCTGGTGAACTTAAGCCTGTCAGCGACTTGCTGAGCATAAACACCCATTAAGTGCCCTTCGTAAGCATCTTGTAGCCCATCGAGAAACATGTGGTCATACGCAGACTGGTGCCCCATACGCATTCCCTTTCTCGCCTCCCTCAGCAAATACGGCGCATTGGTCATACTTTCCATACCACCAGCAATGGCTGAGCGAATCGTTCCAGCTTTAATGAGATCGTGCGCTAACATGACGCTCTTCATGCCAGAGCCACACACTTTGTTAATGGTGGTACACCCTACACCCAAAGGAAGATCTGCCCCCATAGATGCTTGCCTCGCAGGAGCTTGTCCACACCCTGCTGGAAGCACACATCCCATGAACACTTCATCCACCGAAGTTACATTCACTTCGTGCATTGCCGCCTTGATCGCCAGTGCGCCTAATTGAGGAGCAGAGTAAGTTTGCAACTTGCCTTGAAAGCGCCCAATTGGCGTTCTTTTCGCGCTGACAATCCAGATGTCTTTTCCCATGATTCGCATTCCCTTAAGGTATATGTGAACACTTGGCAGACTGATGACACCCTACATAAAATTACTCACCAAGCGCCGCACCAGCCTTTATCGCCTTTTTCACTAACAAACTTTCATTCCGCGATTTCTTGACGTTTACGTAAGCATAGCACTAGCCTTTACAATGAGATGAAAAAATACACCAAGCAGACGTTTATATTTCAAAGTTGATGTTCGGCCTTCCCATTTAAGGTTCGATTTCCAGAAACTGGATTTTTATTCGAGGTAAGTATGTTATGGAAAAATACAAGATCAGTGACCTCGCCAAGGAGTTTGATATTACTACTCGCAGTATCCGGTTTTATGAAGACGTGGGTCTGATTGAACCAGAGCGAAAAGGCAATATGCGCGTTTATCAACGCAGGGATAGAATTCGCCTCAAACTGATTTTAAGAGGGAAACGACTCGGTTTTTCGTTGGCAGAAATTCGTGAACTTTTCGAGCTCTACGACATGCAACAAACCGAAGGACAGTTATTGAAAATGCTCAATATCATTGAAGAGAAACAAGCCGTCCTACAGCAACAACTCAACGACATCAGCGTCGTTATGGCAGAGTTGAATGCCGCTAAGGAGCGTTGTATTCAAACGCTCAAAAGCAAGCAGACATAAACGCTATACTCAATTAGCAACACCGCTATCGGCTTTTCCACCTTACCTCTGATACCGGGAGACGTTATGAAAAGCACCTATACCCCACTCAATTTCGGACTTGGTGATACCATCGATATGCTCCGAGAACACGTTAATGCCTTTGCTACGGAACATATTGCGCCCATCGCCGCTGAGATAGACCGCGATAACCAGTTCCCGAATCATTTATGGCCTTTGTTCGGAGAAATGGGGTTGCTTGGTGTGACCGTCGATGAAGAGCTTGGTGGTGCAGGCATGGGATACCTCGCTCACGTTGTTGCCATGGAAGAAATCAGCCGTGCCTCTGCATCTGTCGCTTTAAGCTACGGCGCTCATTCTAACCTGTGCGTCAACCAAATCTTTCGTAACGGCACGCCTTCTCAACGCGAAAAATACCTTCCAAAACTCATTGATGGTACGCACGTTGGCGCCCTAGCGATGAGTGAGCCCAATGCCGGTTCAGACGTGATAAGCATGCAACTGAAAGCGGAGAACAAGAGCGACCATTTTGTACTGAATGGCAACAAAATGTGGATAACAAACGGGCCCGATGCTGACGTAGTGGTGCTTTACGCTAAAACGGATGTCAGCGCAGGTTCACGTGGCATTACCGCATTCATTATTGAACGTAACTTCGCAGGTTTCACTCATGCACAAAAGCTGGACAAACTAGGCATGAGAGGCTCGAATACTTGCGAACTTGTATTTAACCATTGCGTAGTGCCAAAAGAGAATATTCTTGGCGAGTTGAATCAAGGCGTCGAGGTGTTAATGAGTGGGCTGGATTACGAGCGCGTCGTCCTCGCTGCCGGACCACTCGGGATAATGCAAGCTTGCATGGACATTGTGGTCCCGTACGTACATGAACGAGAGCAGTTTGGAAAACCCATTGGCGAGTTTCAGTTAGTTCAGGGCAAGATCGCCGATATGTACTCTCGAATGAGTGCAGCAAAAGCGTATGTATATACCGTCGCAGCGGCTTGTGATCGAGGTAACGCAACACGCAAAGACGCCGCTGGCGCGATTTTGTACAGTGCAGAACTCGCCACACAAATGGCACTCGATGCAATACAACTGCTCGGTGGGAATGGCTACATCAATGAATACCCTGCTGGTCGTTTGCTACGTGATGCAAAGCTTTATGAAATCGGCGCGGGTACCTCAGAGATTCGCCGCATGTTAATAGGCCGAGAGCTGTTCGAAGAATCTCGCTAACGGAACATACGACAAGGAAGTCATTATGGCCATTATCAAAAGTAAAACTAAGCCAACTGACGAGTTATTTCTTTCCAATAAAGCTGTGATGGAAACGTTGGTCACTCAACTTAATCAACACATCGAGACCATCAAACAGGGCGGCGGTGAAAAAGCCATTCAGCACCAGAGGCAAAAAGGAAAACTCCCCGCCCGAGAACGCATCGCGCGCTTGCTTGATGACAACACTGACTTTCTTGAAATCAGCCAGTTTGCCGCCTGGCAGGTGTATGACGAAGCGATCCCCTGCGCTGGTGTTATCGCAGGCATTGGTATCATAGAGGGGATTCAATGCATGGTCATCGCCAACGATGCTTCGGTAAAAGGCGGAACCTACTACCCACTCACGGTAAAAAAACACCTTAGAGCGCAAGAGATTGCCCAACGTTGCCAACTCCCCTGCGTGTACTTGGTGGACTCCGGTGGCGCAAATCTCCTTCATCAGTCCGACGTCTTCCCCGACAAAGAACACTTTGGTCGCATTTTCTTTAACCAAGCGAGAATGTCAGCGAAAAGCATCCCCCAAGTTGCTGTTGTGATGGGGCTTTGCACTGCTGGGGGCGCGTACGTTCCTGCCATGGCGGATGTGTCCATTATGGTTAAAGAGCAAGGCACCATTTTTTTGGCGGGGCCACCTTTGGTGAAAGCGGCCACTGGCGAAGTCGTGACGGGTGAAGAGCTCGGCGGTGCAGACGTGCATTGTCGAAAATCTGGTGTCGCAGATTATTACGCTGAAAATGATGAACATGCCCTAATGCTTGCGAGAGAAGCCATTGCCAATGCCAATAGAACAAGACCTGTTAAGCCAGAAAACACCGTGCTACCTCCCCGCTACGACGCTGAAGAAATCTACGGAATCGTGAATGCCAACTTACGACTGTCATTCGACGTTCGAGAAATTATTGCCCGCATCGTCGATGATTCTGATTTCGACGAATTCAAAGCCTTGTACGGCAGAACGCTAGTGTGTGGTTTCGCTCGTATTCAAGGACACTTGATTGGCATTGTGGCAAACAACGGTATCTTGTTTTCTGAATCGGCACAAAAAGGCGCGCACTTTATTGAGCTGTGCGCCAAACGGAAAATACCGCTTCTCTTTCTCCAAAACATTACCGGCTTTATGGTCGGAAAAAAGGTTGAAGAAGAAGGCATCGCAAAACATGGCGCCAAGCTAGTGATGGCCGTCGCTTGTGCTGACGTGCCGAAGTTTACCGTGATCATCGGTGGATCGTACGGCGCTGGTAATTACGGCATGTGCGGCCGCGCGTATGATCCAACCATGATGTGGATGTGGCCGAACGCGCGTATTTCTGTGATGGGCGGAGAACAAGCAGCAGGCGTTTTAACACAAGTTCGAAAAGACGCGAAGGAACGTCAGGGGGAAGCGTGGTCAGAGCAAGAAGAGCACATTTTTAGAGAATCGATCATAGACTTGTATGAAACACAAGGACATCCCTATTTTGCGAGTGCTCGGCTATGGGATGACGGAATTATTGACCCTAAAAAAACGCGTCAGGTGTTGAGTCAAGCGTTAACGGCAGCATTAAATGCCCCCATTCCTGATAGCGAGTTTGGCGTCTTCAGAATGTAAACATCCAAAGATGAATTAAGGAAGTTAGTATGCAGGAAATGCAACCAAGCATTATTCCCAACGCCCAAAGGCAAGATGATGTTCTTTGGCATGTCGATGATAATGGCGTAGCGACCATTACCCTAAACAGAACAGCTAAACACAATGCTTTTGACGCTTGTACGATCGACTTGCTGATCCACCGCCTAGATTATCTCGCTTTACGAACGGATGTGCGGTGCTTGGTATTAAGAAGTAACGGTAAGCATTTTTCATCCGGGGCCGATTTGAATTGGATGCAGTCGATGGCCGAAAGCACGAGGCAAGATAACTTCGTTGATGCCCAAAACTTGGCAAGACTCATGGAAACACTAGATTCGTTCCCTCAACCCACCATCGCGGTTGTACAAGGTTCCGCTTATGGTGGCGCTTTGGGTTTGATTTGTTGTAGTGATATCGCCATCGCAAGCCAAAGTGCCAACTTTTGCTTAAGTGAAGTTAGGCTTGGTTTAGTTCCAGCAACCATTGCGCCTTACGTCATGCGCGCGATGGGGAATAGACAAGCTAGACGCTATATCTTAAGTGGTGAAGTCATTTCAGCCGAAGATGCCGAACGGTTTGGTATTGTGCACGAAGTGAAAGAAGCCAAACAGCTTGAAAATGCGGTCGATAGCGTAATCAAGACGTTGCTACTTAATAGCCCAGATGCGATGCGTAAAGCGAAAACGCTCTGCCATCAATGTCATCAAAACCCCATCGATCAACAACTGATTCACTATACTAGCAAGCTCATTGCGGACATTAGAGTATCACCCCAAGGTCAAGATGGGCTGCAAGCGTTTCTTGAAAAACGTAGCCCAAGTTGGGTCACCAAGTCACAGGACAAGTAATGCTACCTTCCAAAGTAAAGATTGTCGAAGTAGGTCCTAGAGATGGGTTGCAAAATGAACCTCCTGTTGCGACCCAGACTAAAATCCGGCTGATCAACTTACTCTCTGATACTGGGTTAACGCATATTGAGGCGGGCTCTTTTGTTTCGCCCAAATGGGTGCCACAAATGGCGGACTCAATAGAGGTCATGAAAGCAATAACACGGCGAAATCATGTTACCTACTCTGCCCTGACTCCAAACCTAAAAGGCTTAGAACAAGCGTTGGAGGCTGACGCCAATCAGGTCGCAATTTTCACTTCATCCTCAGAAGGATTCTGCCAACACAATATCAATTGCTCGATTGCAGAAAGCCTAACTCGCTTCGAACCTGTAATGCGATTAGCCACCAAATACGGCATCCCTGTTCGTGGCTATCTATCCTGCGTTGCCGACTGCCCTTACGATGGCCCGACAGCCCCTAAACAAGTGGCGAGCGTGGTCAAATCACTCATCGATTTAGGGTGTTATGAGGTGTCTCTAGGCGACACAATCGGTACAGGCACGCCAAACCGTATCGCTGCTATGCTAGAAGCCGTCATGTTGGTTGCACCTCTTCCCCGGCTTGCTGTCCATTTCCACGACACATGGGGACAAGCTCTCACCAACATTTATCAGGCACTGAGCATTGGCATCAATACCATCGACAGTAGTGTAGCTGGGCTGGGTGGATGCCCATACGCTCATGGATCATCAGGGAATGTCGCAACGGAGGATGTACTGTATTTATGCCAAGGGTTAGGAATAGAGACGGGGATTGACTTAGAGCTACTGGCTAAAGCTGGCTGGATGATCAGCGAAGAGCTGGGTCGGCAGCCTACATCAAAAGTGTCATTAGCATTGCGTAACCGCGTATTATCACTTTCGTAGAAGGCCATCCGGCACCTCAAATTCTCCCAACCCAAGTTAATTTGCTCTACTTTCGAGTAGGGAAGCGAAACCGCCCGCCAGTACGATAAATAATTAGAGAAAATAAGATAAGCACACAACCTAATAGTTTATTTGCCGTTAGCACTTCGCCATACCACAGCACGCTCAGAATAACCGTCCAAACTGGTTCTAATATCATAATTAGAGCAGCGTTACCTGCCTGAACAAATTTTTGCCCCATGGTTTGCATTACGTAACGCAAGCTCGTCGCTAATAAGGTACTCAACGCAAACCACCACCAAATAGAGGAGTCCACCTCTGCCGGGAAAGATTCCATAAAAAATGAAACCAACAAACCTAAACA
This sequence comes from Vibrio sp. Vb2960, assembly GCF_033337665.1. NCBI lineage: Bacteria > Pseudomonadati > Pseudomonadota > Gammaproteobacteria > Vibrionales > Vibrionaceae > Vibrio > Vibrio sp. Vb2960. Next base: position 47,183 of record NZ_JAWORD010000017.1, on the reverse strand, counting down.
ACCTGCTGAAAAAAGTTGCACGCAAGTAAGCAGCAGCACAGGTAGTTTTTGAGAGTATTTGCTGTTCACATTAAAATGAAGCGCCAAAACCAGTGCTGCACCAAGAAACCACAATTGACTGGCCGATTGTTTCCAGCCACCAACTAAAGAAAGACAAGCAAGACCTAATACAGCGATAGGCAAAGAAAGCCAGAAAATTCGTTGTGGTCGTTGACGAAACATAACCCATGCAACAATCGGCACAAACAGCATGGAAAGGCTCATGATAAATGCGCCTTCCCCGAGAGTATCACTGATAGAAATAGCGTAAATCCATGTCATAACGGCACTGCCTAACAGGAGCCCGACACCACCAGCAGAAAGCACATCTTTTAAGTTTGCTTTCAGCAAAGGTCGGTAACATAGAGGCAGTAAGCAGAGCGAAGCGATAGTAAATCGCGCCCCAATAAAGCCAAAAGGTGGTAAACCCTGTATTGTTTCCTTAGAGAATATCCAGCCAAGTGCCGCGATCATCGTCGTCGCAACCAGAATAACCGTCGCTTTGCGTTCTGAGTTAAACATAAGTACTCACAAAATATGGAACACACAATAGCGCAGCAAGAGAGTTTTACTGCGCTATTGTGTAAATTTGAAAGGGGTTTGTGTCGAGCGAAAAAGTGAAAGCCCGATCCTCTCCTGTATTGTTGTCACGCAGATTGAAGTTCTGCTGCTAGATACATTAAATGCAGTCAAAGTCTTAAGGCAAGCCTTTTCGCATACTAAATTACTTTAGCATTCTATACAGCAAGCAAACTGGCTAAAACCTGTACCGGGTGTCGAACTACCTCCCCTTCAAAACGCTTAACTTGACTGCGGCAGGAGTAGTATTGCGACTTCAGCGCTCCTCAATACAGGTTGAATAAGGCGAATTGCTTTTTACCAATCGCCTCTGCAATGAAAACTTATTGATTAACTACAACGAGCGGTTAAATTGCTCCACGGCCTCTACAACACGGCTAGCGCCATCTTGTATTTCATTCATCACATTGCCTGCTTTTTCAGAGAGCTCTAGCGTATCTAGTGCTTCTTTTTGGCATTTAGCGATCAGCTTAACTGCGTTATCCGTTCTCTGTAGGTTTTCACTTACCATTGTGACAATTTCATCGGTGGTTGCATTGGTTCTTGTAGCAAGCTGTCTGACTTCATCAGCAACAACGGCAAAGCCTCTACCATGCTCACCCGCACGAGCCGCTTCTATCGCCGCATTTAACGCCAATAAGTTAGTTTGGTCAGCGATACCACTGATGCTATTTACCAACTCGCTAATACGCGATGAGTGCGCTTTAAGCTCGTCAATCGCCGTGTTCGCTTGCTGCATTTGCTCGGAAAGTATCTGCATCTTTTCTAACGTTGAGCCTATAACCTCTTGCCCTTGCAGGGTTTGTGTTCCAGTTTCTTGGGAGATTTCGTTCGCCAATTGTGCAGCCTGGGCCATTTTCTGTTCCTGCATCACCTGCTGGGTAATATCTGTCGCGAACTTAACGACCTTGTAGAGCTCTCCTCTGTCGTTATGGATAGGGTTATATGAAGCCTCTAACCACACCTCTTCACCATAACGGTTAACTCGTTTGAATCGCTCTGATGAAAATTGCCCTTTTGCTAAACGTTGCCAAAACTCACGGTAAGCTTGAGAGCTCGACTCTTCCTGATCACAAAACATGCGATGATGCTTCCCTAGAATCTGATCAAGCGTATAACCCATTGTGTTTAGGAAATTATCGTTGGCTTTTAAAACATGACCATCTAATGTGAACTCAATCACCGCCATAGAACGACTTAATGCATTTAGCATGTCCTCTTGCTCACGAGATGATTTGATCGTTCGCGTAAGTTCAGAAGCAAAAACAAAAAAGCTTTCTACTTCTCTGCGCTCATTTAAAACAGGCTGGATAATCGTTCTTAACCAGGCTTCCTCACCATTACCTTTCTGTACTTGCAATGCCCCATTCCAGAACACTTTATCTTGGACGGCTTTCTTCATTCGATGAAAGTGATCTGTATTGCGCGAATTTGACGGTACCAATTCAGTAATTGATTTCGTTAAGATCTCATCATCATTTAAGAAAAGTTCTTGCTGTAGCTTAGTATTTGCAGAAGTAATGATGCCTTTACTATCCAATGTTAAGCGGATCATCTCTTCATCTAAACTGGTTTGGATTTGCTGCAGGATTTGCAACTCCTGCTTTAATCGTTGATTTTCTTGTTGAAGCGACTTATTAAAAAACATGACTTTCTCTCATTTGACCGACCTTCGGACTAGTCAAAGGTTTATTATTTGTATACCGAATAAACTGCAAGCGGCAAAATCATTTGGTTGCATATTCAAACGCGATTTCTATTTCTCATCAAAGGACCCCGCTGGGAATACGGCGATTTTTTCTACAGTGTAACCTAAGCGCAGTATACTGAAATTTCTCCAGCGCCCAAGATGTTTATATATTTATCAATATTAAAGCTCTTTATCGCCAGTTTGAGGTTTGTATTTGTGGATATACTTATATGGAGAAGTGTTGTGTTCAGATCAATAAGCCTTTTCATTAAAAAAAGGACCTTGACTTAATTCCAATAGTTTTTGCCGTTTTATCGCTGTTCCATCCGCCGTTTGAGCGATTATCCACTCCTTATTCGCTTGTATTTCTATTAACAACGCACGGAGCAACCAATAACAGCACACCGACCAACAAGCTTTTGGACATTTTTGAGTTAGTGATTTTGCTAAATTAGCGAAATACTGATTAGTTTATGTATGGATGGGCTTCAAATGCGTGGCCAAACTCCTTTGGCCACTACAAACTGTAGGATTAGTATTCCATTAACCAACCAAGGAGTGTTAGCTCCAAGAATGGTAAGAATGCTGAAAATTGGCTCGGACATTCGTGACGTGCACCACCCAGTGGACGTTAACGATATTGCCCCTATGAAGATGCCTCTGCGCTATGTGACGAAGTATTGGCAGTGATTACCAAGCTTCCTCAAAAAGTAAACGGCTATTGACTTTCATTGGTCACCAGTTCGCTAGTGGCCATCTTCACTAAACCTTTAATCGCAAGTCTCGGGGGGAAGAACATAAGTTTTGCTTGAGAACTTCAATGCAAGCTCCCGTTCAGATACACATTCAATATAGCCTTTCTCATTAAGCTCTTGCTTTGTTGATACATTCGTATGCCAACCATATGCAAAGGAAGCCAAGAATAAGCAGCTTAGAACTAACACAACCACTTTAGGTAACCATCTTAAGCATCGGCCAGTAATGAATACTATCAATGACAATAACGATGCAGTGATCATTGCGTAGCTAAGAGCCAGTAATGACGCGTCATTTAGTGGGCTGTATATCTTGACCACATTTGGGAGACTTTCTGAGTCGTAAAGGCCATTGGTAGAGAAAGGGACTATGAGCAATGATGATGCTATGCATGCCGCCAAAAATAGTCCAGAGCGAAAACGATTAATTTTCATCAATCAACCTCTCAATTTCTTTTTTCATTGGTTCGGTGAACTTGTATTGGTCATCAATAGCCGAAACAACTTTACCAATACCGAAAGCAGTAAGCACAAAGAAACCCAACAATAACGCTGTTGGTGGCGCTGCAAACGCTGCGGTAACTCCAACTCTAAGCCCTATCGTTATGCCTTGAGCAATCACACCAGCAACCACACCTTTTGATACATCCGATGTAAACTGTCCTACTACCTCACCTAGCGTTTTTTCATCGTGCAATATGTAATCAACTGCATTAACCGCACCACTGAACACAAGTTCTACATAGATATTGCTGCTCAAGAAACTGACATTGCCTCGAACGGTGTTTAGGGCGTGGCCAATTTTAAGCATTTTAGGCGTTGCTTCCTGCCAACGGACACCTAAATCTAAATATCGAGGCTTGTAGTTCTCAACCACAATGTTCATTACACCATTGATATTGACGGCTTTGGCGGTTGCCCCAAATCCACCGAGATCTTTGGCCACGTCATAAGCGTCTTTAAGTCCCTTGCTAACGCCAGTGTAGTCCTTACCTATAGTGAGCTGTCCGTGCGTGTCTTTAATGAGCAAATCCAAATACTCGTTGGCTTCTTCAACGGTTAGTACGGCAATACTGACGTTCTCTTGTTGAGAGGTGTCCCATTGATATTCTTTAGCTTGCTTTTGTAAATCATCGTCCCATTCTTTTTCTGTTAAGCCATAAGCTTGTTGGGCAGCTTTGCGTTCAGCAAGAACGCGCTCTCTATTTTCAGCCCATCGTTTCTCATCGCTCGCGGTATATCTCAGCTCTTCCTGACGTTCTAGGCGTTGACGTACTGTACGTTCTCTTGTGGTTTTTTGTCTTTCTACTGGAGCTACAGGAGCGGATTCATATCTCATGGGGTTTAGTTTTACTAGTAAATGAAAAAGGATAATAACAATATTTTCAGTGCTTTATCATCCTCCAACAAGATACCTCGAGGAATTAACTGGTTAAATAGGCAAATTGCCAAGTCAAACAAGCATAGTGAAGGGGCAAGTTATGTTGGTTTGTATTCTATCGGATAACTTTTTGTAGGGTAAAACGCAAGCACCAAATTTTGTAGAGTATTTATTCCAGCTTATTTTGGGGCAAAGATAAGTTTGGCAGAGAAAGCCCAAGCTTAGTCTTCAGGCTTTATATCAAAACTCATAAAATGAAGCTTTGGATGCCTAAAACAACCCTAACTCACTTCAATTGCTGCCCGCACTAACACTTTTGTTTTGTATCGTAACTGATTTGCTTACTGACGTTCTTTAGTTGCACTCCTACCTTATTAAAGGCCTTTTGAATAGTTGTGGAAACATGCTGGCGGCCCTCTCCTTCAAAAAAGTTAGCTCGATCTTGCTTCGTTTCGAAGACGCAGACTATTTCTAAGCTTTGTGGAAAAGAAGAGAATTTGACGGTATGAGTCACCCAAAGAAAGCCATCGTAGCCTTTTAGCGTATCTTCACAAACTTCGGTCAACACTTCTCTAATTAGATTCTCGACCTTCTTATCTGATTTGCGCATAAATTAAACTTCATTCCTATCTAACGCCTTTAATTAGGTTTCAGTGTACATTGTCTTAAACAGTATTTGGCAGTGGTATTTAGTCAATAGCCTGTAGATGAGGTTATTCGCACGAAGATTTACCGACCTACTCGCTTCGAACTACATCTTACGCTGTTAAAAATAAGCGCTTTGCAACTCTACAAAACGCTTCTAACTTATTAGATTATTTTAAGTGTGTTTCAAGGAATGCAGAAACCTTGTCCATTGCAATGCCGACTGCTTCTGGATGGTCATACAGTTCATAGTGAGACCAATTTTCCAAATTAACCAGCTGTCGGTCTTTTGATTGAACAGAGCGGCCATAAATTTCCTGCCCATCACGATAAGCACCAAATGCCCCGACTTTTTGCCCTACCACGGCCATAACAGGCTGAGTCAATAACGTTTCGGCAAATGCAAAGGCATCCCAGCTCAGTGTTTTCTGTGCATGTGAAAACAGCATACGAGTTGCACCACCTTCGGTTTGTCCACGTGATGTTTTGTAGTATTCAGTAGCTTCGAACACGTCTCGTTCTGTTAATCCATTTTCTTTTGCAAATTCAATATTTGGAGGAAGAAGTTCATCGATTTTCAGCTCTGAGCCGCGAGCTTCGGCTGTTCTCTGTGCAGCCATAGCTTCAAGATTGGCGATAGGGTCGTACATACTAAAGCCTTCACGGAACAAGCGGCCTAAGTTAACAGGCGTAATACCTACGACAGCTTTCAAGCGCTTTTCGGTTAGGGCTGAATTGATCATGTAACCACCACCGCCGCAGATACCGAGTCCACCAATTCTATTCTCATCGACATATGATAAAGTTACTGCATAGTCGATAACGCGACTGATATCTTCAACACGTTGACTTGGGTCTTCTACGTAGCGAGGCAATCCTCCCGATTCTCCTTGGAAGCTCGCGTCAAATGCGATCACGACGTAACCTAACTCAGCAAGGGCTTTACCATAGACAGCGCTGGATGTTTGTTCTTTACAACTACCAAAAGGATGAACACTTATCATTGTTGGGTAGCGTTTCGATTCATTGAAGCCTTCTGGGAATAAAATTAATGCAGACATATCCCAAGACATATCAGCATTTCTAAAAGTGATTTTTTGCATATTCATAATCAATACCTTAAGAGTAAAAAGCCTTGAGAGCAGAAAGGCTCGAAGCAATTGAGCCTTTCATCGGGAATATTAAAGAGTGCGTTGGAAGAAAGATGCGAGTTGGGATACTGCGTCATCGACGTATTCGGCAACATCATAAAGCGACATATGGTTTGCACCATCAATGGCATACAAGGTTTTATCTGAACTCGCTGCACGTTCTATCAGGTCATCACTCATCCATTTGCTGCCTGCGTCACTACCAACGACAGCAAGAATTGGCTGAGTTAGGAATGCTTCCGCTTTGTGGTACGCATCGTAAGTAATGATCTGGTTTAAGTTACGAGTTAGAGCAAAACCCGGCGCATTTGGATGTTCACAACGTGGTGTGTGGTAATACTCCCAAGCTTCGCGTAGCTCTGCATTTGAGGCATCTTCTTCACGCATCGGAGCTAGAGGAATAGTCGCGAATTCTGTACCATTCGTGTCGGTTGTGCGAGCATTCGAACCAAATTCTAAGTAACCAACAGCGTCAGCATCGTTAACCGAATTATCCCAACCATTACGGAACATTTGGCCAATGTTTACGGCACTAACCATACCCAGTGCTTTGATTCGACGATCATTGATCGCTGCATTTGCACTATAGCCCGCACCAGCACAAATCCCCATTGCGCCAATTTTATCGTTATCGACGTACTCTAACGTTGTCAGATAGTCGACGACTGCGCTCACGTCTTCAGTACTCGTGTAAGGGTTTTCCATTTGGCGAGGCTCACCTGTACTTTCACCTTGATACGAACGGTCAAACGCAATGGCAATTATGCCGCTTTTTGCAAGTTTACTCGCATATAGGCCTGCGGTTTGCTCTTTTACGCCACCACCTGGGTGTGAAACAACAACCGCCGCATATTGTTTACTTGCATCAAAATCTGTAGGGAAGTTGATAACCGCTGAAATCTCAATACCTTGACCATTGAGATTTTTGAAAGTGACTTTAGACATAGCGACATTCTCCATTAGAGGTTAACTGTTCATCTCAGGCTGACCTAAGCTTCGATGTAATATTAGTCAACACACTGTTTCGGATAAATATCGTTTTATCTACATGACTGTTTAGTTATACTTAACAAATGAGAATAGAACCTTCTTTAATTTCATCACTGACGTGGTTTGCACATATTGCTCGCCATCGCAGTTTCACTAAAGCAGCCTTAGAAATGGGGGTAACCCGTGCTGCCTTATCACAACACCTAAAAGCGTTAGAACAACAGCTACAAGTTCGGTTAATTAATCGAACCACCAGAAGTATGTCGCTGACGGAAGAAGGCCAACGTCTGCTTGATATTTTGCAACCTTCATTGGTGAACATTGAGCAGGTCGTTAACGAATTGAACGACTCTCATCTTGAGCCTTCGGGATTAATTCGTATCAGTGTATCAAGAACCGCTGCTCGGCTGCTTATTGAGCCCTATCTAGGTGAGTTCCTCTCTCGTTATCCTAAAATACGCCTAGAGCTAATCATGGATGATGGCTTTTCTAACATCGTCGCAGAAGGCGTTGACGCTGGCATTCGCTTAGGATTAAGCTTAGATGAACATATGGTTGCGGTCCCTATTACTCCGCCGTTAACAACGGCAATAGTGGGCTCTCCTGAATACTTTAGGCAAAATGGACTACCTCAAACTCCTGAGGATTTAGAAGGTCACAATTGCCTTGCTTATCGTTTTACCTCTAGCGGAACAATTGATCATTGGTCCCTAACCTCTCCAGATGTTGCAAAGCGCACCCTAGTTTTCGAGCCTAAAGGCAATGCTATTTTTAATGATGACTATAGTATGTTACAAGCTGCAATACAGGGTGTGGGTTTAGTGAAGCATATTGATTTATGGGTGGAAAAGCACATAAATGAGGGAAGATTGACCCGAGTTCTGACACCTTGGTGCAAAGAGTTTCCTGGGTTTTATTTATATATACCTTCACGAGAGCATATGCCGAAAAAAATCCGCGTCTTGATGGATTTTTTAATCGAAAAGCGCGAAGCTCTGAAACTCAAAGAGTAATTACCAAATTGCTTTAAATAAAAAAGCGAGCACGAGGCTCGCTTTTAACTTTCTGTTTTCGTTATATATTACAATAGCTCAACCGATTGTTTAGCTATCACAAATTCCTCGTTAGTAGGAATAACAAGAGCTTTGGCACCTAACAACTCAGATGTTGCAATAACACCTGCGTTACCAAATCTTGCATCTTCGTTACCTTTCTCATCTTCAACAAAACCTAACAGTTTTAGGTTTTTCAAGATTTCACGACGAATTGGTAGTGAGTTTTCACCAATACCACCAGTGAAGATGATGCCGTCTAATGAATCCAGAGCCGCTAGGTAGGAAGTAATGTATTTCGCAACGCGGTAAGTGAAGATCTCAAATGCCAACTTCGCACGTGAATTCCCCGCTTCCATTGCTTCTAGTACACCACGAGCATCACTTGTCACACCAGATACACCTAAGAAACCTGACTTCTTGTTCATCATCTCGAACACTTCGTCTTTTTCCCAGCCTTTACGGAAAAGGAACTCGATAACACTTGGGTCTAGGTCACCACAGCGAGTGCCCATCATTAGGCCAGCTAACGGCGTCAAACCCATACTTGTATCAACACATTCGCCATTTTTAACCGCACTCACTGATGCACCGTTACCTAAGTGCACAGTGATAAAGCTGCTTTCTTCAACCGGCTTATCTAGCATTTTCGCTGCTTCACGGCTTACGTAGTAGTGGCTTGTGCCGTGAGCACCGTAACGACGCACTTTATGCTCTTCGTAAAGCTCGTAAGGAAGTGCGTACATAAAGGCTTTGGCTGGCATTGTTTGGTGGAAAGCAGTGTCAAATACAGCAAATTGAGGCAGTGAAGGGAACGCCGCCATTGCCGCTCTCATGCCTTCAGCGTTCGCTTTGTTATGAAGTGGTGCAAGTTCAGCAAGGCGCTCTACTTCTTGAATAACTGTTTCATCAACTTTCACAGTTCCTTTAAAGGTTTCACCGCCTGCGACAATGCGATGGCCTACAGCGACAAATTTTGAGCTCAAACCTAGAGTTTCGAGTAGTTTTACCACTCGCTCAACAGCGTACTGATGATGGTTACCGCCAGCTGGAATTGCTTCAACGGTTTTTTCTCCCTGATATTTCCAACTGATTTCAGCTTCAGGTAGACCAAAACACTCACCAATACCTGATACCAAAGCTTCACCGGTTTCAGAATCAATAACAGCAAATTTTAATGAAGAGCTACCAGAGTTGATCACCAGTACAAACGAATTAGACATGAAATAGTTATCCTGTTGTAGAGCAGAGGTTGTAATAGCGCTTGTGCGCTGCGTACTTCTTGTTTGCCCCTCTATTATTCAATAATTTTTTAATCTTTCAACAATCTTTTAGTAAAAGCGATTTGATTGAACAAATTTTGTTGATCTGTAGCAAGTTTTGATTTTATTTGAAGACTAAAAAATATCACTTGTTAAACATAATTTATGAATAGGTCAATTTGTACAAAGTCAGATATATAAGCTACGTTGTTTATTGGGTGAACAAAAATAACAAACCAATCAATAAATCGGGGTAATAATGTGCCCACTATTGCATTTCTATTAGTGATCTTAGGTTTGATTTTGCTCTGCTGGGGATGGCAGATGACAAAAAACATTTGCTCGAAAACTGACGTAACCGGGTGGACTTTCCTATTATTGTTAATCAGCTGTTTCATTTTTGCTTATGCCGTTTTTTTGCACGCCATCATGCAAAAACCTATTGCTTCTCTCTTAGAAACGGGGGTTTCTCTTATACTTTTTGGCGGCAGTATCTTTGTCGTGCTGGTGATTAAGTGGAGCAACGATTCGATATTAGAGCTTCATACCGTTGCTGAAAGAGAGAAGCGCAATGCTGTCCATGACGCTCTTACTGGGCTCCCTAATCGTAAATACTGCTTTGAGTCTATCGAAGGCAGAATACAATCTAGAGACCCATTCTCGGTGATCCTTTTTGACGTGGTTAATTTTAAACAAGTCAACGATGCAATGGGTCACTTTTGTGGAGACCAGTTACTTATTCAAATTGGTCAACGCCTTCAGGGGAAACTGAAAGGCAATGACCAGATATTCCGCGTTGGTGGTGATGAATTTGTCATCCTGACATCTTCTGCATGCGAGGAAACGGGTAAAAAACTCATAGAAGAACTAGATTCTGCAATGTCTGAACGCTTTCATTTAGATGAGTTTCAAGTTTCCTGCCGCGTTGTTTTCGGTATAAGCACCTACCCATATGACGCCCTAACCAATGATCTTTTGATCAAGCACGCAGATATCGCTATGTATCACGCCAAGCGTAATGGCAATCTTTTTGCGTTTTATAATGAGGATATGAACGTCGGGGCTAAGTACCAACTTGAGATATCTTCTCGTATTCAATGTGCGCTTGAAAAAGAAGAGTTTCAGTTGTATTACCAACCGTTGATTGATGCACACACTAACTTAGCTGTCGGTTTTGAAGCAGTGATTCGTTGGCATGACGAAAATGGTAAAACGATCTCACCCAACGACTTCATTCCTATCGCAGAGCGTAGCAATCAGGTGCATAACATTACCATGTGGGTTCTTAACCAAGTAGAAAGGGATCTGCAAACATTTATAGAGAAAGGCATTAAGCTTCCTGTCCACGTAAACTTATCAGCGAAAGATCTCTCATCTAACTTGCTGTTTAATCGCTTAGAAACTTTGCTCAAAGTAAACCCGCAATTCGCTGACCTAATAAGTTTAGAGATCACTGAAACGATGGCGATCGATAGGGTCGTTGAGCTCAACCCCTTAATTCATCAAATTAAAGGATTAGGTATAAAGATCAGCTTGGATGATTTTGGCACTGGGTATTCATCTTTGTCACTGTTAAGAGATCTTCCGGTTGATCAAATTAAAATCGACCGCTCATTTCTTTCCACAGCAAGCCGCACAGAAGGCTCCCGCTCTATCGTTGAGAACACGATTGCGCTAGCACATGGATTAGGGTATTCGGTCGTAGCAGAAGGCGTTCAAGACATGGACACACTGCATTTTTTGAGAAGTCGAGGCTGTGACATCATTCAGGGTTACTTGTTCTGTCCAGCCCTGCCCTTAGACGAAGTAATAAGTTGGGTAAACAAACACGATGAAAAGCAAAACCGTATTAGACGCGCATAAAAAAGCCGAGCGCTTTGCTCGGCTTTCAATTCTTTTTGTAGCAACTTAAACCGTCGCTTTAATCACTCGTGATTATGCGTCTGTACGACGGCCACGACCGTGACCACGTTCACCACGATGTGCACCACGGTGATCACCACCACGGTTGCGATCGAAACGACGTTCGCCACCTTCACGATTGCCATCGCGGTTGCCGTCACGGTTACCACGGAAGCCACCTTCGCGACGGCCGCCTTCACGACGATCACCACCACGGTTGCCGCCTTCGCGGTTGCCACGGTAACCACCGCCATCACGACGACCACCATCGCGACGACCACCGTCACGGCGACCACCACGAGACTCGCGGAAATCATCGAAGTCACATACTACAGCACCAACATCTTGTTGACGGATACGTAGTTTGCTTAGCTTGTTCGCCGCGTCTGAAGTCATTGCTTTAGGTAGCTGTACGAATGTGTGACCTTGAGCTAGTTTGATCGCACCGATAGAACCTTTACCTAGACCTAGTTCGTTTGCTAGAGCGCCAACGATGTCTTTAACTTGAACGCCTTGCTCACGACCAACTTGAAGCTGGTAAGTATCCCAGTCTTGGTTGTTGAAGTTACGACCGCCATCGCGACCACCTTCACGACGCTCTTTACGACGTTGCTTGTCACGCTCAATTGCTTCAACCATTGGGTCTTCGCCAATGTAGAACAGAGGACGTTTGCCTTGCTGACGCTTAAGAAGCATAGCAGCAAGTGTTGCTGGGTCGATGTCTAGAGAAGTTTGTAGTTTCTCTACCAACTCAGCAAATTTGTCTAGTGCTTTGTGCTCTTTCTCTGCTTCAAGCTCAGCGCCTAGCTTAGCTAGACGAGCTTCAGCAACTTGGTCACGTAGAGGAAGTTGGATTTCTTCCATAGATGACTTAGTTACACGCTCGATAGTGCGAAGCATACGAATTTGGTTAGTGCGAACTAGAAGGATCGCTTTACCCTTACGTCCAGCACGGCCAGTACGACCGATACGGTGGATGTATGACTCAACATCAAATGGGATGTCGTAGTTGAATACGTGCGTAATACGTGGAACGTCAAGACCACGAGCTACAACATCAGTTGCAACTAGGATGTCAATAACACCTTGTTTGATGTGATCAACAGTACGTTCACGTAGAGACTGAGGAATGTCACCGTGCAGTGCAGCTGCTTTGAAGCCACGTGCAGATAGCCAGTCAGCCAGACGCTCAGTATCTTGACGAGTACGTACGAATACGATTGACGCGTCAGTTTCTTCAGTTTCAAGAAGACGAGACATTGCTTCATCTTTCTCTACACCTTTCACTACCCAGAACTGTTGTTGAACTTTGTCTACAGTGTGGTTTTTACCAGCAACGTCAACCGTTACAGGGTCACGAAGGAAACGTTCAACGATCTTCTTCAGCATTGGAGGCATAGTTGCAGAAAACAGAACGCGTTGTGCTGACTCTGGAGCGTGCTCCATGATCGCAGTTACGTCATCTACGAAACCCATGTTTAGCATTTCGTCTGCTTCATCAAGAACGAAAGTACTAACTTCGTCTAGGTGTAGACGTTCGCGATTGATAAGATCTTGAACACGGCCTGGAGTACCGACAACTACATGAGCGCCACTTTTAAGAGCACGCATTTGGTCGACAATAGATGCGCCACCGTAAATCTCTAGAACTTTCAAACCTTTGATGTTTTTACCAAGGTTTTTCATTTCCGCTGCAACCTGAATTGCCAGCTCACGAGTCGGAGCAAGTACAATCGCTTGCGGTTTGCGTTGGTTTAGATCGAGTTTGTTGAGAAGAGGCAGAGAGAACGCTGCTGTTTTACCTGTACCTGTTTGAGCTTTACCCAGCGCGTCAGCACCTTCCAATAGGTGTGGGATTGCCGCAGCCTGAATTGGAGTTGGTGACACGAAACCCATTCCGTCTAGAGCAGAAAGGATAGAATCATTCAGAGATAAATCACTGAATTGAATAACAGAATCTTGCATTGGGATCCTACTTAATTAAACAAAAAAACAGTCCCATATGCTCTTCCAATTCGATACTGATCCATCCAGATACTGATTCCATTCAGACGGGAACACAGCACAGTACACAACCGCGATAAGCCATTAGGGACGACTAAGGGAGGCGGATTATTCCTTAAAAGCATAAAAAAATCCAGAAAAAATTGAATTACATCACAATTTATTCTCAACAATGGTATTTTTAGCATATTTTTCCACCAGCCCTACCATTCCCCGTAGATTCGCGTAACTCACAGATGAGAATTTCATCAATATTTAAGCCAATTTCTCGTGGTTAAATTGGCAAAATTCACGGCGAAATTACGCTCCACAGGTAGTAATAATAGCTCGCAATGATTATAGTGTGCCCAACTCCATAGGTAATTTAAGAAAAGATGTTTCAAGATAACCCACTACTCGCTCAGCTTAAGCAGCAAATCCAAGAAAACCTGCCTAAAAAAGAAGGCTCAGTAAAAGCCACAGATAAAGGCTTTGGCTTTTTGGAAGTGGACAGTAAGACTAGCTTCTTCATCCCGCCTGCGTACATGAAAAAGTGCATGCACGGTGACAAAGTCGTCGCCATTATCCGCACCGAAAATGAACGCGAAGTTGCAGAGCCACAAGAGCTGCTGGAACAAGCCGTGACTCGCTTTATTGGTCGAGTAAAAATGTTCAAAGGCAAGCTCAACGTAGCACCTGATCACCCACAGCTTAAAAAGCTGTCTCTTAAAGCGAAACTAAAGAAAGGTCTTAAACCTGACGAGTTCGCCGAAGGTGATTGGGTTGTCGCACATCTTATTCGCCATCCTCTAAAAGGCGATAACTCTTTCTTCGTAGAAATTTCTGAAAAAATCACTGACGCGAATGATAAAATTGCGCCTTGGTGGGTAACGCTTGCTCAAAACGATCTACCAAACTCTGAGCCAGCAGGCATCGATAACTGGGAACTGAAAGACGACGCGGAGCTAGAACGCGTAGACATGACTCATGTTCCATTCGTCACTATCGACGGTGAATCGACTAAAGATATGGACGATGCGCTGTACGCGAAGAAAACCGTATCTGGCGATTTCGAACTCACCATCGCTATTGCGGACCCAACCGCTTACATCACACCTGAAGATGAAATGGATAAAGTAGCGCGTGAGCGTGGCTATACTATCTATCTTCCAGGACGCAACATCCCGATGCTACCTCGCGATTTAGCGGACAACCTATGTTCTCTGATTGAAGGTGAAACCCGCCCTGCTATTTGCTGTACCGTAACGGTAAGTAAAGATGGTGTGATTGGCGACGATATTAAATTCTTCGCGGCAAACATCAAATCACATGCACGCCTAGCATACGATCACGTGTCTGATTGGTTAGAAAACGGCAGCTCTGAAGCATGGACGCCATCTGAAGAGATCGCGACCATCGTTCGTGATCTTTATGAGTTCTCTCTTGCTCGCGCTGAATGGCGTGAGAAAAACGCAGTGGTCTTCCCTGATCGTCCTGACTACCGTTTTGAGCTCAGTGAAGATAACGATGTAATCGCTATCCACGCTGACATGCGCCGCAGTGCAAACCGCCTTGTTGAAGAATCCATGATTACCGCAAACATCTGTGCAGGTCGTACATTACGCGATAAATTTGAAACAGGTGTCTTCAATACGCATGCAGGTATCAAGAACGAGAAGATTGAAGAAGTGGTTCAACTTGTCAATCCAGAAGGCCAGTTGGAGTTCACAGCGGAGTCTATTGCTACGCTAGAAGGCTTTGCTGCGTTGCGCCGCTGGTTGGCTGCTCAAGAAACGTCTTATCTAGATAACCGTATTCGTAAGTTCCAAGCATACAGCGAAGTGGGTAATCAGCCTCTGCCTCATTATGCAATGGGTTTAGACATCTATGCAACTTGGACATCACCAATTCGTAAATACGGTGATATGATCAACCACCGTATGTTGAAGGCCGTCATCCTTGGTAAAGAACCTGTACAAAAACCAGATGACCAAGTAGGCGAAGAGCTAGCTCTACATCGTAAACATCATAAAATCGCTGAGCGAAATGTCTCAGATTGGCTATATGCACGCACGCTTGCTGATGAGCCGAGCAAGAAAACTTGTTTCACAGGTGAGATTTTCGATATTAATCGTGCAGGCGCACGTGTCCGACTTCTCGAAAATGGCGCAGCAGCCTTTATTCCTGGTGCACTAATTCTTGATAATAAAGAAAGAATTGAGTGCAATGGCGACAACGGTACCATCTCTATCGATAAAGAGGTCGTATACAAACTTGGGGATACATTGGAAATTGTCCTTACGGACGTAAACCAAGAAAACCGCAGTTTAGTTGCAAAGCCAACCCAGGTATTCGCTGAACAACCAGCAGCACAAACAGAACAGACTGTAAGTGAATAATACCGAATGAAGTTAAAAGGCGCTCTATTGAGCGCCTTTTTTATTTGTTATGTAAAACGATAAGAACGAGTATGCCGAACATTGAGATCATTCGCTTTAATCACTTCACTGCGCGCAAAAGTGAGCGTTACACTGCAACACATAATGGGTTATATATTGTTGAAGAAGGTGCCCTATTAGTTCATCAACCTAATGGTGAGCAATTTGAACTTAAAGCCGGAGATTTCACACTCTATAACTCCGCAGATCTGAGCAGTGCAGAGGCCGTCTCTAGTGACGGTGGCTTTAAAGCACTGGCTTTGGTCTTCAACCCAAACATATTCTGTGACTTTAAGAAAGCGCACCCGATGCTACGTTCCAAAACGGAAGAAAGGCGCTTCTATCCTTTTTCGACGCAATCCGGTAGCGAAGTAGCACAATTGAAGGACATGTTGGTTAAGTTAGCGAGTCGCAACGCTCCAGACTACACACAAAGCCATATCGCAATGGCATTGCTGTCGTTGATGGTTGAGGTAGAGCCAAACATCCTATCTATCATAGATGATGCAAGTAGCCTGAGCGACTCTCAAAAAGCCATTAAGTACATTGAGGGTAATATTGAAAAAGACATCACGCTAGAAGGCTTAGCGGCTCATATGAGCATGTCCATCGCGACCTTGAAACGTCGCCTCGCCGCAGATGATCTTTCGTTTTCTCAGATATTAAAGGTGAAACGGATAAACTTCGCAGCAACCCAACTGCGCAAGTCAGAAAAATCAATAACAGAAATAGCGTTTGAGTCTGGTTTTAAAAGTGCAGCGCATTTCAGTACAGCATTTAAATCCGTTTACAACATGACCCCCAAAGACTTTAGAAACCAAGTCGTTAAGCCTAAAGTATAAATCATGTCGGCATTCGCATCCGTTGGGCTCACCCTATTCCCAAAAACACGCTTGAGGATCACGCTCCAATTCGTTGAGTAAGTCCTCAAGCATTCGGCTAAATGGAAGTGGCTTATAAGGCACCCACCTTAACAGCTCGTTGTGATATGTGGGAACATAGAAATACCAAAGTTGGTTGTCCTCATCAAACATGATCTTCGCGACGGGAGAAGTATACTCGCTATGCTGGGAGTCGAGGAGAAAATGCGCCCGATGAAGCTCAACGCCATTTTCTACTAGCTCATAGAGGCACTTGCCCTGTTCGACAGGCAAGTTAGCATTACGCGCAGAGCAGAGCGATTGAACTGATTTGTATAAACGACTTGTCGCCATTTGGGACACTGACATCAACGTTCTCCCGATGGATGATAGTTAGAGCTGTCGATCCTAGTATATAACCTTTACATCATCACCGATGGTAGTTATCTACCTAACTCAAGTATAAGATAGCTATATTATCATTTGCCCAGATTATCATCTCAATCCACTTGGAAACGCTAGCTCCATCACCTCTTGACTAGAAACAATTCCCCTGTTTAGCGCTAACAGTTCACAAAAGTGTAACCTGAACGCAATATCATAAACTCTGCTTTATCCCGTATATGGAGTTTAATATGTTACGTTTTACTGTGGCGACTTTATTGGCCATAGCAGTCTCCCTCCCTACCATTGCAAAAGAAATCAACATCTCAGGGTCAACGTCGGTTGCTCGCGTGATGGATGTACTTGCTGAGGAATACAACAAAACACACCCAGACGATTACGTTGCTGTTCAGGGCATTGGTTCGAGTGCTGGTATCACCATGGTCAATAAAGGAGTAGCCGAAATAGGCATGAGCTCTCGCTATCTGACTGAAAGCGAAAAAGGTGAAGATCTCAATGTATACCCTATCGCTTATGATGGCCTCGCTGTTGTTGTAAACCGTACCAACTCTGTAGAAAACCTTTCTCAGCAACAGCTGTTTGATATTTACAAAGGTAAGATTAAGAATTGGAAAGAGGTCGGGGGCGCAGATCAGCCTATCGCGGTGGTTACTAGAGAAGCGTCTTCAGGTTCACGTTACAGCTTCGAAAGCTTGCTGGGACTGACCAAAATCGTTAATGATCGCCTCGTCTCGGATATCAGCCCAAACAACTTGGTTGTAAACAGCAACAGCATGGTAAAAACCATTGTTAACCATAACACTCGCGCCATTGGTTTTATCTCTGTAGGGTCAGTAGATCGCTCGATCAAGGCGATTCAGTTAGATGGTATTGACCCAACCTCGACAAACATTAGCAATCATAAGTACAAATTGGCGCGACCATTCCTAGTGCTATACAAAGTAGATAAGATTAGCGATGCAGGTAAAGGTTTTATCGCTTTCCTTCGTTCAGAGCAGGGACAAAAAGCGATTGCAGATTACGGTTATACGCCAGTAAAAAACTTTAATCAGTAAAAATAAAAAAGAGAGCACCTTGATGCTCTCTTTTCCTATGTAGTGTTCTCTCCGGTTTCGGAATTAGAAATGCAGTTGAATTACAGAGACCACAACCGCACCAGGTCGACGAATACCTTCAATTTCCACTTTAATTTCGCGCTCAATCTCCAAACCTTTTTTGATTGGCGTTACTTTTGTTAACGTGCTGACTGCACGAACATTATTGCCCGCTTTGACAGGGTAAGGGAAACGAACTTGGTTTAAACCCAAGTTAACTACCATTTTAGCTGTTGGGAACATTGGCTTTTCTGGATCAACTGAATCCGTCAGTTTAGGCAGCAATGCTAATGTTAAAAAGCCATGAGCGATAGTTGTCTTAAATGGAGATTCAGTTGAAGCACGCTCTGGATCAGTATGAATCCATTGCATGTCTTCCGTTACCGCACCAAATTGGTTAATACGTTCTTGAGACACATGAACCCAATCACCAGTGTGAATAACTTCGCCAATTTTTTCACTTAACTCGTCATAAAGCTTTTGAGCCTCTGGTGCCATTACGATCGGTGCAGGTTGAGGTGCAACTTCTTCGTTGACGGCTGGCTGCTGGTGATCACGAACTTTTGAGAAAAGAAAGCTATTTTGAGCTTTCCCCAAAAAGTCACTCCAATAATCGCGTAACGTTGGAGACATCCAATTCATAAACTCGGATTGATGAGCAGAAATCGCATCAACTTTGTCTTTAAATAGATTTGTGACCTTCATAAACACCCTTAAGAATTCTAAGCACAACTGGCTATACCAGTTAATTTTGAATTAGTTCACAAAGTCTTGCAAATACTTTCGGGCGAACACATGTACCCTAAAAGCATGTTATATCTTATATATCAGCAAGATAACAATAAAACACCATTTTATTGACGTGCGCCAATATAAAGTAAAAACTCTATAAATTGGTACTTTTTGTCCCTTTTTCACTCCGCTTTCAAACTGTCCAACATCACATCAGTGATCATAAAACAAGCAAACAGTACTTCTATTATAATTCAGCACTTTACAAGTCGGACTATGCTCCTTATTATACCGCCCACAACGGAGAGATGGCTGAGTGGTTGAAAGCACCGGTCTTGAAAACCGGCATACGTTAATAGCGTATCTAGGGTTCAAATCCCTATCTCTCCGCCACTTATTTAGAGAGCTCGCATTTATTGCGAGCTTTCGTCGTTTTAGCTCTTACAAAGACGAGATTTAGAAATCCTCGCTCGTAAACGAATCCAGCACTTCACTATATTCCAGTTAAAAGCCCGCTAATGTTTAGCGGGCTTTTAACTTCGATTTTCTAAAGTTTAAGCAAACTTTTTAATCATTTCAGACAGGTCATTGGTGCAATTTTGCACTTTGGTGTTCATATGATTCGTTTCAGTCATCAGTTCATACGATTCACTGTACTTTAAATTAAGCGACTGGATGTTTTCATTTATTTCATCCGTTACATAAACCTGCTCTTCTATCGCGACCGCAATTTGTTGGTTTCGTTCGACAACGTCTTGAACAAGGGATTCCAGTTGTTGAATGCTATCCAAAGCAGTACCTAACAATGTTACCGTTCCGGTCGACATTTCGTTACCTTTCTCTAACGCAGAAACCGCTGATTTGCTCCCATTTTGAATTCCTTCAATGGCCGATTTAATCTCTGTTGTCGATTCCTGAGTTCTTTTAGCTAAGGTTCTCACTTCATCTGCTACAACGGCAAACCCTCTGCCTTGTTCGCCTGCCCTCGCGGCTTCAATTGCAGCGTTCAACGCTAATAAATTAGTTTGTTCGGCAATACCGTTGATGACTTCAACAACGGTTCCAATTTGCTCGGTTTGTTGGTTCAAACGTATGACCACTTTAGATATTTCGCCGAGCTCATCAACCAACTCTAAAACCGATTGGTTAACATTATCGATAACGCTACGGCTGTCTATCATCGTATTTTGCGCTTCTAACGTAGCCTCGGCGGTCGCTTGAGCATTATTTGATATCTCAGATGAAGAGGCTTGCATCTCGTTGACCGCTGTTGCGACCGAGTCAATCTCCACTTTCTGTGCGCTTAAGTTCTCCGTCACTTGCTGGCTATTTGTCGCAGCACTGTTAGCACTTGCGCGCGTTTCTTCGCAAGAGTCTTTTACAGACACGCCAACGCGCCCCAGTAGCGCATTGGCAAATTGCTTACGCATCTTCATACCCAGCTCAATCTCAGCCAGATCGTTGATTCTTCCGCAATAAATATATTCCATGAGTGGATTGTTGAAGTCTTGCCTAGCCTGTTTAGCGAGCTTCTCAACTGGTCTGGTTAATACATAAATAGAGAAAACGGAAAGTAACGCAACAACGCCAAACGCTATCACTGGTGATTGATTCATTTGTAGAATGAGTAAGCCAATAAGGTTTGAAATTAAAAGGAAGAAGGCCGATCTCATCCACAAACGTGTACGAGGAAGATACATTTTCCACGGCTTACGATTATTTCGAAGCTTCGAATACGCTTTTTCCGCTCGCTGGATGTGTATACGCTCAGGTTTAAATCTCACTGATTGGTATTCCACAACTTCACCATTAGATTTTATAGGAGAAGCAAACGCGTCAACCCAATAATAGCCGCCGTTTTTACGTCGATTTTTGACCATTCCCATCCAGTGTTTGCCAGTTTTCAGGTGAGTCCATAAATCTTTAAAAGCCTGTTTTGGCATATCAGGATGACGCACAACATTGTGGGGTTTACCGATAAGCTCCCCTTCATCAAACCCCGCGACTTCATTAAAGTTTTCACTGGCATATTTGATGTAACTGGAGGTATCGGTAATGGAAACTAGGCTGTAACTCGAGGGGTAATCGTATTCCGTTTCACTCATAAACATGTGTCCTTACATTGATTAATTAACAAACGGCAAATATGAATTTATCAGCATAACATATACATGCATAATGATAGGTTGATTCAAAAATAAAACAAAATTATTGACAAGTTTACTTGTTACTTAATGACTCTAGTCGCATTTTTATCCTCTAATACAAGGCTTCGTTAATATGCACAAGACTGAGCACTGTTCAAAATTAATACACAAAAGCGCTTCCGTACTGAGTTCGTAAATTGTTATAAGTAATCCACTAAAACGAAAACAAGGAAGACAAACGCAATGACTATTCACTTTCGTCAGCTTGCAGCTAAGAGAAACACGACACACTTGTTTATTGACGATTGGAAAATTAACACTCAGCAGTCTTGGGGGATATTCAGCGCGGATGGAGATATTGGCTCTCTGCTTGGAGACCTTATTTGTGATGAAATATCACCAAATAGTGGGGAAATTGAGCTAAATGGGCTGTCCGTTGCGCAAGTGTCGTTATCAGAGCAACAGCGATTACTGGAAAGAGAATTAGAAAAAGATGATACGGATTTTCTTGATCGTATCGACCAAGGAAGCACTGTTTATTCATTAATCCTAGAACAGAGCCAAGACACTAACTTAACTGAACAGCTAGTTAATGATCTCGACCTAAGTCATCTTAGAGATAGTGGCTTCCGTGTTCTCTCTACCGGAGAAACCAGAAGAGTAATGCTCGCCCGAGCTTTAGCCACACAACCTGACTTAGTATTACTCGATAATCCATTTACTGGCTTAGATATTGCGCACCGAGCTGCTCTCGCTCGCTATTTACACTCGCTTTCTCAAAATGTGCAACTACTCATAACCTTCTCTCGCGAATCTGACATGCCTGAGTGGATCAATAGCATCGCGCTTTTCAGTGCAGGAAAGCTTGATAGTACAATGGATAAGTCCAGTTGGGATAATCATCCAATCATTGGACAAATTAAATCTCAGTCAAAGCAACAGAGTGAAGAAATGATGAGCTTGATACGTCAGCATCAGCACTCGACACCATTCAACAACCCAATATTTGAACTAAAGAATGGGACTGTTGAATACACCGATAAGAAGATTTTTACTGACTTGAACTGGCGCATAGACAAGGGCCAACATTGGCAGGTCAAAGGCCCAAATGGTTGTGGAAAGAGTACCTTACTTGGATTGATCTTTGGCGATCATCCGCAATGCTACAGCAATGACATTGATATTTTTGGTAAAAAGCGTGGTACTGGCGAGACAATCTGGGAAATTAAGCAGCATATCGGTATGGTGTCTTCAGCGCTACACCTCCAATATCGAGTCAATTGCAGCGCATTAGAAGTCATTTTGTCAGGATTTTACGATTCGATTGGGTTGTATAACCAGCCAACTCGCAAAGAAATGGATATTGCAAACGAGTGGCTCGATATCTTACATATGAGCCAGTACAAAAAAACCTCATTTAAGCAATTAGAGTACGGCCAGCAGCGACTGTTACTGATTGCAAGAGCCATCGTGAAACAACCCACATTATTGATTTTGGACGAGCCGTATCAAGGGTTAGATTTTTTGGGTAGACGGTTAGTTAAGAACACACTTGAACTCATCGCTAGAGAGAATTTAAGCCAACTATTGTATGTGTCTCACTACCAAGAAGACCGCTTAGATAGCATCAAAAATGAGTTAGAGTTTGTGTTTGATGAAAATGCTCAGTGTTATAGAGCTAACGTCTACCAATCATAATGACTTCGCTGCGCAAGCTGCTCATAAGGTAATGGTTTGGAGTACAGGTATCCCTGATGATATCTCACTCCCATCTGCTTTAAGTGTTCAGCTTGCGCTATGGTTTCCACGCCTTCAGCGATCAATTGTACTTGTAATTCTTCCGCGAAGTGAACCATCGCTTTTAAGACAGAAGCACTAAGGCTAGGAATACCAATAGTTTCGACAAAACACTTATCGATTTTTAAGTAATCTATGCGCATGTGCTGTAGAAATGCTAACGAGGTTTGGCCAGTTCCAAAATCATCGATCAGCACATCAATACCATGCACTCGCAGCGCTGCAATGCATTTTCTCGCCTCTGAATCAATGAGCTGACGCTCCGTTATCTCTACCCCTAATGAGACTTTGTTTCGGCTCAACTGTCTGTCGAGCAATTGAATTTTTCTGATCGCGTTTGGTCCGACTAAATAACCAGGCGGCACGTTAATACCAAGGTGGACAGGCTGATCAAAGCCTAATTTACTGAAGTCCTCTGCCGCTTTATCCAGAACGAAATCAGTAAGTAAAAAAACCAATCCACTTTGCTCTGCCGCAGGGACAAACTCATCCGGAGAAATGAACCCCTTACTTTGATGCTCCCATCGCACTAGCGCTTCAAACCCGAATAACTGACCGGTATCAACGTTAACTTGCGGTTGGTAATACAGGGTCAACTCTCCTCTTTTTATCGCTCTTTTAAGATCCAGTATCAAATTGCGATGGGGATCAATAAACTTATTCAACGCATACAAGCAAAGGTAGATAACGAAAATAATTGGAATTGAGTACAAAAAATAGGAAAGTGTTCTCTGTTTGACGAAAAGATCGCTGGCTTCGCTCAAAGCTTCATACTCAAACATTTGCGACGATTTGATACCGATAGGATTACTTCCCGCTCTTAATGCTCCTTCTGGTGAAACTTGATCATGGATAAACAGCGCAGAGCGTTTTAGGCGTAAATCGTTGTTAAACCCTATTGTCGCATTAAAGTAGTCATGATCGATAATCGTTACGGCTTGATAACCCCGCTCTCCTTCCGTTACCACTAGCAAGAACTGATCGTACAAGCTATCAACACTACCAAGCGCTAGCGTTTGTCCCTTGGGAAAGGCGATGTGCTCAGCTAACGGTTTAGAGATACTTCCCAATTTCGAAGAACAAGTAATGACTCCCTCTTTCACAATGAGCATTTCTTCAATATCTCGTTCAAACATTAAGCTTTGCTGGAGCTCTTCACATCGTTCAGGGTGTAGCAGCGCCGTGCGGTTTTCTGTCTCTATTTGGAATAAAATTTCATCTGCAATTTGCACATTTTTTTCTAATAAATGATTGAGATTGTTTTGCACGCTTTCACGAGCTAAATACAAAACCTCTCCAATAACCAAGGGAATAGGCAGAAGGAAAATGATGGCTTTTTTAAAAATCGCCTTATTCAGCATATAAAAGTAACCTTTTATAAAACCGATTTACTGAGATGGTATCTCGATTCCGATACCCGCTAGCAACTCACGTTTTTTAACATTATTTGTTTGGATTAACTCAGTATGCGAAACGCTGAGTAATACCGCAAACTAAACAATGTCTTATTCACTCCTGTTCCAATTTAGTATCAAGCGCCTCAAACCTGAGACTTTAATTCGACACCATGTTATGTCTATCGGTACTTGCGAAAGTCTTTACCTGTCTGTTTCTCATCATGTAAGAATTACCCATTAAAATTATTTTTCTTTTCTCAGTGATTAAGAATTATATTTGTCGTAACTCCTACAACACGTTACAACACTCTCATGACGACAAACAAAGCTAATGCTAACCAGGTAAACGAAAAATCACTGCAGTTGTTAATGCAAGTTGCAGTTAGTCCGTTCCCAGTTTCTGCGAAAACGCTAAGCGAGCAATTGAACGTTCCTTTAAGCAGCCTTTACCGACACTTAAAACTGCTTAAAGAATGGAACTTGATCGAAGAAAGCGTTCACGACAAGACATTTGTCGTTGGTCCGGCGGCATTATTACTCATGCACAGCTATGAGACCGCGCAACATGGGCTCGACATGGTCGAAACCATACTGGCTAGGTTGGTACAACAAACCGGGGAAATGGCCGCTTATATGGTACCAGCGGGTTATCGTGCGCTTTGTGTCAGACAGAAAGAAAGTATGCAGGCGCTGCGTTGCAGCTTCGTCCAGGGTCAAAGTCAACCTCTGCTGCGCGGTGCCTCATCTAAAGTGATGCTCGCTTTTATGCCTCAAAGTCGATGCGAGAAAATCTTGAGATATTTTAATCAAGATCACCGACGTGACGAGTGGGAAAAAGAGCTCACAACCATCCGTAAACACGGATATGCCGTCAGTACTTCTGAGATTGACCCTGGTGTTTCAGGTATTAGCGCACCGGTAATGAAAGGAAGCAAACTGATTGGCGCAGTCTCGGTGATGGCTCCGGCCCACCGAGTCGAAAAGGATAAGCAGCGCATTATTTTACATGTACTGCAAGCGGCAAGGGCACTACCACCAGAAAGGTAATTCATCATGTTAAGCTTTTTCAAACGCTATAAACTCCATCACACAGTGAAACAGCCGCAACATTACCCTTTTTCTTTTATGACAGTGTGCGAGTATTTACCTCCTATGTCGAAGGGTGCGTTTGAATTAGCTGACCAAAATTTGGAAAATGCTAGTGATTGGCTTTACCAACAACATGATCATGAAACCGCTGAAAACTATGGGCACTTCAACCACGACAAACTGGAGAATGGCGAGTTTCAAGAAGCGTTAAGCCTTTCGCTTTCTCGCCACTCAATTCCTGTTTTAGTAACTAACTGTACCGAGGCAATCTTGTCCATGTTACCTGTGGTCGTGTCCTATCGAGACGAAGTGGGTGTGGTAAATATTGGACATGACATGAACTTGAAACCAACACTTGAACCACGTTTAGGCTCGGCATTCCATTTTGCTCTTTCTCGCTATCAAAACGTGCGATTATTTTTTGCTGGTGTTAGCGAACAAGATACAAAGCAAGAAACGTGGGAATACGCGGAGGATCAAGGTTGTGACTGGGTAACCGATAAAGAGTTTTCTTTTCGTCATCGCAATAATGTTAAGCAACAGATCGGCAATTACCTAGACCACTGCGACCAAATAATCATTAGTATCGACCTTGGATCTCTAAAAACCAAAAACAGCCTTGATGGCGCGTCAGAAATTGATATCCAAATGGTTCTACGCACGATTAGGCAATGTTTGGTTGCAGGTAAAGTGAGAGCAATTCAGCTCGTTGGAGATCGAGATTGTCTGGTGTATTCGAGACAAACGAAAGCCATACTAGAAGAGTTATATCAGATGGCTCCACTCATCGTTCACGCTGCCTAGCGTTGTAAACGTTCAGAATCAGGATCGCGTCCTTCCTGATTCTGAACCAACATGCTTACTTATTATCCTTAACTAACAAATAGTTACACATATAAATCGACACACATCACACTTGCCTCTTGAACTAACCTGACACTTACGTTGTAATAAGGCCGCTAAACTTTGGTATGACATACGAAATAAAAAATAACCAAAGTTCAATAACTAAGCGGCTTCAGAACAAAAAAGTACCGCAGCTATTCCAATTTCAGTGAGCATTTGCTCACGCTCGCTTGATGCCATCTTGTTCCACTCATTAGGACATTTGATGATGCGTCTTTGCAGTATTTTCACTGCGGTTCTTTTTTTACCGCTAACCTCACACGCCACCACTTATGACGTAAAAGATCTATCTGAGTTAGGTCAACTTTGCTCACACAAGAGTTTTAGTATCGAAAGCGATGGCACGACTTATCTCTGTACAGGGAAACTAGTCCTACCCGCTGGTGATAAAATTGTCTCCTCATTACCGGAAAAAGAGATAACATTAAAAGCAGATTATGGAATTGTGTTAGAGGGGAATAATACAATTGGTGAACCCAATAAACGTATCTCTCTACACGCCCTCGCTACCGGATTAACGGTTAACAATGAGAAAGCATCAAACCTCGACGATTACCAAAACAAGCACACTGTTATCTATGGTGATCTTCTATCGGCTTATCCAACAAAGCTGCATAACGTTCTCATCGATGGGGATATAGAGCTAACAGGTGAGGCCCTTCATATTAATGGTGAGTACAACACCATTATTGGTGACATTTTGACTCACAGCACGACCAATATATTTAATACAAACATCTGTGGTAAGGTCGAATCACAAGGCGAAACACTACACCTAAAAACAAACCATCCTTTACAAGACCATTTTGTCGTCGGTGATGTTTCTGCGCACAAATCTCTGATTATAAAAGATATGTCGATCTATGGTACGGCTGAATCTGTAGGATCGTCAGCTACATTAAGTGGCTCATTCTATAGTTCCACCGCAGCAATTAAATACTTCCAAACATTGAACTTCAACAACGCTCCAAATCAGCCTAGTCAAGTTTGTGGTGAAATCCAACAAACGCCAGGAAGTGCACAAACGAAAGCACAAGACAACAAATACACGCAATACTGTGGATTGGGCGAGGCTGATTGTCACTACTCTTCCCAAGTCTGTCCAATCACCCCTCAAGATGTTCCGAATTGCAGCATGCAGCCTCCATCGGAGAACGACTTAAACCTCAGCGTCACACCATCGGACAACATGGCACTGATGTGCGGCGACGATCTTCCGCAATTTACAGCAACAACAACCAATAATGGAGAAGTTGTAAGCGCAGAAGTCAGTGCTGTCCTATCACACCCTGACTTGTTCACTTTAGAGGTGGTTAAAGGTCAGCAGACATTAGGAGCCAACCAATTTATATCTGACGAGAATGGTGAACTTGTTGTTCGAGTGGTTCCGAATAATATTGATACGATCTCGTTAGATACCAACTACACACTAACTTTCACTATGGCGAAAGACACGAGCAAGCATCAAACGGTTAGCTTTATGTTTACGCCATTTATGTTTGAGGCCTACTCAAAGACGAAAAGCGCAACTTTAAATATAATACGCGTTATTGCAGGTAAACCAGAAAACGTGCATACGCGATTGCTTGCTTGTGCCTCCACCGGCGAACCTGTAGTGGCAAGCAACTACAATGGTACGCCTAAGATTTTTCATCCATTGGTTCAACCATTAGGAGGAAGTGAAGGAAACTTTAGCTATTCAGCGGAATTTAAAGACGGCTTGTCTGAACATGGTCTTATCACGAACGAGTCCGGCATATTTGAAGTGACATTGTCCGATCATTTTGAATGTGAGGGATTTGAAGAATGTCCAGAAGAAGGCAAAGTGGAAGTGAAAGGGACATTTAATGTGCACTCGCGACCATGGACACTCGCTATTTGTGACAACCAACGTGCTTTGCCTTCTGGCACCTCTGAACAAGGAGAAGGGTTTCTTGCTGCCGGAGAACTTTTCTCTCTAACGGTGAAACCAATCATTTGGCAACCTGACGGCTCTGTGAGTGGGTCTGTTGAATCAGCACGCTATTGTGATGCTTCTATCACCCGTAATTTTACGCTTGATGACGCTCCAGCAGCATCCGTTGTCTTGTCGAGTGAGCAACATACGCCATCAGAGACAGCGAACCAAACCTCAAAATTGCTAAAAAGTAGTGACTCGCTAGCTCAGGCGCATAATTCAGCCAAGAATGATCAATTCGTCTTTAATGGATTATATTGGGAAGAAGTCGGGAGCTTGAGAGTAAAAGCAAACCTAGAAAGTAAATATCTAGGTATGACTGTGAACGAAGGCTATCGTTACGTTGGTCGTTTTTACCCAAAATATTTTCAAGTGCAAGACCAAGAATGGCACTACCCACATGGCCAAACTTTTGCTTACATGAATCAACCTTTTGAGAAAGTCACTTACGATATTGTCGCACTCAATGCGAATAAGGAAAACGTGAAGAATTACGTCCACTTTTCGTCTAACCTTCAACAACATTTCGATTTAGGCGAGCTAAGCTCATACTCCGATCGGTTTTTGCCGCCTAAGCCTAAGAAGGTAGACTGGAAACTACTGGGTAGCGCGAGTGTTGGAACGTTTGTTATAGAGAAGCCCTCGACCAATGCGACTTGTAACAATAGCCCATGCTGGAAAAAGAACACGACAGATAAGCAATATCCTGATGGCCCATTTAATAAAGGGACTAACAGTGACAGCAGCAAAATAGGTATAGTCACGACTAAAGCCGTTGATGAGGTAAATTTCTTTGATAACAGCGAAATGCTCACTCAACAACCGGACATTCGATTCGGTCGTTTGAACTTTCAAGATGTAGGTGGCAACCAAGGCATGGTGATCAAAGTGCCACTTGCTGTAGAAACTTGGCAAAACGGTCGATTTACGACTAACTTCGATGACAGCTCAACAACGGCGAGTGGTGAATATTACTTCAGCACGCCAATTTGGTCTCATGCGCCAGCAAACAACGCCCTGCTTTCTGGCGTTGGAACGATGAGTATTGGCAGAATGACCGATATCGTTGCAAGCCAAATTGACTCAGCACGCGAGCAAATACAATTCCACCTGGATTTAGACGGCTCAGGTAATCGCATCCCTTGGCTGAAATACGATTGGGATAACACGACAAGTGAAGAGGAAAATCCACCTGTTACAGTTACGTTTGGTATTCACCGAGGAAACGATCGCATTATTTATCGTGGTGAGCCAAATATGCTTGGCCTAAATTAACGCGAAACGACAAAACAAAAAAAGCCCCTCAATTGAGGGGCTCTTTTCACACAGACTGTGTAATTTACTTTGCGCCACGACGCGCTTTCAGGCGCTTCACCATAGCAAGACGACGCTCTGCCGACCCTTGGTCTGTTGCCGACTGGTTCGGATTATTACGACGACCTTGACGATTCTTGAATGCTGGTTTTGAGTGCAGCTTTTCAATGTAAGATTCACGCTGTTTTGGTTCATAGCCAGCAAGCTCAATACGGCGAATTCGCTGCTGGATTAGATTTTCAACCTGAACAACCGTGAGTTCTTCATCTCGATTTACAAATGAAACGGCATGACCTTGTTTACCTGCACGGCCTGTACGACCAATTCGGTGAACGTAATCTTCCGCTAGGAAAGGCATGTCATAGTTCACAACGTGAGGTAAATCTTCAATATCTAGACCTCGAGCAGCGACATCGGTAGCCACCATGACACGTGCTTTACCGGACTTAAACTCTTCTAGCGCACGACGACGAGCGCTTTGAGCACGGTCACCATGACAAACCACCGCTTTGATACCATCAAGTTTCAGCTCTTTTACCACTTCGTTTGCGGTCTCTTTGTAGTTCACAAATACCAACACTTGTTTCCAGTTCTTACGACCAATCAGCTCCGAAAGCAGTTCCGTTTTTCGCTCTTGATCAACTGGATATAACACGTGAGCAACTGTCTGTGCTGTCGTATTCGC
Source organism: Vibrio sp. Vb2960 (assembly GCF_033337665.1). Lineage (NCBI taxonomy): Bacteria > Pseudomonadati > Pseudomonadota > Gammaproteobacteria > Vibrionales > Vibrionaceae > Vibrio > Vibrio sp. Vb2960. Next base: position 16,933 of record NZ_JAWORD010000017.1, on the reverse strand, counting down.
TCGCTCAACTTCAATACGCTTAGGCTTACGCAGGATATCTTTTGCTAACAGATTTAGTTGGCTCGAAGTCGTTGCCGAAAACATCATGATTTGTGGGTCTGTATCCACATCCAGCATGATCTTACGAACTGCATGAATAAAGCCCATATCCAAGATACGGTCTGCTTCATCAAACACTAAAAACTCTAAGTGTGCGACCGAGACATTACCTTGTTCAATGTGCTCTTCCAATCGACCAGGTGTAGCCACTAGGATATCTACACCGTTTTCTAATGCCGTTACTTGAGAAGACATTTTACGGCCACCGAAAATCGCAGCCACCGACAGGTTCGTGTACTTCGTGTAAGCTTTGATGTTGTCAGCAATTTGTTCAGCAAGCTCACGAGTTGGAGCCAAGATAAGTGCGCGAGCAGTCTTACGAGAAGCGCTACGGTTACTGTCTAGCAGCTGCTGAATCATAGGCAGAGAAAACGCAGCCGTTTTACCAGTACCTGTTTGTGCTGTAGCGAAAATATCATGGCCTTTGCGAGCCATTGGAATCGCCTTCTGTTGAATTGGCGTTAACTTTTCATAACCGCATTCTGCCAGTGCTTTAACCACTTCTGGCGCAAAACCTTGAGATGAAAATGACATTGAGCGTATTCCTTAAACAAACCACTAAAAATAGCTTTAAAAATTTAGCCGTGCACTATACCCGAATTTGAGTGATTTATCTCACTTTTCTCATTGAAATCCTACAAAAGAAAAAACGGTGAGCACAGATATATTAGTGGTTCACCGTTTTCGTTTAACCTTTGCGCGATTTAATGTTTGATGCCAGATAACTGAAGGAGAATTCGCTCAAGCTCATCCCATGGCAACAGCTGAGAATCTATCACTTCTAATCGTGATTCAAAGCCTTCTAAGCTGATTTCATTCACCGACACGACTCTGTTGGCAACATTAAACGCGTAACAACCTTGATCCGTATTGACCACTGCTTTAACACGTTCAGCCGTTAAGTCCGAAAGCATTGAGAAGAGTTTATCAAAATCAAACGTGTACTCTGCCCCAAACAACCACCCGCAACTAAAATACCCTTGCCCTTTGTTCTCTTTACGCACAAAGGCTTCACCTGGCGGCAACTGGAATTGAGGCTCTTGGTGAGCATGGTCATGATGATGTGACTCGATATGGGAAGAAGCGCTGCCGTAAACCCGTTCGATATCCAAGACTTCTATCGGTAACTCACCATCATGAATAAGCTTACTGAATACTTTTGAGGGAGATTGGTCCGTCACCCAGTCATTAAACACATCAATGTCGTGACTGGTACAAAGGTCAACCTTACTGCCTATAACCACATCTGCGCTGTCTAACTGGTCCACGAAATTTTGGTTAGAAAGATATTTTTCATCACTTAAGTTACGCGGATCAACCAGAGCGATCGTCGCTTTTAGATCAACGTAAGGTTCATACTGCTGTGAGGTAAGCGTCGCGATAACCTGTTTTGGATGACCAAGGCCTGTCGGCTCAATCAATAAACGGTCCGGTTTTTGGCGCAGTAACGCGGTAATACCGACCGACATTGGCACGCCCGCCGTACAACACATACAGCCACCCGGCACTTCTTTAATCAGCGCACCTTGGTCGGTCATCAATGCACCGTCGATGCCAATCTCACCAAATTCATTGACCAAAACCGCCCAGTTTTCGTTTTCCGGTTTGTTCTTCAGTAGATTTAAAATCGTGGTCGTTTTACCGACACCCAAAAATCCGGTCAGTATGTTGGTTGGTACTCGATTTGACATGCTTATCTCCGACACGTTAGTGCATTAATGCTCCAGCAAAGTATACGGAGAATGTGACTCGCTTCAACGCTTTTTATCGCGCTCATCAAGCTCATTGCGTGATGCGTTGGAACACATTTTTCGAGCTTGTTTGGGTTGACTTATCAACTCTGAACGCTTCATATCAGACAGGTATCTACTGGTATAAATAACGCAAGTAAAAAACGCGATAATAGCGACTACGATGGGAAGAACTCCGAGTGTGTTTTCGAATTTAAGCGCAGCGATAGCCAATGCGAAAACAACGACAGAGATAAGTGCGATAAACTTACTTTTGTTGCTTTTCATGATAACTCGCCTTTCGTAAGGGTAGCCCCTAATACCTCCTGTATTAGGGGAGTGCCAGTTTGAACAACATCCAACCTGACTGTTCAATGCTACTCCTTTCGCTACTTGTGAAATTTGACAAAGCTAACATTTATTACAACATCAAACGATGAACTTATTACTAGCTTTCAGACACTTAGTGGACTGTAAAGCACTTACTAGCAAATCGACCCGCCGCTGACCAATATGTCGTTTTCATTGGCAATACAAACTTGCGCCACCAGCCTTAGCCCTTCGACTATCATCTCCAGAGACATGGAAGGCTGACTGCCATCTACTGCTTGTTCTGGCAATAATGGGATATGAACAAACCCATGACGAATAGGTTTGTCTTTTAGATAATGTTGGATCCCATAAAAAAGGTGGTTACATACAAATGTTCCGGCACTGTTGGAAATCTGGCTAGGTATCCCCTGCTTTTGCAGCGTTTGAACAATACGCTTTATCGGCAGTGTCGAGAAGTAAGCATCAGGACCATCAGCCACCACGGGTTCATCAATCGGTTGATGACCAGCGTTATCTGGAATACGAAAATCATCGACATTAATTGCGACACGTTCTGGGGTTATCGCGCTACGCCCGGCCGCTTGCCCTACAGTAATTACACAGTCTGGCTGGTGCGCTTCTATTGCTTCAATAACGACTTTCACCGAGTCATATCGAACTACGGGGACTGGGCAAGTAACTATCACACCGCCTTTTATGGCCGCAGCCTCTAATTGCTTGACCGCTTCTAAGGCGGGGTTAATGGCGTCACCACCAAAAGGTTCAAAACCGGTAATCAGGACTTTCTTCATAACAGCCTTTAGGAAAAGAGTTTTACAAATTATTGCACTCCCCTTCACCCCATCCAATAGCAAAAGTATTGATGAGATAAACCAGACAACATTATGTGACTCATGTCTAACCAGAGAGTGTTTTCTGCCCCATTGAATCTAGGCAAGTTCCGGACTATCGAGACTAACTTATTGATGATTAGTGGCAGGGCAAGGTTCTCTCATTACATGACGCACGTAGAAGCTTGGTTTCCACGCTTAACTTAGGTAGAGTACGCGACCGCAATGCAATTCGAAGAGATTGAATACAATGAATATTGATAACCATGTAATCGAAACGATTGAAGAGTTAGAGGCATTTCTGCATTTAGTAGAAAGCGGCGCTCTGGGTCTTGAAGGTGTCACTGGCGTTGCGCTAGCCACCTCTAATACCGATGGCCGTCCATTTGTTGCCGTATTAGGAGAAAAGCACCAATTGCTCCTCGGTCGCTGGGTTTCGCAGCACGTATATGACAATGGTAAAGACATCGTTCGTAACGGCCCAACCAGAAAACACTAAGCGCTCGACGCCACCTATAACATCACGCCGTCTTATACACCAAGCGTATGCTTTGAAAGCAATGCGCTTGGTGTACTCAAAAAATAAAAAAGAAAAGGCTAGCCTTTATTAATTTTGTCGGTATACTGCACATCAGCTCTTACGGAAAGAGCTATTAATGTAATTAAAGATCAAAGTTTCTCTCAGTTCCACATCGAATTCCTCGTTTACGTTCCTGCGACAAAATAGTTATCTCTAAAATCATATAGTAGCACTTGATATTAGCTAAAAATTCAATATTTAAAACAATCAAATATAGAGGTATCTATGTCTAATAAATTAACTGGTTCAGTAAAATGGTTCAACGAAACTAAAGGTTTTGGTTTTATTTCTCAAGACAATGGCGGTGATGACGTATTCGTTCACTTCCGTTCTATTGTTTCTGAAGGCTTCAAAACTCTTACTGAAGGCCAAAAAGTATCGTTCGTTGTTGAACAAGGTAACAAAGGTTTACAAGCAGCTGAAGTAACTGCACTGTAATTCTTTGTGTGGCATCAATGTTGTTGGTGCCACAACCCCCTTCCACTTGTTACTGCCCTTACTATTCTCTATCTAAGTTTATATAGCCAAATCACTTACCTCTCCCACACCATCATTAATCACTTTCAATAAAGTCACTTTGGTATACATCTTTAGGTAATCACACAACCTACCTTGCAATTCCAGTTTGGAATTAAATTAATCTCATTCATATCTGAATCACTTCGCCTCATGCTTTGCTCATAAAAATAAAGTTTATAAAATAAAAGCGATTGGCGAATATAAGAGAAAAAATGAAATTAAATATATCTGCTCAATCAATAAATTCTAATAACTACGAGCATATAATCCCTAGCTGAGAGGTTGAGTCAACACTGAAATGTCATTACATGAAGCCATTTATCGGACAACACTTCATAGGGACAGCGTCTGGATTCACACACTTCGGAGCATTTGTTGAGTTAGAGGAAAACCGAATCGAAGGTCTCATTCCTTTATCAAGTTTCCAAAATGGTGAATTCGAATTTGATGCAGTCAAACAAAAAATTTCCAGCCAGAGCACCACGTTTACTCTAGGAGCTAAAGTGCACGTGTTGTTTAAATACGCCGATTCGAAACAAAGAAAGCTCATGTTCAACTTAAAAGATGCGGAACACGCGGTAGGTTAGCCTGTTTTAGATTACTTTCTAATCCATTAATCAAAAATAAAAAATAAGCTTTTAATACCGCAATTAACTTGTGACATTTCGCTGACATCGACTCATTCTAAAACCCTAATATCTGACAAAGGAAACGAATCTAATTTTTGTTTCCAGACACCATCGCAGAGTGTATTTCCAGCACTCTGTTTGCCTCGAGAGGTTCTTATGACAGCCTAGGATCTCTCGAGGCTTTTTTGCACCTATTCAAACCACCTGATTCTACATCACAACTATTATCCCCTACCCAAGCTGTACTTTTTAACTAGTTCACTAGATCGACAATTGTTATTTAAGCAACTGATCACACAACCTCTTCCAAATTTTGGGTATAAAAGTAGCAATACTTTCGTTAACTAGGATGTAAATAATGAAAAACTCGTTTGATCTCACTATGCCCAACGAAGAAGGATACTTTGGTGAATACGGTGGTAGCTTTGTTCCACCTGAGCTTGAACAAATCATGCATGACATCAACGCAGCTTATGAGGAATGCAGCAAAGATCCTGAATTTAAAGCGGAACTCGCTCGTCTGTATAAGCACTTTGTTGGACGACCTAGCCCAATCTTCCATGCGGAAAACTTGTCTAAAAAATACGGAGCAGACATCTACCTAAAGCGCGAAGACTTAAACCATACTGGCGCACATAAAATTAACCACTGCTTAGGAGAAGCCATTCTCGCTAAAAAGATGGGTAAGAAGAAACTAATTGCAGAAACTGGCGCAGGACAACACGGTGTTGCGCTTGCTACAGCCGCGGCATTGGTTGGCTTGAAATGCGACATTTACATGGGTGAAGTTGATATCGCCAAAGAACATCCGAATGTCGTCCGCATGAGAATCCTTGGTGCTAATGTCATTCCTGCCACTCATGGGCGCAAAACCCTCAAAGAAGCGGTAGATTCTGCATTCGAAGCTTATCTGAAAGATCCTGATACACAACTTTATGCGATAGGCTCTGTCGTTGGCCCTCACCCATTCCCTAAAATGGTGAGAGATTTCCAATCAATTATCGGTAACGAAGCACGAGTTCAATTCAAAGAAATGACCGGTAAGTTACCCAATAATCTCGTCGCATGCGTTGGAGGTGGTTCTAACGCGATGGGGCTATTTACTGCTTTCTTAGAGGATGAACAAGTCGCCATTCACGGCGTTGAACCTGCGGGCCGCTCTTTGCAAAAGGTTGGCGAGCATGCTGCAACACTCACACTCGGTGAGCCAGGTATCATGCACGGATTTAAGTCTTACATGCTTAAAGATGCGCAAGGCGAACCTCAGGAAGTGTACTCTGTAGCAAGTGGCTTGGATTACCCATCGGTTGGGCCTCAGCATAGTTACTTAAAAGACATTGGCCGTGTCAATTACGGCTCAATCAGTGATGACGAAGCGATTGATGCCTTCTTTGAGCTGTCTCGTGAAGAGGGAATAATCCCTGCTATTGAATCCTCACACGCTGTCGCTTACGCAATTAAACTCGCACAGCAAGGAGAAACCGGCTCGATTTTGATCAACTTATCAGGCCGTGGTGACAAAGACATTGATTTTGTCGTTGAACACTACGGCGCAAAATACGGCATTGAATCACTCATATAGCCTAACTCCGTAGCCTAACCCTACATGCAAAAAGCTACCTGGTACTAGGTAGCTTTTTGTTTTTGTCTACTATTTTAAGAAGCAAGTCCCTTTACTCACTGCTCTCACTATACCTTTAGAGCATAATTCGATTAACCGATAAGAGCTGGAATGCCTGGAAGCTGACCAACAATAGCAAGGGAGCCTGCACAAACGATAAACGCAGTGCCAGGAATCAGATATTTATCTTTGCGCGATAGTTCGTTAGCACGCTCATGGTCGCCGATAAGCCCGAGGTTATCCAACAGCATCGTGATTGCCCAACCGAAGACTGGATTAACGAATGCACAGGCAAAAATACAGATACCTGCACTGAGTGAATCTTTATGCTTATGGATCATCTGCATACCGGCTTCAAGGAGTGGTAAGAATACACCCACAATCAAAGCAACGCGCAGAACAGGTTCCCACATTGCTAGATCCATTGGGTAGCCAATTACCGCCGCCGCAATACACATGAAACCCGTCAACAGAGCGCCACCTGGAATAGGACGCTTGGCAATTGCGGCAGGAATCATGTACGTTCCCCAAGAAGAAGCTAGGTTTCCGCCCCCTAAGAGTGAACCAACCCCCTGACGAACAGATGCTCCGACCATCGTGTCGTCGACATCCATGAGTACACCTTTCGCTTCTTTTGGGTAGTTAAGTTCTTGAAACACACGATGGCCGAGATAATCAGGGGACCACATAGCGACTGCCAGTAGAGCAAATGGAGTCACGGCAATAAAGTGCTCTAGGGTTGGCCAGCCTAGCTGCCAGCCTGTATCTTCCCCCCACCAGTAGAATGGACTGAAATTAGGCAGGCCCGGTTCCGTGGTAAAGGCAAACTCAGCGCCCATCAAATAAGCAACAATACCCGCGAGTGCAGAGCACAATGGGATAGCGAGCCAACGTTTATTGATCTTGGCTAAGTAAGCGTAAACCATAACGGTTAGGCCTATGACCACAAACGAAATGTAACCTTGGTCCGTACTTGCAGCCCACGCTTCCGTCTTATTAATTTGCCCGAGCAACCCAACGGCACCAAGGTAGATCAACAACCCTCCTCGAACCCCGATACCAGTCAGAGTCATGAGTTTAGAGCCACCTTTGGTTAAGGCGAGAATTAACCCAAAAACACATACCATCAAACCTAGCGCGAGAGGGTGTCCTCCTGCAGCTGCAATCATAGGAATCAGCGGTATCATTGGGCCATGGGTGCCCGCTAAGTTTGCATTCGGGTTTAGGATGGCAGAAAACAGAATGACGAACAGGGCTCCAGCGATAAGTAATTCGTAACGCACGTTTTCTGCAATGAATTCCGGAGATAAACCAAACTGAGCAGCAAAAGCGGAAACCATGGCAGTGACCATCACCACCTTACCAATAGTTGCTGCTAATGCAGGTACCCAGTCTTCGATTTCAATACTGTAATCACGTGAGGGCAAATGAATTCCCCAGCGACGGAAGCTCATGACGGTTAAATCATGATTTAGAAAGTCTTCTCGGTTTTCAAATTCATGCGGTTTTTTGCGCACATCCCTGTAAAAAGTCTTACTTTTGTCAGACATTGAGTCATCCTTTTATGTTTCAACGTTGAACTACGTCAACTAGAGTTTCGCTTGGTAGACAGACCTTCGACCAATACGAGACAACACCCACATCAAACTTCTAGGCCATACTAAGAAAGCGGCATGAACCAATTTTGATTTTGAGCTTATTAAGCATGTGTTGCTATGGGTAGGAATATTAGACATTAGTAAAAGAACAACAAAAATCTCACTTATTACACAATAATTTAACATCGAGCTGGAACGCTTGAACTTTTAAGAGTCATTTTTGAGCAGAGAGCCAAGTAGAGCGGCCAATTCCGATTTATACTTTCAAGGTAGAGAGCACTGTGCTCGCATCCATCGCAAAGTAACTATAGATATCTCTACATTGTATACTTTGTTAAACTCCGCCCTTTAATGAGTAAGGCCCTTAAAAATGATGACTGACGAAGAGAGAATCGAGCTGCAACAGAACAATCCACTGCACGGATTAAAGCTAGAGACTATGTTGCAAGAGTTAGTGGATTTTTACGGCTGGGACATTCTAGATACAGCAATGCGTTTTAATTGCTTTAACACTAAGCCTTCGATTGCAAGTAGCGTGAAGTATTTAAAGAAAACCGAATGGGCGAGAGAAAAATTAGAAAACTTTTACCTTTATCGCTTTAAGCGTATGCCACGCGCGAGCGAAGAAGAATACAACTTACCACCAAGAGCTCGTACCTTCCCTCATGGCCTTGAACCTAAAGAGCCAATGCCGCTAACCGTTGACTCTATTCTTAAGTCACAAGCTAAAGCAGCGTCTGCATTTAAAAAGCGTTCACCTCGCGGACGCCCTGCTCGTCGCCAATAACACTATCTTGAAAAGCAATAGAGCCCTACTGGTAGCTCCAGCAGGGCTCTATTGTTCTTTAAAGGAATGGCTAGAAGCGAAGACTCAAGCTAGTGAGCATTCCCTTTCTCCAGCAACTCCCGTAAGTAAACTCACATGTAGTTTACGTTTTCTATTGATTACGCTTTTTCTTCTTTTTACCCGTACCTGCTGGCTTCGCTCGCGGCTTCATTGGTAAAAAGTAGGCTTCACTCTGATCGTCTTCCACTTCAAAACCGACTACGTGCTCGCGTTCAAGTTGGAACTTATTTTTCTTTTCTATCACTTTGAAATGGTGGTAGTCGTCGTAATCGATAAGAGATAATCCTAAACCTACTTCACCAGCACGACCACTACGACCGATTCGATGCATATAATCAGCAGGGCTACGCGGAAGATCGAAGTTAATCACCACTGGAAGTTTTTCAATATCAAGGCCGCGTGCTGCGATATCGGTGGCAATAAGAACTTGAATCTCGCCAGACTTAAAACCGTCAAGGACACGAGTACGAGCGCCCTGCCCTTTATCACCATGGAAAACTTCAGCGGTAATACCGCGTTTTGACAGCTTTTGAGCTAAATGGTTACAGGCATTCTTAGCATTCACAAAAATCAAAGTCTGTCGCCACTGATGCTGTTTGATTAAGTGCGCGAGTACCGCCGTCTTCTCACCTTTATTTACACTAAACACGCGCTGCACCAAAGTGCTGGCTTCTGCGCTCTGCAACTGAACTTCAACAGGGTCGCGGAGCAACTGCTGAGCCAGCGTCGTGACTTTATCAGGGAAAGTAGCAGAAAATAACAGCGTCTGTTTCTTCTCTGGTAGTAACGCAAGAATCTTATTCAGTTCTTCGGTAAATCCGAGGCTCAACATTCGGTCGGCTTCGTCAAGAACAAGCGTTTTTACTTGGTCCAACTTAATCGCGTTACTGGATACCAGATCAAGTAATCGACCCGGCGTTGCAACAATGATGTCACAGCCACCACGAAGCGCCAGCATTTGTGGGTTCACCGATACACCACCAAATACGGCAACCGTTTTGATCTTATCTCTGAGATGGTATGAGTAAGATTTGACGTTATATGCCACCTGTGATGCCAACTCACGAGTTGGTACTAAAATCAGGTGGGAAACGAAGTTGCCACGGCGATTGTTTGATTCGTCTTGCTGAACAATTTTTTGCAAGATTGGCAGCGAAAAAGCAGCGGTTTTACCAGACCCCGTATTGGCACCACCAATAATATCTTTCCCTTCAAGGATATCAGGAATAGAACGGGATTGAATGGGCGTCGGTTGGCTGTATTCCAACGCTTCTAGTCGCTCGACTAATGTTGGAATCAGGCCAAGATCGGCAAATGTCGCTTGCTGTGTTTTATCTGTCATTACGATGAGTGGCTCAGTGCTAGTAAAGGCCGTGTATCTTATGCTATTTCGCGTCTGGATGTTAGAAATAATGGCCCAAACAGAAGATTGGTGAAAGAAGCACTATAGGGTTCAGGAATTTCCTTTCACTAACATGAGTTAATGGTTTCCGTAACCAATACTCTACGACCAAGATGGTAGCGTTCGCGACGAATCTATTATCCACTTCGAAATTGATTTCAGCTCATTCGGGCAGAAAGAAGCTAGAAGCACTTGCTTATGTTGCGTGAGTAAATGAATGTAAACCTCAGTACATAAAAACGAACCTAATTTAGGTAAGCTCTTGGCAACTATATGCCACGACTCGAAAAGTAACGCGTGGGTGAATCGCCATAGACCCGACGAAACATCGCAATAAAGTTACTGGGCGTCGAATAACCTAAAGCATGTGCAATATCTCCCACCGATTCCCCTCGAGCTATCATTTCTAATGAATGTATTAGCAGTACTTGTTGCCGCCATTCACTAAAACTCATGTTTAACTCACTTCGAATCAATCGTCTTAACGTCCGAGATGAGACTGCCCCAATATTGGCCCAATGCTCTACAGAATGCTTGCTGTTTGGGTCTATTAAAATTGCTTGAGTAACTTTTTGCAGTCTCGGATCTCTGGGCAGTGGGATGTGGAGTGACTCATGAGGGCTATTGACGATTTCATCGGATATTACGGCGAGAATACGTAAAGACTGTATGGATAGATCGTCTGTTTTGCTCCATATCGATGCTCTAACCGATAGGGCTTTCAACACATCGCTCATTTGGATAACACAAGGTCTCATTGGAAACCGCTCACAACTCTCTGGAGTAAACAGTAATGAACGACCTTTCAGAGAACCACAAAAATAAACACTGTGCATCGCACCCGGGGGAATCCAACCAGCTCGGTGAGGTGGTAGTATCCACGTTCCTTCATCGGTTTTTACCTGTATTAGCCCTTCATCTATACACAGTAACTGGCCTCGATGATGACTGTGCCAATTATGTGGCCGTTGATCCAAATGGTTGAAGTCGCTCCTTTCATGCTGCCACTCCTTAGCGATCAGTGCGGCGCCATTTTTCCATTCGCTGTAATCAGAGTTTGTCACTTTATTTACTCAATTCCATTTTGGCCATTATTCATTATTTTCTGTCCTCTTAACGTTACCATAGCAAGTTAGCGTTCGAGTAACATTTTAGCAACGATCATTTTATCGAAGGCAGAACCATCATGAACGAACCTATCTTTATTATCTATTACATTACAGCAGGCTTGGGCATTGGCTTTCTCGCTGGACTCGTTGGTGTGGGTGGTGGTGGAATGGCCGTCCCTATTTTTGCGTTTCTATTTTCACTACAGGGAATAGCTGATACGGAAGTAGTGCATCTTGCGTTAGGGACATCAATGGCTTCGATGATTATTACAACATTGGGCAGCATGCGCGCTCACTACAAAAAAGAGAATGTAGACTCGACAATGGTAGGAAAAATGTTGAGCGGAGTTCTAGTCGGAACATTTTGCGCCACATTCGTAGCATCGTATCTACAAGGAGTCTATCTGGCAGGCTTTTTCAGCGTATTCATGTTGTATGTTGCTTATAAGATGTTTCTCAACACTGAAAATGAGTACAATCCGAACCCACATGGGGCTATCGGTAATATCACTGTAGGCTCGGTGATTGGCTCTGTATCAGCACTTGTCTCTATAAGCGGTGCGGGGTTGATCATCCCCTATCTTGTCCAGCAAAATTTTGAGGTAAAACGTGCTATTGGTACCTCTGCTGCGATAGGTTTCCCTATCGCGCTGTCAGGAAGCCTCGGTTACATGTTAAACGGATGGGGAAACACAGATTGGAACAACTTAGTATTAGGATACATATACCTTCCTGCAATGCTCAGCTTCTCCATTAGTAGCTACTTAACTACTAGCCTCGGCGTGCGTTGTGCAGAGTATTTCCCAAATAAAGTTCTTAAGAAAATCGTTGGTATTTTGTGTGTTCTTCTAAGTTTCAAAATGTTGGTACAAGTACTTAGTTAGAGCAAATAACACGGTCACTAGTAGGCCTTGCACTATGGTGAAAGGATAAGCCTGCAAAAACTTACTTCTCGCTTTGCTGGTCCAAGCACACAATGTGTAAGAAAGCTCCTCATTGTTGCACTCTTATGGCTTTGTTAACCTGGCCAGAATTACATCCAAAATGTGCTGATGATTGTCCTTTCTGGAAACCTCGTCACGCTCCTGGCAAAGTGCTTCCTCCCCTTCTGATGCGAGAATTTTAATGCCACGCTCAGTACATTCTGCGAACGCACTAAACTGACTCGCACTAGGAATCTCTTGAAACGTCACATTGGGAAGATCAACAAGTGATTCGGCTGGTGTCAGTGCGGGATGTAGCCGATCAGAAAGCGTCACCACGGTGATAGCATTGTTCATCAAGGCCAGAGTTTCAGGGACAAAAGTTTTCGTTAGCTCAGGGTTGATAACGACGACCGATTTCAGTTTGTTTTCAGACTGAAATCGGGGGAATTTTTGATCCGGGATGCTGGTAATATCAACGTTATTTTCACGTAACCAATGACAGTCTACATTGGTGGCGTTGTGACACGATGTTCGATATTTCTCCGGGCTTATTTGCGCTCCGGAGAGCATCAGCATAGATGTGCCGCCCAGAAAAAAGCCGACCCCCTGCACTGCATCAGTATCTACGCCTCCGGACAGTATCCCGACTGAACTTAATTCGTTCAGCCCAAGCATCAAATCACTGGTTCTGAATGTGATTTCATCAACAGCCATTTCTGCATTGATTTCGTTCGGTGCAGGAGGCTTTGGTACCACAACGACATAACCTTGTTGCGCCAGGCTCGAGGCTATCCAACCACTGTGGGAAAACGCTGACCGTGTTCCGCCCTGCGACAAAAGCACAACGGGAAATTTTCCACTTGCTAAAGGGGCATCTAACTGCGTTTCGACTGATTTAAAAATGTTCCCCCTACCAAACGTGAAATTGTTTTTTTCGTTCGTTGTGGGATACCAATAATAGACTTCTACTGGCTTATCTCTGTCTTCACTGAATCCCGTTTTGATTGTTAGCGCAGAATGGTATTTCGGCTCATTCGTACTGGCGCTGACACTGACACACAATGAAGCGAGTAGAAACGACATTATTATTTTGGTTTTCATTTTTACCCCAGCCGATCAATACATTACTCTGCACGGCATCTGGAAAAATAACGCGCAGGAGATTCTCCATATATTTTGCGAAACATAGCAATAAAGTTACTCGGAGTCGAGTAACCCAAAGCAAGTGTCTGTGAACTGCGCCAGCAAGCTTTTGGACATTTATTTGTCAGTGCCTTTGCTAAATTAGCAAAATATGAATAATCACAGGTATTGCAAAGTTGTGGAGAAGAGCTAGTGCAATGAGTAACATCGCACTAGCAAAAAGATTGGTTTAGACACGTGTTCGTTAAACCTGTTAAGTTAAATACCTCTAATGTATGCGCCCCATGAACCCACGGGGTGATGTTGTTAATGTTTGAAGCTCCAAGGTAGGAGCGCATCGATATTAGGCTCAGCTTTCGCGAGCTCTTTCATGCACTTGACCATGTAGTCGTAGAGGATAAGGCCGTTGGCTTTTGCAGTCTCGACGATGCTGTAAAGCATCGCGCTCGCATCAGCACCATTTGGTGTGTTCGAGAAGAGCCAATTTTTTCTGCCAATGACCAGCGGTTTAATTGCGCGTTCAGCACGATTATTATCGATAGATAAATGACCGTCATCGATATAGCGGATAAGTTTCGGCTATTGGCCGAGCGTGTACTTAATCGCTTTACCTAATGGACTAGAACTTATCACTTGTTGAGTCGTCATCCATTCGTACAGCTCATCCAGTATCGGCTTGGCATGCAGTTGACGTTCTGCTTTTCGTGTTTCGACCGTCGCACCTTTTAAGCGCGTAAGCGCGATTCTATCCCATAGAGCTTCTGGATTTTGGCCAGCGCTTTATCTGCTTTGCCTGACTTACCTTTACCTTGAAGCTTCTTAGCATCCATGAACTTACGCCGTGCATGCGCCAAGCAACCCACATTGGTTACGTGATGAAGACCATCATAGGCACCATAGCCATCGGTTTGCATATAACCACTGTAATCCCCCAAGAAGGCAACAGGGCATGCCCTCGCGCGACTGTTTTGATAGTCGTACAAGGCGATATTCTTTACATTCGGCAGTGCAGCGTCGGGCGAGTCTGCGTCCGAGCAGTAGAGCCACATATAACACTGTTTATCTTCTTTGAGGACATTGAGCGGCGTTTCATCTGCCTGAACCACCGCTTGTTGAAGTAGATGCTCTTTTAAGGCGGCATAGAGGGGTTTGAACTTCTCACTGACTTGGATAACCCACCTTGCCATGGTAGTTCGCGATAGCTCAATACCCGACTGAGTAAACAGCGACTCTTGGCGGTACAGTGGCATTGCGTATTGATATTTACCAAGGATGATGTTGGCCAGCAAGCTTTCTGTGGCAAAGCTTTTAGAGATGATGCTCTGGGGCACTGGCTTTTGAACGATACGGCTGTTGTCTTCAGTTTGCTCGCACTGACGACAAGCATATTTAGGACGAACATATTCCAGCACTTTGAGCACGGCTGGTGAGAACTCAAGTTTCTCACTGCGGTCTTCACCGATTTTATGCAGACTATGTTGGCAGCATGCATACTGTTTTTCATGGTCGTCTAAATCAAGTTCGATAACCTCACGAGGCAAAGTCTTTGGAAGTGGCTTGCGTTTACCACGCTTCTTCGTTGTGGTCGTCGTGACCTCAACCTCTTCTTCCTTAGCGGCTTCACATTCCACTTCGTTGAAGAGGTCACCTTGAGATTCATCGTAAGGCTTTAACGCCTCCGAGCGTTTTGCGAACTGGCGGTCGAAAGCAAGTTTGAGTTGCTCAAGCAGAGATTGACGCTCTTGTTTCCATTGGTTTTCTGACGCCATCAGCGCTTTCACCATCGCTTGTAGCTCGGCAACATCTTGGCTTTCTGGGTTGATATCTGGCGTCTTTTTCATGGCATTTATTATACTAAAATCATGCCATTCACGCTTGGTAGATAAGGCTTTATTATCGATTAAGTCATTGTGAAATCGTTTATTTGAACGGGTTTATGGCCGATAATCGTGAAGCCAGAAAGCAGTCTATCAAGCTCGAATTGAGTCAGGGTAAACACTTCATTTTGCTCTTTTGTAGGCCATTTATACTTGGCTTTTTCAAGGCGTTTATACCAAAGCGCAAAGCCAGTTTTATCCCAGTACAGCACTTTGATTTTGTCGCACTGTTTATTGGTGAACAGGAACAGTGCGCCGCTTCCCAACGGTAAATCGGTGTCACTTTCGATAATCGCCGCGAGGCCATTGATGGACTTTCTAAAATCGACACTCTCACGATACAGATAAATCTCTGGTGCGCTGAGCATATGTTTCATGACAACGCTCCAATGAGTTCTGCCAGGTAGGCAACGGGCGTGCCTTGAGGAATGCTCAGCTCAACATCATTGACGAGCAGAGTCATGTTAGCCGTTGCCACTGTAGATTGATACTTGGTTGTTTTTTCGACGACCTCTGCCCGTACAAAGCCTTGAGAGACATCTGCTTTTTTGAGTTGCTGGCGCTTAGCATAAAACGTCGAGGGATTGAGTTCATTAAGCTTACAAAATGCAAGCGTTGACAATGAACTCGATTCAGATTGCTCGATGAGCGTTTGCCATTCTTGATTAGTGTGTCGTTTTCCCATTTCAAATCTCCTCATGGTTGGAGACTTGATCTTATTCTTCGCGCTAGGCGATTAGAATGCGGGTTTTATGGAGCGCTTACTTTTAAGTCGCTAAATGGCGGCGTAACAAGTTGCTCTGCTTGACTGTTTCTTAATCCCAAGTGTTCATGACCCAATATTGATTAAAGCTTAGTTATATTGCTTATTGCTAGTTGTCTTGTAACTAGACTTGGGTATTAGCCAAAATATTTAGATGGACTAGCTGTGCAGCTAATGAGTGATGACTTGGTTCGCTGGTTTGATAAACAAAGCTGTGCAACACCACATTACTAAAATTACTTTATGTGTCGAAATTAAATAAATAGGCATGATAATTTAGTAACTTACGTTCATTTTGAGAAAAAAATCTGAGATGTATATCTTGAAATTGCGCTTAGATATTATGTCAAATGACAATAAGGATAATTTTTCTTGACGTCGCATGTTATCGCCATGTAAAAAGCGTGTTGCATTTGCCTTTTAACCTATTGATCGCAGTGTGTTTTTGTGGTGCTAGGTTATTGGGTTGAATATGTACTTATAAAAGAAATAGTCAGTTAACTTTAAATGGAACAAATGTAAATGGACAAAAAGAAAATAGTGGCTACGGTACTTGCTAGTTATTTCTTAGGTACGTTACCTTTCTCTTTAAATGCTAAAGAGGTGGATGTAGTTAACGAGATCATTACTCAGCAGGAGTTAAATGGTATCACCTTTGAAGGAACAATGAGTCGTCTAAGGCTAGAAAAAATTATAGAGTGGAATGCTGAAAGAATTTACCAGTTAGACCCAAAGCAATTAGAAACTCTAGAATTTATCATTCAAAAGCACAAAGACCTTGAAGCTGTTTATGGGAAAAATACACTCGCAAGTGAGTTATATAATACTTATGATAATATCAATGAAGTTTCAATGCCTCGCCCAAACAGACCACGTTGTATGGCATCAATCCCAAGTGATATAGATAATATAGTTGAAAATATCAAT
>NZ_JAWORD010000016.1:0-128894 GCF_033337665.1 Vibrio sp. Vb2960 | reverse complement strand
TGGTGATTTCTCCAATTGATTTTCCGGTGTAGCGGTTTCCGACGTCTCGGAAAACCAAGTAGTTCTCTCAAAGTTACTTTTATTAACGGCGCATGCCCTGTTTTCTTTAGAGAAAATTTTGGATTTTTTTGAAAATAATTCGTTTGGAGGGGTAATCGTGACAAAGCGGATAAAAAAGCAAAAAAACTTTCATTTTTCGCTAAAGCTTCTTTTCGAATTGTCGATACAGGCAGGTTTTGCGTTAAATTCGAGCAAGGCCGTTCATCAGCCAAGCAAGGTCAATGCTAGGTTTGGCGCTTGTTTTGCTTGCGCCAGAATAGAAGTACTGACCTGTTGTAAAATCTGTTGCTTCACCATTTGCGTAGTTTCTTTGGCATAGTCAGTGTCTTGGATACGACTGTTGGAAGCGGCTAAGTTTTCGTGGATATTATCTAGATTATTGATCGCGTGATTAAAGCGGTTTTGATACGCGCCTAACTCCGCACGACTGCCATCTACCGTTTTCAAAGCATCATCTAAAATACCGACCGCCATCTGAGCGCCACCGACCGTGCTAATATCAATACTATCTACCGTTCTATTTACGGTGACATACTTGCCAAGTTCTAACTCATCAGCCAGGCCACCACTGAAGGTTGGTCCAGGGTATTTTATGGCGTCCTTGTGGGACATGAGTAACTGCAGTTGCCCCTCTTCATTAACAGACGCTTTCACTTTATCGGTTTGCCCATTAATGTAAGTCGCGAGTTCTTCTATATCATCGCCAGCTTTAGCTTCAATACGGATCTCCTGCTCTTCAAAATTGTTATCACGGTAGCTGATAACAATTTCATTATTTCCGTTTTGAACCGTCCAATCTGAACTGACTCTTTGATATGAGCTCATTGAAAAGCTACCTAAAGATTCCGGCTGCATGGTCCGCAGGCCAATTTGTACCGCTTCACCAGCCGTTGCACCGATTTGAAAAGACGATGTACCGAATGTGCCATTCAGCAATTTACGTCCGCCAAAGGAGGTCGTTTCTGCAATACGACTTAACTCATCATTTAAAGCAGAGACTTCTTCTTGCAGTGCATTGCGCTCCGCTTTGCTGTTTGAACCATTGGCTGACTGTAGCGACAAATCACGCATACGTTGCATGATATTGGTCACCTCATTCATCGCGCCTTCCGCAGTTTGCATGATGGAAATGCCGTCATTCGCGTTACGTACCGCGACATCCAAACCACGCATTTGTGATTGCAAGCGGTTGGAGATTTGCAGACCCGCAGCGTCATCCTTTGCGCTATTAATACGCTTCCCTGAAGACAAACGCTCCATGGATTGGTTCAGCATATCCGTTGCACTGGTCAAATGACGCTGTGCGACAAGTGCTGCTACATTGGTATTAACGGTGATCGCCACGAATAAAGAGTCCTAAAATTAAGGCTTTGAGTACTTATCGACCAAGTAACAGAAAAGTTTAGTGTTTTTTGAAAAGAGATTGGAATAGAAATAGAAAACAAAAGCCCTCCAATTGGAGGGCTTAAGAAATAAAGTCTGAGAACTTACTTGATGGCTAGCTCTGCGAGCATTTCTTGTGAAGGAGCGAAGAAGTACGCACCAGTTACCGCTTTTGTGAAACGAAGCATTTGGTCTGCTTTACCATCGGTCACGCCGTACATACTTTCTAGCATCACTTTAATGTTATGAAGTGTATTGCAGTAAGAAATAAACAGCAGGCCATGAGGCCCTGTTACCGTCCCGTATGGCAAGCTATGACGGACAATCTTGAGACCTTTTCCTTCTTCTTTAATATCAACGCGACCAACGTGTGATGCAGCAGGAACGTCTTCTAGCTCTATAGAGTCTGGTTTGGTACGACCAATCACTTTTTCTTGCGCTTTGACATTCAAGCGATTCCAAGCGGCAAGGTTATGTTCGAAGCGTTGAGCCATGACATAACTGCCTCCAGCAAATGGGCCCTCTTTTACTAGAGCCACATCAGCGCGAGCCTCCCCTTTCGGGTTTTCTGTCCCATCAATAAAGTCTGTCATATCACGAGCATCAAGGTAACGGTACCCATATGTTTCGTCCACAATGGTGACATCTTGTGCCGTCTCTTCTAGGAACTTACGCAACACGTAAAAATGCAAGTCGTGACGAGTCGAGTGACAGTGAATCAGTACATCTACGTCTGTTGCTGGAGCAACGATGTCACCTTCGCCAAGTTGAGTAAAATCAATAAGCTCTTCTGGCGCGTCTACATTAAGGTGTTCCCAAAACGATTTTGTGAATGCGATAGAAAGCGTCAGCGCTGCACCCGGCTGGGTAATGTTTAACTCTTCCACCAACTTTGGCAGTGCTTTCAGTTTTTCTAATACGTTTTCACGGTTTTGGTTCACTTTGAGTTGAGTGTACAGTGCAAATGGCCCGGCTTCTGGCACGATCGCCGTTTGAGCTTGTGACATTGAGGTTTCCTCTATTACTTTGCCCCAGAGTGGGAAGTTATTGTTTTTAATTCTTTGAATGCTGCTGTTCATCGTGCGCCAATTGTGGCACATGAAAACAGTCTTTTACCCATCTTCCATTTAGAAGATAGATCATAAACCAAGCTAATAAGGTAATGGTAAGGGCGTTTGCCCAATTAAACACTCCATGTTCTAGGTACACATGATACATGGTCTGAGCAAGTTGAATACCGCACAAGATCAAAGTGATCTCGCGACCATAGCGAGTAATTCTGTTTACCCATCCTCTGTCGGGATGACGAAGCCCCATTAACCACATAAGAAGCAAACTTGGAATGCCCATCGCCAAACCTAAATACAACGTACTTGAATCTGGGTAAACAATAGCGAGTAGCTTACTGCCACTATCACGACTTACACCAGCCATGGCAAACACCACCCATGAACGCACAAGAAACATCCATCCCACCCATAAAATGATCGGCGCCTTTAAAAATCCATGGGCGTCATATTGGTCAAACGAATAGCGCACAACATCTTCTTCTTTATGTGATAAAAACGTCACTTTAACCTATCGTTTCAGAGTTGCAAGCCAACAAAGATGAGAACTGAAGTTCATTTCAGCACCTTACACAGGTAAACTAAACAAAGATTTACAGCGACGTTGATGAGAAACATGAAAAAAAGAACTCCTGCCACCCCTGTGCCTTCTCAAGAAACACAAGCCGAAGCGATGAGAATTGCTAAATCCACGCAAAAGCCCGGCCAAACCAAAGAGCAAACCAAGCTCATCGCTCAAGGTATCGAAAAAGGCATCGCGCAATATAAGAAACAACAAAAAGAGCGCAACCGCCAAGCCGATAAAGCGAAGAAAAAACAGCAACGTGAAAAACAACGTCAGCATGAAGAGATTATCGAACAAGACAATATCACCGACGATGCACCAAACCATTCATCAAGCAAACTGCCTTGGACACTACTTGTTCTGAGCTGGATTGGCTTTGCTGCTTACATAGTATTGGGGAAATAGCTAATGAAACGCCTGTTACTTGGACTTTTTGTCGTGCTTCTAACGGGTTGCACGATGCCTTCTCATCTTACTCATGCTCAAAGTCAAGATGTTCATATTCGCATTGACGCGCAATTCGACCCTGAGCGATGCGAATACAAAGGCGAAGTCACCGGAAGTGAAGGCCATTGGTATAACTACATTTTCATGACTAATGACGCGATGATGCAAGGCGCGATGAATGATTTAAAAAACAATGCAGCGGCTATCGATGCGGACACCGTTTTTATGGTTTCCCCACAAGATTTTATCACTTCATTTAGCGTGCTGGGTTCCGCCTACCGCTGCAATGGATGAGGCCTGAATATGAAAAAAGCCAGCAATTGCTGGCTTATGCACGAAATCCAAGACTGCTAGCGATATCTCTCTCCCGCTCTAGAACCCATTGGCTATCAAAAGGCCCCCAATCTGAAAGTTGATAATAGCCGTCATTATGACGTCGGCCATCTTGAACGAATATGAGTTCAATGCCGATCCCAGGTAACGCCTTGAGTACATCTTGAATAGTACGACGAGGCCACCCCGTTTTTTCGATCAACTTTGGCACATTCGGCCTTTCTAGGTTTTCCACCAACAAGGCCAAATATAGCCGCCTTGCAAAAACAGGACTCAATTCCATTGACACCTCCTAAAATTGTGCTGATTCATTATTTCGTTTTTGCTCAGCGAGGTGTTGCGTTTGATCAATAACTCGACTTTTCCATTTGATTTAGACGAATTTTTATTCGATTTATAGCGCATTCATCGTAAATAAGTTATGTGACATTAGTTATCTCAATCTATCTGAAAATATTTTCCACCGCATTTTGTCAGTTTGATTGCTTCTTGATAGGATGCTTTAACAGCCCAAATCACTTAAGTGCGTCTTAACCGCGCCAGTGAAAAATAGAACAAAGAAAAAGGAAAGACTATGTCGATTACCATGTTTGGTATTCCCAACTGCGATACGATCAAAAAAGCCAAGAAATGGTTAGAAGCCGAGGATATTGCTTACGACTTCCATGACTACCGTAAGCAAGGCATTGATGCAGAAATGGTAAGTGAATTTTGTCGCGCTTTAGGTTGGGAACAGGTGCTCAATAAACGTGGCACAACCTACCGCCAATTAGCGCAAGAGCAGAAAGACACACTTAACGAGGAAAACGCCATCGCTCTTTTGGTAGAAAACCCTGCGATGATTAAACGCCCAATTTTAAAAGTGAATGATCAACTTCATATCGGTTTTAAAGCTGATCAATACGCTAGCATTTTCAACTCTTAAATAAAGGAATACTCAAGGATGACAGACAGTCCAGTATTGGCACTTGCTAAAGATCTGATCAGTAGACAGTCCGTAACGCCGGAAGACGCAGGTTGTCAGGATTTGATGATCGAGCGCTTAAAAGCACTCGGGTTTGAAATTGAAGTGATGGTATTTGAAGACACCACGAACTTCTGGGCTCGACGTGGTTCAGAAGCGCCGCTATTTGCGTTTGCTGGCCACACCGATGTGGTACCAGCTGGCAAATTGGAACACTGGAATACACATCCGTTTGAACCGACCATTATTGATGGTTACTTGCATGGCCGCGGCGCAGCTGACATGAAAGGGTCGCTAGCTGCTATGGTCGTTGCTGTCGAACGCTTCATTGAAGAAAACCCAGACCACAAAGGCTCAATTGGCTTTTTGATTACGTCAGATGAAGAAGGGCCATTTATCAATGGTACCGTCCGTGTTGTAGAAACGTTGATGGAACGTGGTGAGAACATCGACATGTGTATTGTTGGTGAACCATCCAGCACCGACGTGGTTGGCGATGTAGTGAAAAATGGACGTCGTGGATCCATCACTGGTGATTTAACGGTAAAAGGAACACAAGGCCACGTGGCCTACCCTCACCTAGCCAGCAACCCAGTGCACGAGTCTCTACTCGCGATTCATGAACTCGCGACGACAGAATGGGACAAAGGGAATGATTACTTCCCACCGACCAGTTTCCAGATCCCGAATGTATCGGCTGGCACTGGTGCGTCTAATGTTATTCCTGGCGAGTTCCATGTTCAGTTCAACCTACGTTTTAGTACTGAGCTTAACAATGACGCAATTGTTCAGCGTGTTACCGAAACATTGGACAAGCATGAGCTGGACTACGACCTAAAATGGACATTCAACGGTGACCCATTCCTGACCGATACGGGCGCACTGCTAGACGCAGTTGTAGCTGCTGTGACCGAAGTCAATGATACGAAGCCAGCGCTACTTACAACTGGCGGTACTTCTGATGGTCGTTTTATTGCTCGAATGGGAGGTCAAGTCGTAGAGTTAGGCCCTGTTAACGCTACGATTCATAAAGTGAACGAGTGTGTGAAAGTCGACGATCTTGAAAAGTTGACGGACATGTACGAAAACACGTTGAAACACCTATTGGCGAAGTAATCAGCGAGAACACAATGACACCAGAGCAACTCACCGGAATCACTGATTCCCATCTTCAATCCACACTAGTGGGGCAAAAGGCATTTATGCTTCACCCAAAAGTAGTCAATGACTTATTGAAGATGATTAATGCCGCAACCGAAGCAGGTTTCAAAATGGAAATCGCCAGTGGTTTTCGTGACTTTAATCGCCAAAAAGCCATCTGGAACGGGAAGTTTTCTGGTGAGTTGCCAATTCTCGACGTCAACTCCCGCCCTTTAAACAAAGCAGAGTTAAATGACGAAGAGAAATTGATGGCCATTTTGCGCTGGTCGGCATTGCCCGGAGGAAGTCGTCATCATTGGGGTTGTGATTTTGATGTCTATGCGCGCAATTTATTGCCTGCTGACACAAAACTCAAGTTGGAACCTTGGGAGTATCTTGAAGGCCACCAGCAGGCGTTCTACCAATGGTTAAAAGCCAACCTTGGTCGGTTCGGTTTCTTCTTTCCTTATCAGCATGATTTAGGTGGCGTTTCGATTGAGCCTTGGCACATTAGTCACCGCGCTGTCGGGCAGCAATGCCTCGAGCAGTTGACGCTTGATGTACTCAGAAGCCAGTTGATTAAACAAAGTCAGACCGACAACATTGCAGGGATTGACGTCATACTGAATAATTTGGATAACGTCGTTGCCAAATTTATTCACAATATCACGCCGCCGGAGGCTCTATGATAGAAATACTAACCAATCCTTGGGTCATAATTATTGTAGTGTTGAGCGTGGTCATTGGTAATATTGCCGCACTCAAATACACCGCAAAAATGAAGTTTGGTCAGATGGATAAAAGCCGTAAGAACGATTTAGATAAGCTGAACACATTGGATAAACAGCGCTACGCTGAAGAAGATAAAAACAAAAACGAGCCTCGTTAGTTACTCACCAGCTTCATCTCGACACATTTAATCTAAACATCCAAAAAGGGACCACTAGGTCCCTTTTCTATCATTAAGTAAACACGCCGCGTTAAGCTCGCTTTGTTTACTGCTTCACTGTTGCAGCCAATACAGGCGCTAGTGACTTCAAGAACTCTTCTTCTACTGGCTTGCCAGATGAGTCGGTGATATTGATAGACGTACGGTTGCCTAAATCACCAAGTAAGAATGTGTACTTACCAGCGGCTAACTCCACTGGTTTAACGCCGATATCGTTCCAGAATTCATCATCCGGAGATGCATATTTCGCAGTGATTGTGCCCTGAGACTGGCTACGCTCTTCAATCTTAAAGCCCATCTTAGGTAGAATATTAGGCAGACGTTGCCAAAGCATGTTGTATTGCGCACGCGCGATAATCACTGGAAGTCCGCTGCGGTCTTTACCCATTGTGATTGGGATCTGTTTAACCAACTCTTGCGCTTTACGCTGTGCTTCTTCACGCACTTCTTGATCGTAGCGAGCGGTGACCAAGTTCGTCATGAACACATTGTAGCGCTCACGGTTGGTCGCCGTTACTTCTTTCACTTGATTGCCTTCACGCCAGTCAATAAGGCTCACCTTAAAGCCGTGTCGACCATTTGCTTCAGCGCGTACGATTTCATATCGGCTGCCAATTTCTAGCTCTTCATCTGGCGAATCCCAAGTCACCCATCCTGTCTCGATGCGAGAGTCTGTTTGGCTTTCAACTGGAATCTCGTTAGCCGCGACCATGTTTTGCACCGTTTGCCAAACTTTATCTAGTTCATCTTTACGAAGTAGCCAAAGTGTCACTTCACCATCACTACTGCGGTCCAAACGTGCACCGGGAATAAGCTCTAGGACTTGTTGAGGTGGACGAATGTCGACATCTTTACCGACACCACCAGCGTAGTTACCCTGAGGGATCTCGTAGTTAGGGTAAAACTGAGGCTGTGCACCCTGTGGGACATTCCACTCACCCAAATTTGGGGAGTTCAAATACTCGAAGTCATCTTTTGCTTGACGACGTTGATTGGCACCACCTGAACAGGCAGTCAATACGAATACAGCTAATGAACTTAACACTAACTGGCTTGAAAGCTTCATCTATACTCCTAAAACACCGAGGGCGCTTTGGCCCCCAGTATGAACTTCAATCCTAGTAACTCAATCTTAATAGCTCAATCTTAATAAATATGGGCGTCTGTTAGCGCCTGCTCGACGATCGGCTGCGATTTTTCAGAAAGCGTAGTTAAAGGAAGACGCAAACCACCTTCTTCAATCAAACCAAGCTTTTGCGCTGCCCATTTTACTGGGATAGGGCTTGCTTCGATGAAAAGGTTTTTGTGTAGAGTCATCAAGCGTTGGTTAATCGCTTCTGCTTCTTCGTACTTACCTTCACTTGCCAAATGGAACATGTCTGCCATGTCTTTAGCTGCAATATTGTTCGTTACTGAGATAACACCATTGCCGCCAAGTTTCACAAAATCCAGCCCTGTCGCATCATCGCCACTTAGTAAGATAAAATCTTCGCCACAAAGTTCACGATGAATTGCAATTCGTTCCAAATCGCCCGTTGCATCTTTTAGAGCCACGATATTATCAAGCTTTGACAAGCGTGCCACTGTTTCTGGCTGCATATCAACAGCAGTACGGCCTGGTACGTTGTACAAAATTAGAGGCACATCACTCGCTTCGGCAATTGCCTTGTAATGTAAAAACAAACCCTCTTGAGTTGGTTTGTTGTAATACGGTGTCACACTCAGGAAGCCAGCAATACCAGAATCAGCCAGTAATTTGCTAAATGTTACTGCCTCATGGGTAGCATTTGCACCCGTGCCAGCAATCACAGGGATGCGACCGTCGGCAAACTCAACAGTTTTATTAACGACCTTTACATGCTCTTCAATGGTCAGTGTCGCTGACTCACCTGTTGTGCCTACTGCCACAATACCGTCTGTACCCGCTTCAACGTGGTACTCTACTAGCTTTTGCAGACCGTCAAAGTCTACTTCGCCATCTGCTTTGAATGGCGTAATCAGCGCTACGATACTTCCTGAAAACATGTTTATCTCCCTCATTTAACTCTTTCTGCATGGTACTGTAATGCGATTGAAAAACACAAGAGCGTAAACTCGCTTACAAAGTACAAATGAATGAATAATTACCAGTTGTTAGAGGTCTAGCAACTTAATTGCTCTATTTGGTTTGATTAACGGCAATATTGATAATCGTGTTGGGCTTTCGAGTGACTTTAGAATCTATCAGTGATTTGGAAAATACTGAAGAGCACAAGCAAGGAAAATATACTCTTTGGTCTTGTTAGCCAAGTCAGATCTAAGTGAATAAAACGGCCAGACAATAGGCAAGCACATCATGCAAACGTTTTGTTTATCCTATAGCCTGCATTTACTGTTTATTTCCCACCACTCCCCTCAAGCTCCGACTGCTTTTTTATGGACTAAAAAAGAACTGGCTCGATATTTCTTCGCAATATCTGTGCTAACATCTCTCTATTGAAGAAAGGACAAGAAGCTCATTTATGAAGCAACATCTGGTACTTACAGCAGTTGGAACGGACCGTCCAGGCATTTGTAACCAAGTCGTACAGCTCGTTACTCAAGCTGGTTGTAACATAGTCGATAGCCGTATCGCTATCTTTGGCAGCGAATTTACGCTGATCATGCTCCTGACTGGGAACGCCAGCAGCGTGACTCGAGTTGAAACACAATTGCCCCTGCTTGGCCAAGAACATGACCTTATTACGATCATGAAACGCACAGCGGCGCACGAACTGCTCGATAACAGCTACACCATGGAAGTGTTTATTGAGTCTGAAGACCGCCCTGGGTTAACTGAAAAATTTACTAAGTTCTTCGCTGATCAGCAGATTGGTTTAGACTCTCTTAGCGCGCAAACCATCAGCAAGTCGAAAATTCAACTCGATTCTG
Source organism: Vibrio sp. Vb2960 (assembly GCF_033337665.1). Lineage (NCBI taxonomy): Bacteria > Pseudomonadati > Pseudomonadota > Gammaproteobacteria > Vibrionales > Vibrionaceae > Vibrio > Vibrio sp. Vb2960. The sequence continues at coordinate 119,076 of NZ_JAWORD010000016.1, read as the reverse complement.
ACCAGTTTCACATTGCGATTACTGCATCTGTAAGCGCGGATTTTAATTTGATGCAGTTACAAGAAGACTTCGATGAACTTTGTAAGTCGCTCAACGTACAAGGTTCTCTGAATTTCATTAAAAACACACTATAAAGTAAAGGAAATCAAAATGAATACGCTGACAGCAGGCTCGCCAGCGCCAGCCTTCTCTTTGCTCGACCAAGACGGAAATACCGTTTCTCTTGAGGACTTTAAAGGCAAGAAAGTACTTTTCTACTTTTACCCTAAGGCGATGACGCCGGGTTGTACTACACAAGCAAAAGGCCTTCGTGACATCAAAGCTGAACTCGATGCACATAACGTGGTGGTACTCGGCGTAAGCATCGACCCTGTAAAGCGCCTAGGCAAGTTCATCGAGCGCGATGATTTAAACTTCACTCTGCTTTCTGATGAAGATCATGCCGTTGCAGACCAGTTCGGCGTTTGGGGCGAAAAGAAATTCATGGGCAAAGTATACGACGGTCTTCACCGCATTAGCTTTCTGATCAATGAAGAAGGCGTGATCGAACATGTGTTTAACAAGTTCAAAACCAAAGATCACCACGAAGTCGTATTAAACTACTTAAACGAAAACGCTTAAACGCTATTGTTTTTCTACAAACAAAAAGCCCAGCAAACTGCTGGGCTTTCTTTTAACCATCGTACCTTTGGTAACAACTACTCTTGTTCGACAGTTTCGTTTTCTTCCGTGCTTGGTAATGCATGCCATACGGCTTTGACTAATGTCGCTAAAGGAATGGCGAAGAACACCCCCCAAAAGCCCCAGAGCCCACCAAAGACTAATACAGCCACAATGATAGCAACTGGGTGTAAGTTTACTGCCTCGGAAAACAGAACAGGAACCAAGACGTTACCATCAAGCGCCTGGATAATACCGTAAGCAAGCAACAACCAATAAAACGGAGGCGTTAAACCCCATTGGAACAAACCAACGATAGCAACAGGTACAGTAACAGCCGCCGCACCGATATAAGGAATCAAAACCGACAGACCAACGGCTACGGCAAGCAACGCCGAGTAACGAAGATCTAAAAGGGCAAAAGTCACGTAGCTCACACCGCCCACGATTAAAATCTCTAACACTTTACCGCGAATGTAATTTGATATCTGCTCGTTCATTTCATGCCAAACTTTATTCGCCAATTTACGGTTTTTCGGCAGAATACCGCTTGCGATTCGCAGCATTTCTTCTTTGTCTTTAAGCAAAAAGAAGATCAGAAGTGGCACTAAGATCAAATATACCGCTAGCGTTGCAATGCTAACTAATGAAGCAAGCGACCCTTTGACGACACTTTCACCCAGCCCCAATGCTTGGTTTTTGGCGTTCGTCACCACGGTTTCTACTATTTCTAAATTGGCTAGTTCAGGGTGGCGCTCTGGCAATGTGACAATAAACTTTTGTAGCCCGTTGTACATGTTCGGAATATCGTTAATTAGATTACCGACCTGAGTCCAAATCGTCGGAACCAAGCCAAACAACGCAATTAACATTAACCCGACAAAGACCAAGATCACGATAATAACCGACAAAGTGCGCGGCACGCCCATACGACACATTTTGACAACTGGCCATTCAAGTAGATAAGCCAAAACGATCGCGACAAGTAATGGCGCAATCAAGTGTCCAAAGAAGTAAATGGTGATAAAGCCAAACAGCAAGATCGCGACGAGACTTACTGCGTGAGGGTCAGAGAAACGTCGTTTATACCAACGACTAACCATTTCAAACATCTTATGCGGATTCCTTATTGAAGACAGTCAATGTGTAGTGCTCTGATGTAGATTGGCAATCAACCGAGTACCCTTGGGCACTAAGATAGTTCACAATGTCTCGTTTAGAGCTGTTGTCCACCACTTGAATGACAAGTTGATGATACTGCTTTGCTTCTCCTTGAAAGACCTCAGCAGCATGACGCTTTGCAAGTAACAGTGCCATAGGACAACGTTGCTCACGCAAATCAAGTAACATGGATTCCATTGTATTGCTCTGCACTTATGATAGGGTTGTATTGTAACGGCTTTTTGAGCTGGTGCTAGCACTTCTGACATGATTTAACCACATGCTGAAATAGCTCGGATGTAAAATAATTTACGAAACCAATTCATTTATTTCCGGTCTTACTGTTAGCTTATATCCTCACGGATAACCAAAACGTATGTGGCGCTGTTAATAGGCTCTCGACCTGTAACCACATGCTTATGTATTTTGGAGAACCTTTTAAACGTATGTTAAAACGCACTCGCTCGCTAGTTTGCTTATGTCTTGCTGCTGCCATCAGTTCGCCGACAACTTATGCCAATAGCATTGACTTGCCAGACATTGGCACAGCTGCTGGTGGCACGCTTTCAATAGACCAAGAGTTGATTTATGGCGACGCCTATATGCGTATGCTCAGAGCCAGTAAACCTATCGTTAATGACCCTGTCATCAATGAATATATTGACTCTCTTGGGCACAAATTAGTGGCCAATGCGAATGATGTAAAAACGCCGTTCCACTTCTTTATGATTCGCGACCGTAATATCAACGCGTTCGCGTTTTTTGGTGGCTATGTAGCGCTGCATTCTGGGTTGTTTCTTCATGCTCGTTCAGAAAGTGAGCTGGCCTCTGTTGTCGCTCACGAGATAGCGCACGTCACACAACGTCATCTTGCTCGGAGTATGGAAGAACAAGCACGCCGCTCTCCGGCCACATTAGCCGCACTTGCGGGGGCACTACTGCTTTCAATTGCCTCACCCGAAGCGGGGATGGCTGCAATTACAGCAGCAACCGCGGGCAACATGCAAAGTCAAATCAACTACACTCGTGCAAACGAAAAAGAAGCGGATCGCTTTGGTATTTCGACACTAGCAAAAGCCGGTTTTGATGTTCAAGCAATGCCAAGGTTTTTTGGCCGTCTTGCTGATGAGTATCGTTATGCGAGTAAACCGCCACCAATGCTCCTGACTCACCCTCTGCCTGAAGATCGAATTACCGATAGCCGTGCGCGAGCAAGAACCTATCCTCCAATGCGTGTTGTGCCTTCAATAGACTATCATCTAGCTCGCGCACGCATTGTGGCTCGTTACGCTGGCATTGATGGACAAGCCGCCCTGAGCTGGTTTGAGAGAACCCAAAAGAAAGCCTCTGCGGACATTACACCTGCTTTTGATTATGGTCGAGCACTCGTGCATTTAGACAATAAACGCTTATCTCAAGCGGAACCAATTTTGAAAAAGTTACTGGAACAAGACCCAAGTAACCCGTTTTACTTGGACGCTATGACGGATTTATATATCGAGAAGAAGCAGCCAGAAAAAGCGACCGAGATGCTCCGCAAAGCGTTATCTCGTAACCCTCAAAATAAAGTATTGACCATTAACTACGCCAATGCGCTACTTGAGGACAATAAAAACGATCAAGCCACGCGAGTTCTTCAAAGATACACTCATGACTATCCTGAAGATACAAATGGCTGGCACCTAATATCGAAGAGCTACCACGCGCTGGGGCGTAGCGATGAAGAGTTGGCTGCTCGAGCAGAAATTTTGGCATTGCGAGCAAATTGGAATAAAGCGATTCAATATTATAGTGAAGCAAGTAAAATGGCCAAGTTGGGCAGCTTAGAGCAAGCGCGATACGATGCCCGTATCGACCAACTCATGATCCAAAGAGATCGATTCATGGCATTACAATAACGAAATGGAGAAAACCATGTCAGTCGTGATTTATCACAACCCTCGTTGCTCAAAGAGCCGTCAAACACTTGAACTGCTTGAGCAAAATGGTGTTACACCGGAAGTCGTCAAATACCTAGACACACCACTTAACGTGGATGAACTAAAAGCGCTGTACGCCCAGCTTGGCTTTTCATCTGTACGTGAAATGATGCGCATTAAAGAAAGTGAATATAAAGAGCTTGGCTTAGGCGAAGACGCCGTCAGCGATGAGCAATTATTCGAAGCAATGGCGAAAAATCCAAAGTTGTTTGAGCGTCCGGTAGTCGTTGCTAACGGCAAAGCAAAAATTGGCCGCCCACCAGAGCAAGTGTTGGATATTTTATAAATGGATTGCCAGATCCTTATTTTGTATTTCAGCCGTCATGGCTCGACAAAACAACTGGCAAGACAAATAGCAAGAGGAGTCGAATCGACTCCTCAATGCCAAGCAATTTTGCGTACAGTTGAAGAATTGTCACCTCACTCACACTCCCCTTCTGATCCAATTGTTACTCTAGAGGAACTGAAAACGTGCGACGGTCTAGCGTTTGGCAGTCCCGTCTGGTTTGGCAACATGGCTGCGCCTTTAAAGCACTTCTGGGATCAGACTACATCTTTATGGGTCAGTGGTGACTTAATCGATAAGCCTGCTTGTGTCTTTACCTCTTCGTCCTCAATGCATGGTGGTCAAGAAACAACGTTACAAAGCATGATGACCCCTTTATTGCATCACGGGATGATGGTTTTGGGCATTCCTTATGCCGAGCCAGAGTTACACACTACGCAGTCCGGAGGCACTCCGTATGGCGCCAGCAGTGTAGGCCATGAGGCAACCCTAAGCAGTGAAGAGATTCGCCTGGCACAACAATTAGGCAAAAGGCTGGCAACTGCAGCGTTAAAACTAAAAGTCTGTTAGTAAAATCAAGGATAGTTAATCGATGTCTGACTCTTTAGACCAAACACCACTCGGTACACAGGCTAAAACCTATCGTTACCTGGCTTTATTTGGCAACTTAGCCTTATTAGCCTGGGTCGCTATTTGGCAGCTTGCGTTATCCCCTCATCCCCACCTCAGCAGCACAACACTTGCTATTGCTTGGTGTATTCCGCTACTACTTCCGTTGCCTGGTATTTTAGCTGGTAAGCCTTACACTCATGCTTGGGCTAACTTTGTTCTTATGCTGTATTTCTTGCATGCGCTGACCATCCTTTATGTGGATGGGGGTGAACGCTGGCTTGCGGCAGTGGAACTGATACTGACTTCACTCGGTTTCGCTGGCAATATTTTGTTTGCTAGAGCGAGAGGCAAAGAGCTAGGCCTTAAGTTGAAACGCCTCTCTCAAGTAGAAAAAGAAGAAAAAGCGAAATTCAACAAATAACGCCAATTGCAGTCAACCACTGATCATTGGTTCGAATACGAATTTAGAAAACAAAAAGAGTCGCTATTGCGACTCTTTTTTATGCTTACCACATTGGTGTTTGATCCTTGCGTTTCACGCCTGGAACGCTACCAAGGCGATTACGATGCCGAGCGCCACTCGTAGATCAAGTCATACTGTTCTCGGACAGGCTCCACAATCATCGGCTGAGTTGGTTGTGTTTCGTCACTTGCTTCTGCCACAATATCTACTGGTACTTCAGGCTGCGCTTCTTTTGGCGTCGCGGCGTCTTTTGCTTCATTACTCTGAACCAATGGCTCTTCTTCTTGAGTTGAAGCTGGGGCATCAACTTCACCTAAAGGATCTTCAAAAACCATTAATTGAGAAATAGAAGAAGCTTCTTTCTCAAAAGCTTGTTGTGATGCCAAAAGGTGGATGTTGAGCGTTAACTCGTCCCCTTGAACACGCTTAATCTCTGTACCCGCAACCGAATTAAGTTGTTTTAACGCATTCTCTAAACGGAAGAAGTCCGTGGCAGAGGTTACATTAAGGACTTTCACTGCTAGCGCTTTTGAAGACTTTCCTGAAACCACAACTGCACTCTTACTTGCATAGTAGTCTGCGATGCCATCCACCATTTCTGCAATAGCATTAGCACCTGATGCAGACCCGCTACGCGGAGAACGTTGCGCTTCTACAATTCTCGTTGGCGACTGGTCGTAGAGTGTCCAACGAATTTGTTCACCTTGAGCTCGTACAACCAAAACGGCGTCAGCTGGGTAGCGCTGGCTGGCTTGACCAATTGGCTCAATAAAGCCGCCCCAAAGATCAGAGACATTAACACCGGTTACATCATCAAAATCCCCAACCGGGATAGTGATTGGTAGGCCTCTTAATTTCGCGGCGCTACGAAGTGCTGCAACATTTGAAGATTCAGAATGTTCCCACGCAATGTTACGATCGTAACCCTGTTCTTCCACCATCCAAACTAAAATATTGGCACGATTTGGCGACCAAGATGGCAATTGTGCTTGTGTTAAAAGAGAGCTGATTTGGTCGTTGTTAAACAACATTTTTAAGCTCGCTTTTCCATCAACCTGCCCATAGCTCAGTTGAGAAATGTAACGCGCACTTGAGCTAAGTGCCTTTTTAATCACTGGATTGCTTAAAGAGGATTGAGAACCGGTCGCTCGAACAATCACATCCTGCATACCTTGTTGACGAGCCAAAGACTCACCGTCGTTCTGCTCACTGTCGATAACCACTTCGGCACGATAGATATCCACCTGAGTTAATGCATATACTGGTAGGGACAACCAACCTATCAGTAAGAGAGCTAAATAGCGCATAGTTTTTATAATCCTCTGAACAAGAACCCGAATAATAAGCAACTATCAAATCTTGAGCAAGGCAAGTACTGAGTAAATTGTCTGTATTATGACCAGCTTTGTTAACTCGGGCCTCAACCAGCACTTCAGTGCTATTTTTTATAATAAACTCATTGCTTATTAAGCTATCTCAACAAGTTAGGCTGTCCATTTTTCATCTTCACGCAAGACACGTAAAAGAGGACAATTTGCAAGCAAGCAACTCTCAAAAGTGCTATTTATGGGAAAAATTCAATCGAAAGTTTGATCTATGCAACATTGCAAACGATTGCAGGATGATAGTATTCGCCGGATTTGTCTGCGTATCTTGAAAATAGGGAATTATTATGAAAAACGCGTTACAAGGCGCTCAAATGCTCTTTGTCGCTTTTGGTGCTTTGGTGCTTGTGCCGCTCCTAACTGGCCTTGATCCAAACGTAGCCCTCTTTGGTGCCGGTGTCGGTACTCTCCTCTTCCAATTAATGACTAAACGTTCTGTTCCCATCTTCCTTGCCTCTTCTTTTGCGTTTATTGCTCCTATTATGTTCGGTATCCAAACTTGGGGTATCGGTGCAACGATGGGCGGCTTGATGGCAGCGGGCTTAGTTTATGTGGCTCTAGGGGCGATGATCAAAGTGCGCGGTGTTGGATTTATCCATAAAATTCTCCCGCCTGTTGTCGTTGGCCCTGTGATCATGGTTATCGGCCTTGGCCTTGCCCCAACGGCAGTGAACATGGCGGTAGGTAAAACTGGTGATGGAGCTGCACAGCTAGTTAATGGTGATGCTGCGATCATTATCTCGGCGGTCTCACTGCTCACAACCATTGTACTCAGCGTTTTTGCAAAAGGCTTTTTGAAGCTCGTTCCTATTGTTGGTGGTATTCTTGCTGGTTACTCTGTTTCTCTATTCTACGGTGTGGTTGATTTCACTCCCGTAGAACAAGCGGCTTGGCTAGCCATGCCAAACTTCACCGCGCCAGAGTTCAATATCAACGCAATTTTGTTCATGATTCCTGTCGCTATCGCACCTGCGGTTGAGCACGTAGGTGACATGCTTGCTATCTCAAACGTTACAGGTAAAAACTACCTGAAAAAACCAGGCCTTCACCGCACAATCGCAGGTGACGGGGTGGCAACTATCGCAGCTTCGATGGTGGGTGCTCCACCAAACACCACTTACAGTGAAGTAACAGGAGCGGTAATGCTAACCAAAGCATTTAACCCTGTGATCATGACTTGGGCAGCAATCACCGCAATCGTACTTGCATTGGTAGGTAAGCTAGGTGCGGTTCTTCAAACGATTCCAGTTCCTGTTATGGGCGGCATCATGATTCTGCTGTTCGGCTCCATCGCAACGGTAGGCCTCAACACACTGATCAAGAATAACGTTGATTTACATAAGTCTCGTAACCTAGTGATTGTTGCCGTAACCCTTGTGTTTGGCATTGGTGGTATGGCTTTCGGTATTGGTGAGTTCAGTCTACAAGGTGTGAGCCTATGCGGTATCGTGGCAATTATTCTTAACCTTGTGCTACCAAACGATTTAGGTGAAAACCACGTTGTGGATAACGCACAAATGGAAGAAGAAAGCGCGAAATAGTTCGTTTGCGCCGCTTTATTAGGTGGCGTGTCTTACTCTTCTCCTCTTGTAGATACAAAAAAGGCTTGGTTTTCACCAGGCCTTTTTCTGTTCAGTCATAGTAATACATCAAAGAATTACTTAGTACCGAAGATCTTATCACCTGCATCGCCTAGACCCGGAACGATGTAGCCTTTGTCATTAAGCTTCTCATCGATTGCCGCAGTGTATAGCTCAACATCTGGGTGTGCTTTTTCTAGCGCTTCAATACCTTCTGGTGCAGCAACAAGTACCAACACTTTGATTTGGTTACAACCTTTCTCTTTTAGGAGATCGATCGTAGCAATCATAGAACCACCTGTTGCAAGCATTGGGTCAACAACAAGCGCAATACGCTCCTCGATGTTTGAAGCAAGCTTGTTGAAGTAAGGAACTGGCTCAAGCGTTTCTTCATCACGGTAAATACCCACAACACTGATACGTGCGCTTGGCATGTGCTCAAGAACTCCATCCATCATGCCTAGACCTGCACGTAGGATTGGCACTACGGTTACTTTTTTACCTTTAATCTGGTCTACTTCTACCGGACCGTTCCAACCATCAATGGTCACTTTTTCTGTTTCAAAGTCTGACGTTGCTTCGTAAGTAAGTAGGCTACCGACCTCAGTCGCTAACTCACGAAAACGTTTTGTGCTGATGTCACCTTCTCTCATTAGACCAATTTTATGTTTTACTAGAGGGTGCTTTACTTCAACAACTTTCATGTCCATCTCCGGCTATAGTTGGCAATATTTAAACAAACCTTCAGATTATACATGATTTTCACAGGGATATCAGGATAAATCACTAAAGAAAAAAACAGACGCAAACGTTTGCTATCTATGTTTAAGCACTGTTAGAATAGCGCCGTTTTCATATCCAACTTAATACCGAGGACTTCCCTGTGAGTGGTAACAACTCTTCTCTTAGCTATAAAGACGCTGGTGTAGATATTGATGCAGGCAACGCGCTTGTGGATCGTATTAAGGGTGCGGTAAAACGTACTCGTCGCCCTGAAGTTATGGGTGGTATCGGTGGTTTTGGCGCGCTATGCGAATTGCCAACTAAATACAAACAACCTGTACTGGTTTCCGGTACTGATGGCGTTGGCACAAAACTTCGCCTAGCACTGGATATGAACAAGCACGACACGATCGGCATCGACCTAGTGGCAATGTGTGTAAATGATCTTATCGTGCAAGGCGCAGAGCCACTGTTTTTCCTAGATTACTATGCAACAGGCAAACTAGACGTTGATACCGCAGCGGATGTTGTTTCAGGTATCGCAGAAGGGTGTGTTCAAGCAGGTTGTGCCCTAATTGGTGGCGAAACTGCGGAGATGCCGGGCATGTATGAAGGCGAAGACTACGACGTAGCTGGTTTCTGTGTTGGCGTAGTAGAAAAAGAAGACGTGATTGACGGCACGAAAGTCGCTGCTGGTGATGCACTTATCGCTGTTGGCTCAAGCGGCCCACACTCAAACGGTTACTCCCTTATCCGTAAGATCCTAGAAGTATCTGGTGCAGATAAGAGCGAAGAGCTAGCAGGCCGCACTATTGGTGAGCACCTACTAGAACCAACAAAAATTTACATCAAGTCAGCACTTAAGATGATTGAGAAACACGACATCCATGCGATTTCTCATATCACTGGTGGTGGTTTCTGGGAAAACATCCCACGCGTACTGCCTGAAGGCACGAAAGCAGTTATCGATGGTAACAGTTGGGAATGGCCAGTTATCTTCAAGTGGCTACAAGAGAAAGGCAACGTCGACACACACGAAATGTACCGCACATTCAACTGTGGTGTAGGTCTAATCGTCGCACTACCGAAAGACCAGGCAGATGCAGCAGTTGCTCTTCTTAAAGAAGAAGGCGAAAACGCGTGGGTGATTGGTCAAATCGCACAAGCAGACGCGAACGAAGAGCAAGTTGAAATCCAATAATTTGCAAATCGAGCTCAAAAGATAAGAAGAATGAGGACACTAGATGACTAGGTCCTCATTTTGCTATCTAGAACACTAAAAACCATTCTATTAGTAGGTAGTTTAGAAGCTACATAACTCCAACCTACAATACCAAGGCGCTCTCGACATCATGAAAAACCATACCCTAAAAAACATTGTGGTCCTCATCTCGGGTAACGGAAGTAACCTGCAAGCTATCTTGGAAGCTTGCGAAGACAGCATGCCAAACGCACGAGTGGCAGCCGTGTTCTCTAACAAAGCAGATGCTTTTGGTTTAGAACGTGCAAAAAAGTTTGATGTGGACGGTCACTTTGTCGACCCTAAAGCATTCAGCTCGCGTGAAAGCTTTGATGCAGAGCTAATGAGTCAAATAGATGAATACCAACCAGACGTGATTATTCTTGCTGGTTACATGCGCATTCTGAGCAGCGCATTTGTTTCTCATTACATGGGTAAGATGATCAATATCCACCCTTCTCTTCTACCAAAATATCCTGGGCTACACACACACCAGAGAGCAATTGATGCTGGCGATAAAGAACATGGTACGAGTGTGCACTTTGTAACGGAAGAGCTTGATGGTGGCCCTGTCATACTGCAAGCAAAAGTTCCTGTGTTCGAAGACGATGATGCTAGTGTACTTGCGGCACGTGTTCAGGCGCAGGAGCACCGAATCTACCCTATGGTGGCTAAGTGGCTGGTAGACGAGCGGTTGATCATGAAGGATGGTAAAGCCTATTTAGATGGCGCAGAGCTTGGCGTACATGGGTACGCCTCAGATGAGTAGCCCTGAATAATAAACTCTAAGCACAAAAGAGCAGCCTGAGGGCTGCTCTTGGTTGTTTTAATACTTATAAACTTGATTCAAGAAAACCATGGTGAGACTAGAAACCTAAAACCCAGCATTCTAAAAAATCCCATAACCACTTGAGTAACATAACACTCGGAAAGTAGATTCTACATCTGGTTCGTTCTTCACCGTTCAGACTGACGAGGTGTTTTATGAGAAATTTCTATCAGTTACGTCTTTACAGCAAGCCTTAGCGAGACTAGGACTCTACTACCAGCACTCTAGAAAGTAAGAATGCTCATCCGTATCCGCCCTCGGTTTAAAACGCATAAAAATAAAGCTCGCGATTAAGCGAGCTTTATTTTTATATTCAGAGTAAGAGACCATCACTCTAACGGTTCGGTTGGCGCTTGATTGCCCGGCTTAGCCGCCGCAAACGGCACATTTACCAGTTCAGAGGCATTATTTTTGACTAGTTCACCTAGGTGAAACAAGCCGTATTCGCCAGGTTTCATACGCTGCCAAGCTTCGTTGCCCGTCAAAGGTTGAGTTGCGATCACAGAAACGATGTCATGTGGCGTGGTTTCTTCTTGGAAGTTAATTTCCACATCTTCATCAAGCAAAGCAGCTTTTCCAAACGGTGCGCGTCTTGTGATCCAATACAAATGATTGGTGCAATACGTCATTACATACTCACCATCACTCAGAAGCATGTTAAATACACCCTTCTCTCTTAGCTCATCACAACATTTAGCAACATATAAGAATACCGACTCCATATCCTTTGGCGGCTCAGGATATCGATCTTCCATTTGCTTCAACAACCAGCAAAATGCCAGTTCACTATCTGTTTCACCGACAGGTCGATGTCGACCTGTATGTAAGTCTTGATAGCCAGAGAGCTGACCGTTATGCGCAAACGTCCAATACCTACCCCACAGCTCACGTGTAAAGGGATGAGTATTTTCTAAATTAACACCACCACGATTCGCCTGTCGGATATGACTAACGACCGCACGACTTTTGATGGGATAATTTTGTACCAACTCTGCTATTTTAGACTCACAACTTGGCTTGGGATCTTTGAAGGTTCGAAAGCCCTTCCCTTCGTAGAAGGTGATCCCCCATCCGTCACGGTGTGGGCCGGTTCGACCTCCACGCTGCATGAGCCCAGTAAAACTGAAACAAATATCCGTTGGAACATTAGCGCTCATACCGAGCAATTCACACATGGTTTAAAAAACTCCCTAACAACACAGCTCGAAACGGTGGCCGTAAACGATTATTCCATCTCTTTTTCGATCAACTGAATGATGATATGAATAATCTTAATATGAATTTCCTGAATGCGGTCTGCATAACCAAAGTGTGGCACGCGGATTTCAATATCTGCAAGGCCTGCCATTTTGCCGCCATCTTTACCTGTTAGCGCAATCGTCTTCATGCCTTTCGCTTGTGCTGCTTCAATCGCTTTCAGGATGTTACCTGAGTTACCTGACGTCGACAGACCAAACAGTACGTCACCTTTTCGACCAACCGCTTCTACATAGCGTGAAAACACGAAGTCATAACCAAAGTCATTACTCACACAAGAAAGGTGGCTTGGATCTGAAATAGCAATACCAGCATAGCCAGGACGATTTTCTCGGTAACGGCCTGTTAGCTCTTCGGCAAAGTGCATTGAATCACAGTGAGAACCACCGTTACCACACGACAATACTTTACCATCTTGCTTGAATGAGTCAGCAATCATTTTCGCCGCTGCTTCGATTTGCGCAATGTTATGGTCATCGCTTAAAAATTTGTTGAGCACTTCAGCAGCTTCGTTTAATTCACTTCTAATCAGATCATGGTACATAAGACGTTCTCTTTATTATTTCGGCTTCAGTCAGCTCTTGACTCACTGAGCAAATTGTTCTGATACCAATTTGGTATCGGACATTTCATAAACCTGAACTCGGGTTTGATTACTCTGAGTTTACCCACAAACGAGAATTAGTGTCGATAGTGAACCAACAGATTTAGATTAGTGATGGTAATAAACTTGTCAACTTGCTCATGAAACCATCACTCAAATCTCAACTTTAGAATTTTAACTCTACTTAGATCACTTTTTATCCAATCTTATGTTTTACATTTCCTTAATATTTTGATTACACTTAAACCAACTGGTTAGACCTCTTACCTAACATGCAGACGTACAAAACTTATAAAGTCTGAAAAGGAAAATATATATGGACATCTTGCTCTCAATCATCACGATGGCGATCGTGCTAGGCATTACGCTCTACCACCGCATGTCTCTCGTGAAATCTATTAGCTTACTCACCGCGGCCATGCTGGCTCTTACAGTAGCAGGAACTGTCGGCGTTATTGGTTGGGCTATTTACGTTCTCGCCGCAGCTGTGCTCGCGGTTCCTGGCGTACGTCAGTCTTTAATTAGCCGCAAAGCGTTAGTGCTTTTCAAGAAAGTGCTGCCAGCTATGTCTCAAACCGAAAAAGAAGCGTTAGACGCAGGTACCGTCTGGTGGGAAGCCGAACTGTTTAAAGGCAAACCAGAGTGGCAAAAGCTACACGCGATTCAAGCACCTAAGTTAAGTGCGGAAGAACAAGCCTTTTTAGACGGCCCTGTGAATGAAGTGTGCGCCATGGTGAGTGATTTCCAAGTGACCCATGAACTCGCGGACTTACCGCCAGAAGTTTGGCAATACCTGAAAGATCATAAGTTCTTCGCCATGATCATTAAGAAAAAGTACGGTGGTCTGGAATTCTCAGCATACGCGCAATCTTTGGTGCTACAAAAATTAACGGGTGTTTCTGGCGTTCTATCGTCTACCGTTGGTGTTCCTAACTCTTTAGGCCCTGGTGAGCTACTGCAACACTACGGTACTGAAGATCAAAAAAATCATTACTTACCGCGTTTAGCTGAAGGTAAGGAAATCCCTTGTTTCGCCTTAACGAGCCCAGAAGCGGGCTCTGACGCAGGCTCTATTCCAGATTACGGTGTGGTCTGCAAAGGCGAATGGGAAGGAAAAGAAGTACTGGGTATGCGCCTGACTTGGAACAAGCGCTACATCACCCTAGCGCCAGTCGCAACGGTACTAGGCTTAGCATTTAAACTTCGCGATCCTGAAGGTTTGCTAGGCGACAAAGAAGATCTTGGCATCACTTGTGCGCTTATTCCAACTGATGTCAAAGGTGTTGAGATTGGTAACCGACACTTCCCACTCAATGTACCATTCCAAAATGGTCCAACGCGCGGTAAAGACATCTTTGTTCCTATCGATTTCATTATCGGTGGTGAAAAAATGGCGGGCCAAGGTTGGCGTATGCTGGTTGAGTGTCTGTCGGTTGGACGTGGTATCACGCTACCTTCAAACTCAACAGGTGGCATCAAAACTGCGGCAATGGCAACCGGTGCTTACTCACGTATTCGCCGTCAGTTCAAACAGCCGATCGGCCATATGGAAGGAGTTGAAGAACCATTAGCACGCTTGGGTGGTAATGCTTACGTGATGGATGCAGCAAGCAACTTAACCGTTGCGGGTATTGACTTAGGTGAAAAACCTTCAGTTATCTCAGCTATCGTGAAGTATCACTGTACGCACCGCGGCCAGCAAAGCATCATCGATGCAATGGACATCGTAGGCGGTAAAGGTATCTGTATGGGACCTTCTAACTTCCTAGCTCGTGGTTACCAAGGTGCGCCAATCGCGGTAACGGTTGAGGGTGCTAACATTCTAACACGCTCAATGATCATCTTTGGCCAAGGCGCAATTCGTTGCCATCCGTACGTTCTTGAAGAAATGAACGCGGCGTATTCTGAAGCAAGTAATGCTGTCGAGAAATTTGATAAAGCGCTTGCTGGTCACGTGAGCTTTACAATGAGTAACCTAGTGCGCAGTATCTGGTTTGGTTTGAGCGACGGTCTGGGCTCTTCATCACCAACCAAAGATGCAACCAAGCGTTACTACCAACAATTGAACCGTTACAGTGCAAACCTTGCTCTGCTATCGGATATCTCAATGGCAGTGCTAGGTGGCTCTTTGAAGCGTAAAGAGCGTCTATCAGCACGTCTTGGTGACATTCTAAGCCAGCTATATTTAAGCTCTGCGACGTTGAAACGTTTTGAGCAAGATGGCCGCCCAGTCGAAGATTTACCATTAGTACACTGGGGTCTACAAGACAGTTTGAAACAAGCGGAAGTGGCGGTAGACGAATTCTTAGCAAACTTCCCGAACAAAGTGATTGGTCGTGCACTGCGCGTGTTAATCATGCCATTCGGTCGTGTACGCAAAGCGCCAAGCGATAAACTAGACAGTAAAGTGGCGCGCATTCTACAAACGCCAAGTGCAACGCGCTCACGCATTGGTCGCGGTCAATACCTTGAACCAACCGAGCACAACGCAGCAGGTAAGATTGAGCTTGCGCTGTCAGTCATTCTTCAAGCTGAACCTGTGTTTGACAAAGTATGTAAAGCGCAAGGTAAGCGTCGCCCATTCTTACGTTTGGATATGATTGCTCAGGAAGGGCTAGAGCAAGGCTTTATCACGCAAGAAGAAGCCGATCTACTCAGAGAAGCGGAACAGCATCGTCTAGATACAATCAACGTTGACGATTTTGAGCCCGAACTGCTTGCCGCAAAGCCGCTATACCCTCAGATGGATAGTGTCGCGTAACTCTAGAATCTGAGACCACAAACGGGAGTATCAGCTCCCGTTTTTTATTGCTTCCAGAATCGGATTCATAACACCTCACACTACAAAGCCCCCCCCTGCGCAATAAAATCCTCGCATTCCGCTCTTTCCCCCGATTTTCAGTGATAACTAACTCACAGACGTTCCAACTAAGCGGTGTATACTTTAAGTAATTCACTCACATATATGGTAAATCCGTTGGCTAAAATATTACTCGCACAGTGGTTCCCAGGGCTTGTTCAGCTTAAGCATTATCAAAAAGAATGGTTTGTTAACGACTTTAGAGCCGCCTTTTCTGTTGTCGCGGTTGCACTGCCAGTTGCCATAGCTTATGCACAGTTAACTGGTGTATCCGCAATTGTCGGTCTGTATTCGTGTGTACTGCCAATGTTGGTTTACGCCATGATGGGCACATCTCGGCAACTCATTGTCGGACCCGATGCAGCAACCTGTGCAGTGATCGCTGCTGTTGTGACACCACTTGCCGCAGGTGACCCCACAAAACATTGGCAGTTGGTTATGACCATGACAGCGATGACGGGGATTTGGTGTGTACTGGCAAGTCGTTTCAAGCTAGGGGTGTTTGCAGATTTCCTTTCTCGTCCGATTCTTTTGGGTCTACTCAACGGTGTTGCTCTCACAATTATCGTTGGTCAGTTTGCGAAAGTAGTCGGTTTGAAATACGAGCAACGTTATTTACTGGAACGTTTATGGGAAGCTCCACAACGACTAACCGAGCTTCATTGGCCTACTGTAACTCTGAGTATCGTGACGGTTGTCGTTTATTTGCTCACCAAACGCTACCGACCAACTTGGCCTGCTGCCATGCTGGCGATCCTCGTAACTACTGCGTCAGTTTGGTTTTTCCATTTACAAGAGATGGGCGTATCGGTTGTCGGACTCACTCAAGGTGGCTTCCCTCAGTTTCAAACACCGGAGTTTGAGCTAGGTGAAGTCCGTGAACTAGTGGTCCCGGCGCTCAACCTTGCGATTGTCAGTTTTGTTAGCATGATGCTCACCGCCCGCAGTTTCGCTGCTAAAAACGGTTATGATATTGATGCTAATAAAGAGTTTCAGGCGTTGGGTTTTGCCAACATTGCCTCAGCGTTTTCGCAAGGTTTCGCGATAAGCGGCGCTGACTCACGCACAGCCGTCAATGATGCAAATGGTGGTAAATCTCAATTAGTTTCGATTGTCGCTGCAATCACCATTGCCATTATTGCGGTATTTATTTACGAGCCTTTACAGTTCATCCCTATCGCTTCACTTGGTGTTGTATTGATCATTGCGTCCCTATCGCTGCTCGATCTTAAAGCAATTTGGAAATTAAAATCTCGTGACAAAGATGCATTTTATCTGGCCATCATTACTTTTATTTCTGTGTTGATCGTGGGTGTAATACCGGGGATCACTTTGGCGGTATTGCTAGGGCTGTTTCAATTTTTACGGATTGTCATGCGACCGAGTGATCAGCTACTTGGCTTGGATGAAAAAGGTACCATTCGGACCATCGACGACTCAGGAAAAGCTTCGCCTATTCCTGGAATGGTGATTTACCGCTTTAACTCACCGCTAACTTACTTCAATGCTCCTTACTTTAAACGTAGAGTGTTAGAGCAGGCAGAGCATCACAAAGACGCAAGTTGCGTTGTCATCGACGCCGTATCGAGCTTTACTCACTTGGATCTCAGTGTGATGGCAACACTGGCAGATATTCACAATACTTTGAAAAAGAGAGGCGTACGCTTAATCCTCGCTGGAAGGAAACGACGTCTTCGTCAATGGTGTGAGCTTACTGGTATCAGCACCAGTGAAGGAGGCATCTTACTGCGAGCTGATATGTACCTTGCCATTAAACTTAGTGGCTGTTACATCAGTGCTGTGGGTGAGGGACAAATTCCTACTGTTCAAAAAGAGCCTGATTTAGAGCAGCCACCCAAACCAATTCCAGAAGTGGCTTAAATACAAATTTAATATAGAAAACAGGAAATTAAACTCCTGTTTTCTAGTGCTTATCTTCACAGCTGAATACGTGTTACGCCTTTGGCTTAAACTTTTTTGTCATCCCTTGGCTTTTAGGAGCCACCAGCCTATAACCAAGCTTTTCGTAAAAGACCGGTTCATCAGCAATCATAGAAACGTAAGAGCCTTCAAGTGCAACAGATGAAAGATAACCGTCGATGTATTCCATGACTTTTCTACCTAAACCGTTGCCTTGATAATCAGAATCAACGGCAACGTCGACAATTTCGAAGTTACACGCCCCGTCACCAACAACCCGACCCATTGCAATGAGCTTTCCTTCATCCCGAACAGATACGCCATATAACGAATTGGGTAGACCAATTTCAGCAGCTTTCAACGATTTGGGTGATAGCCCGGCTTTGACACGCATATCACAGTATTCTTTCGGGCTTGGCACATGCTCTTCATATCTTATTGTCATTATGTACTACTCCTTTGTATCACCTTGGAGCTTACATAACTAAACTGTATAAATAAACAGTTAAACGTTGGAAAGATGTTCCCATTAAGCACACAAAGTATCAGGTCTAGAAAAGAAGCCACCGACAACTCTGACGCCATAATAGATATAAGTTGCTCTGAAGCTAGACATTCCTTTTTCTAAACATGTTTCTCTCAACAACGTATCCGCATGCTTTCGAGCACTTTGTGGCAACACCTCTTCCCTCATGAGTTGGTAAAGAGCATCATGCACTAAAGAAGCTTTCATAATGTTTTTTGTGTCTAACGCTGGCCCACTCGCTCCATCCCATGCATAGCCCTTTTTAATCGTTAACACGCCTTGTTTGGACAAACTAAGAAAAGGGCTGTCATACGCGTTACTCACTGAAATGTGAGTCTCAATCTTTTCTTCAGAATGGAGAGTGTATTTATACTTCTGACGCTTTTTGTATTTCATAACCTAACCGCCTAACTAACTTCAGTGGGAGGAACGGAGATGACTCTCAAATTAGAGTTTCTCAGAGAGTTTTTTCAAGTAGGACTTAGCAAGCTCATGGTTATCTCTGCTCAACCACTTAATACAATCAAAGAGTTCCCAGATCAGGCCTTGATCACCACTGGTATAAACTGGGAAATCTTCATGCTTTGGCGCAGGTTCATCAGTAACCATGCCCGCAATCACATCAGCTTTATCAAATAAAGTCTTAAATGGCTTAGAAATTTTGAAGGGGTCACAGAGATCTAAACAATGAATCTCTGCACTGGTTAGGTCATTAAAAATGTATTTTTTGAAACACGCATTTTCGTTGTGCTCTCCCTCAAGGCGATAAAAAATGTCTTTATTAGCTTCAAACTGGGTAAAGCAAGGCTCTGAGGCTTTATGGAAGTTGTTTTGAGTAAATACAACAACATCAGCGTCCGAAATACGGTCACCTTGTCCTGATGACAAGGAGCCAAGCAATACCGCGGCAACAACGTCTTTTTCAGAATAAAAGGCATCATAAGCTGACTCAACCAAGGCCTTTTGTCGTGGTAAATGTTCTAGTCCTAACTCTCCAATTGTCATAACTCACTCCGTCTATACGCACTAAAATCAAGTCGAAACGTAAAGAGTATCATGCGAGCTTTATTATGATTAATCAACGTTAAATCATGGTGTTACTTTAAAATAAAATGATTAATGACCATGAGAAATATCAAATTCTGTTTCAAACTTAAACTGAAAAAAAACGGAGCCGATTGGCTCCGTTTCTCGCTTTATGTGTTACTACTATTTCTTTGGCACTTCTAACTGCATCTCTGGCATGGCATCGCGCTTCGCTTTAATTTTGCGCCAGACTATCCATGCAATGATCACAATCAGCAGCATTATCACGTTACCCACCGCGATAATAATCATGCTGCGCTTACGCTCAGCCTCTCGCTCAGCGATAATTTGCTTTTCCATTTCAATACGGCGCTGTTCGGCTAATTCAGCTTCTTTTGCAATTCGAGCAGCTTCTAGATCAACTTCATCAACAACACTGAAGGTTTGCTCTGGGATAGGAAACACCAACGAGCGCTGGGTTGCAAAATCAGTGGCAAAGATCTCGCCGCGCCATGCGTACTTACCAAGCTCAGCATCGTTATTGAGGTTCAACGTAACTCTCATTCCATCTTTAGAGACCTGTCCTTGGCTGTAACTAATGAAACCATCGGGTGCGTCCTTTTTCACTGTGACTGCTATAGAGCCTGGTGCAATCATACCTTGCTCGCCACTCACCACTAATTGGTGTGGCTTATCGGAATTACGAGCCTGAATAAAAGTACGAGAGATTGGGTTCGGATAAACCAAGATGACTTGTTCTTGCGCTCGTAAGAATACGCCATTGCCAGACGTGATGCGCGCGCGGTACTTACCAGGCTCAACGTCTATCGGGAGCTGAACCGTAAACACACCATCCCCTGCTTTTTCATCCAAGCCGCGGCCGTCATCAGAAAACTCACCCACAACCATCGGCACTGGACGAGCTTCTTTGATCAGCTCATCTTCATTTTCGACAAACTTGGTAAATGTCACGCGCAGATTCACGCGATCAAGGAAGTCGCGCAATACAAGAGGTTTGCCGTCGGAGGTCAGGCGAGCTGTAAACTTAAGCGCTTCCCCATTATATAATCGGTTTGGGAACAGATCCGTACTGAGCTTTAGGTGAGAAATTAAGCGGATGTTATTTTTAGGCGTAACTTTCCCCACAGCCTGCCATGGACCTGGCATAGGGTTATCAACGGAAATAATATCGAGAGAGGCTTCTTGATACCAACGTACATTGTCGTAAGAGCCCCAAGCATAGTATTTTTTACCGTCAGGACGGACTAAAACAACTGGCTGAGAACTTTGCTCACGATAAACCAAAAACGTGATCTGCTCGATGGTTGGATCAACTCGAAAGCGATTGTCTAACAAAGACATTGTAGATTCACTCGCAGCACTCGAGAGACTACTCCATATCGCTAAAAACGCGACCAACAAAGCCCTCAACATAGCTTCTCCTATTGATGCCAAATACAGTCGTTCACCAACTCTAATCTTTTTTGGTGAGCTTCTAGTTCATCGGCACTTGCGCGCAAAACCTTTAGCGCTTTTCTTCCTTCAATACGACGAATGGTTTCTACTCCACCCTCTTGTTTATTCGCGTTAAATTCTAGACTCGTTTGACCACCCGTCATAAAGAGGTAAACGTCGGCTAGAATCTCCGCATCGAGCAAAGCTCCGTGGAGAGTACGGTGCGAGTTATCAATACCGTAACGTTCACATAAGATATCAAGGTTGTTTCGCTTACCAGGGAAGATTTTCTTCGCCATAGCAAGGGTGTCGGTCACCTTGCAGTAGTCGTCCGTTTTGCCGATGTTAGGATCGAGCATGCCAAACTCGTAATCCATAAAGCCGGTATCGAAGGGCGCGTTGTGGGCAACAAGTTCTGCGCCTTTAATAAACTCAAGAAACTCTTGGTGCACGCTCGCGTATTCCGGTTTATCAACCAAGAATTCATCCGTAATACCGTGAACTTCAACCGCTTCTGGTTGGATTTCACGATCGGGTTTTAAATAAACGTGGAAGTGACGACCAGTCAGCTTACGGTTGATGATCTCCACGGCACCGATTTCAATAATGCGGTGTCCCATGTAGTGAGGACCACCCTCGCGGTTCATACCTGTGGTTTCGGTATCGAGAACGACAATGCGGTTATATTCAGAATTGCTGCTGGTATTCATAAGGTTATGTATGTCAGACTATGCTTTATTAAATGTTTCGGCTAATAGTACCAAAAAATATGACCAAACACGTTGAGATTTTCACTGACGGTTCTTGTTTAGGTAACCCAGGACCAGGTGGTTACGGCATAGTATTGCGTTACAAAGACGTAGAAAAGACACTTTCCAAAGGCTATACGTTAACTACCAACAACCGCATGGAAATGTTGGCGGCTGTCGTCGCGCTACAGACGTTAAAACAACCTTGTAAAGTCACTTTAACGACTGACAGCCAATATGTGCGCCAAGGTATTACTCAGTGGATCCATAACTGGAAGAAGCGTGGTTGGAAAACAGCGGATAAAAAACCCGTGAAGAATGCCGATTTATGGCAAGCTCTAGACAAAGAAACCGCACGCCATCAAGTTGAATGGCATTGGGTAAAAGGCCACGCGGGCCATCGTGAGAACGAAATGTGTGATGAGCTAGCCCGGACTGCTGCAGAAAACCCAACTGAGGAAGATACAGGTTACCAACCCTCTTAGCGAGATTCTTTCCTCATAGGGTTACCCTCTCGATTCATCACCCCAAGTGGTGTGAGCTTTTTCTTCAAGCGCCAATGCGGTTTGATAGGCTTGAGAGGGTATGTCCGTTTCCGCGCGACGATGTAATACAAACTCCCAGCGGGTGATGCCCAATCACCAAGACTATTTTCCAACCATGTCCACATCGTACGGTAACGTTTCATCGGAAACAGCGCATAACGATCACAATGAATCACTTGATAATTAAGTAACCCTAACCAATCTTTGATGCGGTTCGACGTAAACATTCGTCCACTCCAAGGCAAATTATGTTTACGCCATGGAAGCAAACTCGCTAATCCAGTCAAGCTTAATGGGTTGAATCCAGTAATAATTACATAGCCATCATCCATCATCACTCTATCGACTTCACGCAACAAACGGTGTGGATCGCTTGCATAGTCGAGCTGATGAGCGAGTATCACAACATCAAAGCTTTTTTCCAAAAAGGGTAATTCGTAACCATCTGCAATCACATTATGCAACGGGTTCTGGATATCTACGTTGACTTGGTGTTGAATGTTACAATTACAGCTGGTTAGCTCACAGCTCAACCCGCCCAGTTTGAGCATATGGTAGCCGAAGAGTTTCGGGCACCATTCATCAAGTCGGGTCTGAATTGACTCAAGCACCCACGGACCGTTGTTCATTGCTGACCAAGTCGACGGGTGTGGTATAGTTTTGTTGCTGAGTGCTGGTTTCATTAACCACCTGACTAAAATGGGTGACGGAGAACGAATCGTGTTAGAGATCAAAAGCATACCCGCATTTAATGATAATTACATCTGGCTGATACAAAATAACGATAAGCGCTGCGCAGTCGTTGATCCGGGCGATGCGAAGCCAGTATTAGAATTTCTGCAGGCTAACGAATTAACTTTAGAAGCGATTTTAATTACGCACCACCACAACGATCACATTGGTGGCGTTCCAGACTTAGTGCGTGCCTTTCCCGAAGTCGCCGTTGTGGGCCCAAAATCAGAGCCAATTCCAACCCTAACAACACCAATGGAAGAAGGCGACAAACTGGAGTTGTTTGGTGAGATTTTCTTAGTACTTGGGTTACCAGGCCATACTTTGGGCCATATCGGTTACGTTGGAGACGGAAAACTGTTTTGCGGTGATGTGCTCTTTTCCGCTGGCTGTGGTCGTATTTTTGAAGGTACGCCTGAGCAAATGTTTGAATCACTGAGTAAACTAACGTCTCTACCAGAAGAAACTCAAGTCTTCTGCGCACATGAATACACGGCGAGTAACGTGGCGTTTGCTCTAGCGGTTGAACCTGACAATGAGCAACTTCGCCAATATCGCGACGATGTAAACCGACTGCGAGCACTCAACATTCCGACACTTCCAACAACAATACGCAAAGAAAAGTGGATTAATCCGTTCTTGCGAACCTCTAACCCTGACGTGGTTCAATCTGTTGCTAGTCGCATTAAAAATAGCGATCCATGCTCGGTTTTTACTGCTTTACGCGAGTGGAAGAACGAATTTTAACCATTTTCTGCTTGTAAGTTTGCAAGACCCCAGTATTATCAGGGACTGATTTTTCGAGAAGCGCCACTGGCGCTTCTCTTACGTTTGGGGTTGATATAAATCTATTTGAATTTCTCCCCATTGCATAATTAGAAGCTCTTTGCCTCTATAAATTAGTTAGTGTTTAAAAGATGTCTATTATCTTGCGACTGCCACGCACATTACGTTGCGCGACAGGCAGGTGAAGATAAACAGGCCCTAAATAGGCTGAATCCATGCGTTTGAAGTATACTTGGGCGTTTGCGTTGTTATTATCTGGCTGTCAATTGACTCAGTCAGATTCAACGTCTTCTACACCAGAAACCAATAAATCTGAGCAGACTGCAAAGCAAAATGCAGTAAAAGCTCAACCGGGCAATAAATCGTCACTAGCAAAAAAATCCGCTAACGACGCGCCTAAAGTTCTCTCCCCCCAAGAACAAGAAGATGTGTGGCAACGTATCGCCATGCAGCTGGACATGGATATCCCAAACCACAAGAAAGTGGACTACTACCGTACGTGGTATTTAAAGCACCCAAATCACCTTTACACGGTATCTAAGCGTGCGACTCCTTTTCTATACATGATCACAAAACGTATCGAAGAGCGCGGACTCCCAATGGAGCTTGCATTACTTCCTGTAGTGGAAAGTTCATTCGATGCCTTTGCCTACTCACATGGTAGCGCGGCTGGGTTGTGGCAATTTGTCCCAGGCACCGGAAAAATGATGGGATTAGAGCAAAACTACTGGTATGACGGTCGCAGAGATGTGGCAGCAGCAACGGATGCAGCGCTGGACTACCTAGTACAACTAAACGAGCGTTTTGATGGTAACTGGGAACATGCAATCGCCGCTTATAACAGCGGTGGAGGCCGAGTTTCTAGCGCAATTCGTAAGAATAAAAAGCTCGGTAAACCTATCGATTTCTTCTCATTAGACTTACCAAAAGAGACCAGCAGTTACGTTCCTAAGCTATTGGCCTTGGCTGACGTTATCGCAAACCAAGACAAGTACGGACTTAATATTCCTGCAATTCCAAACAAGCCTGTTCTAACGCTTGTTGATCCAGAAGAGCAGTTAGATCTGGCTATTGCCGCAGATTATGCCGGCATTAGCGTAAAAGAGTTGCAGAGTTACAACCCAGCATACAACCAGTGGTCGACAGCGCCTGAGGGGCCGCACCAACTTTTGATTCCCGTAGAGAAAAAAGAGACTTTTCTCACCAAGGTGGAGAAAAATCGCGGTAAAGGGATGAAGGTCGCTCGCTACAAGGTGAAATCTGGTGACTCTTTAAGCGTGCTAGCTAATAAATACGGCACAACCACGAAAGTCATTCGACGTGCCAACGGCCTATCGAATAACAACATTCGTATTGGTCAATACCTATTGATTCCGACATCAACAAAAGACGATGCAAAATATGTATTAACGGCACAAAACCGATTAAACAAGACTCAATCTCGTGCTCGTGGTCAACTCAAGCTCACCCATGTCGTTCAGTCTGGAGAAAGTTTGTGGTCAATCGCACGTAACAATAAAGTGTCGTATAAATCGTTAGCTAAATGGAATGGTATGGGCCCTAAAGATCCATTGCGTGTGGGTCAAAAGCTAGTGATTTGGAAGGACTCAGACAAAGGTTCTGTGATCCGTACCGTTTTCTACAACGTTCGCTCTGGCGACACCATTAGCGGCATTGCAAGCAAGTTCAAAGTAAAAACGAACGACATCGTGAAATGGAACTCGCTACACAAGAAAAAATACTTACAACCAGGTCAAAAGCTTAAGTTGTACGTTGACGTAACGAAGGTAAGTGTATGAACCCATCAAGCAATCCACTTGTGATGCTGTTGGACATTTTTCGTTCTCCAACATCTTGTTTTCTTGCGCTTTATCAACGCGGTGGATGGGGATGGCAACCGTTCATCTTCCTGATGCTTAGTCCGTTTTTATTCTGGGGTGCTTACTTTTCGAATGTCGATTTCACGTGGCTCAGTGACCAACTTGCTGCGCAATTTCAGCAAATCGACCCGAAGCAGATTGAGCTATTAGAACCAAACACGCTAATGGCAAGCGCGATCATCAATGATGTATTCAACCGCTTTGCCACCTTACTATTGCTCGCGCTTTGGTTCTTTCTTGCAACAAAGGCAAGCAAACAACAATACGGTTACTGGAAATGGTTTGCCGCATCGTGTGCTATCTTATTCCCAGCAGTATTGGGCGATGTAGCAAGCTACGCGAGCTTGCTACTCAAGCATGGTCAGGTAATGACTTACGCTGCCGATTTAAATAGCCTCAATGGTCTATTAAAGCTGCCTCTTACTAACGAATGGTCTCATTTCGCTAGCTCGTTACCTTTGCTTCTGCCTTGGTACATTGTGCTCGGCTACGGCGTTGTACTGACGTGGACGGAGTTTGAACGTGGCCAAGCTTTGGTGATAGCAAGCCTGCCATGGGTATTCTTCTACGTTATTTGGGCACTTTATATTGTGGTAACCTAAGCTAGTTATTTAACGTAAATGACAATAACAATGGGTTATGATCGGAAGCGTCGCTCTGCGGCGCTTTTGCGTACTTAAGCGTCAGACCTCGGTAAAACACATGGTCCAGTGGTAACCCTGTTATAAATTGGACTCGATGATCCGGCAAGAACGTCACCTCTTGTAAGTCCGCAGCCTTTAAGGCCTGCCTCATCGCATTAACGCGAGATTCACTCCAGCTATTGAAGTCTCCAGCAAATAGAATTGGCCCCACATGATGCTTTAAAAGCATTTCAAGCGCCGTTAACTGCGATACATACTCTTTTGTACCTACGGTGAAGTTAATCGCATGTACATTCACCACTGCGAGTTTCTCGCCATTACTCAAGTGATACTGGCTATATAATGCAGACTTAGGTAAGCGAAGCCACGGCTCTTTAGAGGTGTAAGCGCAGGCTTTTTCTGGTTGCCCTTGAGCAATACTAATTACACCGGCACCGCTACCCAGCGCCTTAAAAGCACTCACTTGATTACTAACCCAGCGACCATCCACCAACCACTGCTTAAATGATGGTGTCATGCTGGCTTCTTGCAATAACAGTAACTGCTTATCAGCAGAAAACTCATCGAGTGCACGTTGCCAGTTAGCCCGGTTCTGTTTGTAGATATTCCAGACAAGCACATTGATTTCACCGCCCTGATCCAGAGCTTTTGAATCGCTAAATTCGATGCACCTGATATCTTGTGTCAGCTCGGTACCTGTTTGAGTAATAATTTGCGGCTGATCTGGTACGGTGAAAATAACCTGGAAGCCAACCAATACCGCTATTACGAGAAAAGCTAACGCCAGAAAAAAACGCTTAAACATACGACAAACCTGAATGTAGGCACCCGAAATCTAGAACAACCAATCTCGGGTTAAATGATTTCACTAATAAGCAAACAACAAAAAAGGAGCCACTTGGCTCCCTTTTAGCATAATAAATACGAAACAGGTGACAAGAAACCTTAGATCGCGTCTTCGTCTTCTTCACCAGTACGAATACGAACCACACGCTCAATATCAGTGACGAATATTTTACCATCACCAATCTTACCAGTTTGCGCGGTTTCAATGATTGTCTCTACGCATTTATCAGCCACATCTTCCGTTACAACGATTTCGAGCTTCACTTTAGGTAGAAAGTCCACCATGTACTCTGCACCACGGTAAAGCTCGGTGTGACCTTTTTGGCGACCAAAGCCTTTCACTTCAGAGACGGTCATCCCTGTAATGCCAACTTCAGCTAGCGCTTCTCGAACATCATCCAGTTTAAATGGCTTGATAATCGCTTCAATTTTTTTCATGTTCATCCCTTAAGCTTCAATCGATTGCGCTTATTATCGTTTAGCGTTTCGCAACATTCAATGTTTGTCTCTGATCCACCAGCGAAAATCCAGGCTGAGCAAATTAACATAGCGAATATCGTGAGTTGATAAAACCCAATGAGGACTGCTCAATGCCCAATCGTCCAAGCTTTACTTCAGACTCGCGTTTACTTCAAACTTGCGTAGTAAGCCGCTAGGTTAGCGATGTCTTCATCAGACAACAATGAAGCTTGAGCTTGCATCACAGCAGCAAGCCCACCTGTTCGCTCTTTATTTTTATAAGCTTTAATTGAACTGATAATATATTGCTCATTTTGCCCTTTCAGATTTGGGTAACCCGGAATGACAGCAATACCATCAGCGCCATGACACGCCGCGCATACTCCCGACTTTGCTTGACCTGCTGCGACATCTCCCGCAGCTAGAGCTTGCCCACTGAACATGGTTAACGCCACCATTGCACCCATGATTGTTTTCTTCATTGCTTCACCTAATCAATTATTATTTAAGGATTTTTATATTTTATAATCGACATTGTGGCATGAATTTTCATTACCTGCGCCAAATAAGTTCACAATCTTGACCATTAAATGCCTGATCAACGAACAGATCTGCCACAGCAACGACTCGGTCTTGATACATCAAAATCGGAATTTGACGACGCAGCCAGCTTGGCACATTGTATTCTTGGAACAACTTCTTCAGTTTTCGACTGTGATTACGCGTGGTTGGATGCGCTGATAAGCCTTCCGGATTAAAGGTCACGCGAAGCAATTCTGGCTGACTCGGTAGCGCAATCGTTGCGTTGCTAGAACTCGTCGTTAAGGTCAGCTCCCCTAGCCGCTCTGGCAGCGACAAAGTCGCATCAACTTGAATCGTACTTTGCCACTCAGTGACGTCAGCCGTTTCCGTTACCCAATAGAGACAATTTCGAAAACGGCGCACTTCACCTTGTTTAAGTTGTAGTTTGGGGTTGGCATCTTGCTGAGCTAATGCCACTTCATTCCAGATGAGATTGAGTTGTACCTGAGTCGGCATACTAGTATTAAGCTTAGACAGCCACATACGAATCAAGCGCGCACGCGCTAATCCACTGTGCTTAGCCAGTTCTTCAATACTCAAACTTAGATCCGTTTGTAAAGCGCGTTCAAACACCGCGCTCAATAGTTCATCCAATAGCGCTTCTTGTTGAGCACATAAACTTGCACTGCGCTGAACCGCTTGATGGATACTCGGCCAGCGACCAGACAATTCAGGAATAACACAATGACGAAGAAAGTTACGATCATAACGGGTATCTTGATTGCTTTCGTCTTCCACCCACTCCAAGCCTAATTTAGTAGCGGCTTCTTCGATGGTCTTCCGCTTGATAGTAAGCAATGGTCGAACTAGAGATCCGCAAGAAAACGGCATACTCTCCGCCATCGAAGATAACCCTTTAGGCCCGCTGCCGCGCTTAAGCGCAAGGAGAAAAGTCTCTATTTGATCGTCGGCATGTTGACCAGTCAACAGTATATCACCTTCTTGAATGTACTTAGTTAAGGCTTGGTAGCGAGCTTCACGAGCAAGAAGTTCAATACTTTCACCATTGCTGATGTCTAAGCTCACTCGCTCGATCGAGCACGATATCCCCACTTGTTGTGCCCAAAGTAAGCATTTATCGGCCCAATTATCGGCATTCGAGCTTAAACCATGGTGCACATACACAGCGTGACACTCTACAGAGTGCGCTTGTTGGTAGCGACTGAGTAATTCGAGTAAAAGACGTGAATCCACTCCTCCGCTAAACGCCAAGACAACCTTAGTGCCTAATTGATAGTAGCGGCCGAGAACTTGAGCAAAATGCGGGTAAAGCGATTCCATAAGCGATCCGATAGGTACAAAAAAAGGGCTGGACTCTCATCCAACCCTTTCTATTTTAACTGTTATCACTTGAGATATCAGCTAACGCTTAATAGCAATCACCGAAATTAACAGTAACCGTAGCTCATTAGACGCTGGTAACGACGCTCACGTAGCGTCTCTTCATCCAATTGTTCTAGATCTTCTAGCTGACGAAGTAGTGTCGCTTTCATATTCGCTGCCATTTGAACATGATCGCGATGAGCGCCGCCTAGTGGCTCTTCAATGATTTCGTCGATCAGTTCAAGCTCTTTAAGACGCGGAGCAGTTAGGCCCATTGCCTCTGCCGCTTGTGGCGCTTTGTCTGAATCACGCCATAAGATTGAAGCACAACCCTCAGGAGAAATTACTGAGTACGTAGAGTACTGAAGCATGTTCACGTAGTCGCCTACACCGATTGCTAATGCACCACCAGAACCGCCTTCACCGACAACGTTACAGATTACTGGTACTTTAAGACCAGACATCACTTTTAGGTTTTTCGCGATAGCTTCAGATTGACCACGTTCTTCTGCGCCCACACCTGGGTATGCGCCAGCCGTGTCAATAAATGTGATGATCGGCATGTTGAAACGCTCTGCCATTTCCATCAAGCGTAGAGCCTTACGGTAGCCTTCTGGTTTCGGCATACCAAAGTTACGTTTCACCTTTTCTTTGGTCTCACGACCTTTTTGGTGACCAATGATCATCACAGGGCGGCCTTCAAGGCGAGCCATGCCACCCACAATCGCTTTGTCGTCTGCAAACGCGCGGTCACCCGCTAATTCATCAAACTCCTCAAAAGCGTGTTGGATGTAATCCAGCGTGTAAGGACGTAGTGGGTGACGAGCCAGTTGAGCTGTTTCCCATGCACCTAGGTCACTGAAGGTTTTTTTCTTCAGCTCTAAGCTTTTCTTCTCAAGCTGTTCGATTTCTTTATCCAGGTCAATCGCAGAATCACCACCGTGACGAGAGACATCACGTAATGCTTCAATTTTCGCTTCTAGTTCTGCAATTGGCTTTTCAAATTCAAGAAAGTTTAGGCTCATCTATGAATCCTTGTTTACTCAGCGTCTAACATATTGCGCTGAATTTTTAGTTAAATTCGAGTTCTACCTGGCTTTTGCCAAGCAACTGTTTTAAATCGTCGAGTAATGTATCACTTGGCGTAACTCGCCACTCGGTGCCCAATGTTAACCGCGCTCTGGCGTCGGCACGCTGGTAGTATACATTGACGGGTACGGTTCCGGCTTTGTGCGGTTCTAAAATACGGCTGAACTGCTCAAAAAACTGATCGTTGATCTGATTTGCATCTATCGATACCGACAAACCACGAGCGTATTTCTCGCGCGCACTGCCGAGATCCATAACTTCACGCGCCGACATTTTAAGGCCACCGTTGAAGTCATCAAAGCTGACCTGTCCAGAAACGACCAAAATTCTGTCTTTTTCGAGAAGTTCAGCGTATCGATCCAGTGCATCTGAGAACAACATCACTTCCATGCGACCACTTCGGTCATCCAGTGTCATAATGCCAATTCGTGTACCACGCTTAGTCGTCATTACACGAGCGGCAATAACCAGACCTGCCACCGTGACAGATTGGTCGCGGCGAGTGGGCGTTGCGTCTTTTAGTCGACAACTGGTGTATTTGTTTAGTTCCTTTACGTAGGCGTTAATTGGGTGCCCTGTCAAATATAGACCTAGGGTATCACGCTCGCCCTCTAACCACACTTTTTCTGGCCAAGGCGGAACCTGCGTATACTTATGCTCTACTTCTTCAGGTGCATCCGTTAGCACACCAAACATATCCGTTTGACCAAACGCTTCAGCTTGGTGATGTTGACTTGCTGCTTTTACCGCATCATTGAGTGACGCCATCATCGCCGCGCGGTGTGGGCCTAGTCGATCCAACGCGCCCGCGTAAATCAGCTTCTCTATCACTCGTTTATTGACGCGTTTTAGATCAACTCGAGCACAGAAATCAAATAGGTCTTTAAAGTGACCACCTTTATTTCTCGCCTCAAGAATCGCATCGATAGGACCCTCACCTACCCCTTTTATCGCACCAATACCGTAAACAATTGCGCCATTTTCATCAACATTAAAGCGATATAAGCCAGAGTTGATGTCTGGTGGCAGCACGGTGAGCTTCATACGGAAACACTCATCGACCAAGCCAACGACTTTTTCCGTGTTATCCATATCGGCTGTCATTACCGCAGCCATAAATTCGGCAGGGTAATGTGTTTTCAGCCAAAGAGTCTGATAAGAAACCAATGCATAAGCAGCAGAGTGCGATTTGTTAAAACCATAACCGGCGAACTTCTCTACCAAGTCGAAGATTTTCATCGCCAACTCGCCATCGATACCGTTCTTTATCGCACCTTCTTCAAAGATAGCACGTTGTTTTGCCATCTCTTCTGGCTTTTTCTTACCCATTGCACGACGAAGCATGTCCGCACCACCTAGCGTGTAACCTGCTAAGATCTGCGCAATCTGCATTACCTGCTCTTGGTACAGGATGATGCCGTAGGTTGGATCTAGCGTCTCTTTTAGCGACTCGTGTTGCCACTTTTCATCTGGATAAGAGATCGCTTCTCGACCATGTTTACGGTCGATAAAGTTATCTACCATGCCCGATTGCAAAGGACCCGGACGGAAGAGTGCTACCAATGCGATGATGTCTTCGAAACAGTCTGGCTGAAGTCGTTTGATCAGCTCTTTCATGCCTCGAGATTCAAGCTGGAATACTGCTGTCGTTTCAGAGTTTTGCAACAAACGGAAAGAGGCGGGGTCTTCTAACGGTATGGATTCAATTTGAACCGGTTCTTTACCTTCTCGCTCTAGGCGTGGGTTAATCAGCCCTAACGCCCAGTCAATAATGGTTAAGGTACGTAAACCTAAGAAGTCAAACTTAACTAGGCCAGCGGTCTCAACATCGTTTTTATCAAATTGAGTAACCGGAAAGTGACCTTCAGCGTCTGCATAAATTGGCGCAAAATCGGTAATTGTTGTAGGTGAAATTACAACACCACCAGCGTGTTTACCGGCGTTTCGCGTACAGCCTTCCAAAATATGACACATGTCGATGAGTTCTTTAACTTCCTCATCGGCCTCATACAATTCAGGTAGTGCAGGTTCAGCTTTAAACGCTTTATCTAGCGTCATACCTGGATCGGGCGGGATCAGCTTTGAAATACGATCAACAAAACCAAATGGGTGGCCCAATACGCGGCCAACGTCACGGATTACCGCTTTTGCCGCCATGGTACCAAACGTGATGATCTGAGACACCGCGTCACGACCGTACATTTCCGCAACGTGGTCAATAACCTGGTCACGTTTATCCATACAGAAATCGACGTCGAAATCGGGCATCGAAACACGTTCTGGGTTCAAGAAACGTTCGAACAGCAAGTCGTATTCTAGTGGATCCAGATCGGTGATTTTTAGTGCGTAAGCCACCAAAGAACCAGCACCGGAACCACGTCCAGGACCGACAGGAATTCCATTATCTTTTGACCACTGGATGAACTCCATTACGATCAAGAAGTAACCAGGAAATCCCATTTGGTTGATAACATCTAGCTCTATCTGAAGACGTTCATCATATTCAGGGCGGCGACGTTTTCTCTCTTCCTCATCTGGAAATAGGAACTCTAAACGCTCTTCCAACCCCTCTCGGGATTTCATGACTAGGAACTCAGTCTCTTTCATCCCTTCGGTTGGGAAAGCTGGTAGGAAGTACTCACCTAAGCGCACAGTCACGTTACAACGCTTCGCTATCTCGACACTGTTTTCTAACGCTTCAGGAATATCAGCAAACAGCTCACACATTTCTTCTTCTGTACGAAGATATTGCTGCGGACTGTAGTTTTTTGGCCTACGCGGATCTTCTAATGTGTAACCATCGTGAATCGCTACGCGTATTTCATGAGCATCAAATAGGTCTGGACTCAGGAATACAACTTCATTGGTCGCCACTACTGGCAAGTCTTGCTGCTCTGCCAATTCAACCGCAAAGTGAAGATAAGTTTCTTCATCTGGACGACCGGTACGAAGTAGCTCAAGATAAAAGCGATCTGGAAAATGCTGTTTATAAAAATCAACACACCCCTGCACTATTTGACGGTTGCCTTTCAAAAGGCCGCGACCAATTTCCCCGCTTTTACCGCCGGATAATACAATCAAGCCTTCAGACATTTCAGCCAACCAGGCTTTATCAATCACAGGGTGGTGTTGAACATGTCCACGTAAGTACGCTTTTGATATCAATAACGTCAGGTTCTTATAACCTACATTATCCGCCGCAAGCAAAGTCACTTGTGTCAGCTCTTCACCAAACTCGTCCGACTGCATTTTAAAGTCAGCACCAATGATCGGTTTAACACCACTGCCATGCGCCGTACCGTAAAACTTCACCAAACCACATAGGTTGGTAAAGTCGGTCAACGCCATTGCGGGCATACCGAGCTCAGCAACTTTCTTTACGATTGGCGGAACTTTGTTGAGGCCATCCACCATCGAGAAGTCACTATGAACACGCAGGTGGATGAATTTGGGATCTGACATTAACAGGTACCGTGTAACTCTATTTTGTTGGGGATTCTAACCTAAAGAGGTTGGGTTTATAACACCAATTAGATCGTTTGATTATTCTATGCCTAACGCTTTTTTTACTGGCTTGAAACTCTTGCGGTGTTCACTGATCACTCCGTGTTGCTCAATCGCTTCAAAGTGCGCTTTAGTTGGGTAACCTTTGTGCTTCGCGAAGCCAAATTGTGGATGAAGTTTATCCAACTCTTCCATCTCTTGGTCACGCACGACTTTGGCAATAATTGACGCCGCACTGATTTCGGCAACACGTAGATCGCCTTTTACTACAGCTTGAGCATCCATTGGCAGCTCCGGACAACGGTTACCATCAATCAACACCAAATCAGGTTGAACCTGTAACCCCGCCACTGCACGCTGCATCGCAACCATAGTCGCCTGCAAAATATTCAGTTGATCGATTTCTTCAGGAGAACAACGCCCGACCGCCCACGCCAATGCTTTTTCTTTGATTTCAGGAAGCAACGCCATGCGTTTCTTTTCGGTCAATTTTTTCGAATCGTTCAACCCTTCAATAGGATTGTGAGGATCAAGGATAACCGCAGCGGTGACGACGTCTCCCACCAAAGGGCCACGTCCTACCTCGTCGACTCCGGCCACAAGCTGGTAACCTTGCGGATATTCAAACGGAGGGAGTTCAACTTTGGTTTTGGTCGCTTTTGGTTTAACAGCCATGATAAATCTCTATTTTTCAATCAGTTTTAGAACCGCGTTTGCGGCTTGTTGATCCGCATCTTTACGGATCCAATGATGCATTTCCGTAAACTTATCTAACATCGGTTTATTGTCGCTTTCCAATAAGCGAGAAACCTCAGTAAACAAATTGTCTGGTGTGCACTCATCTTGTAGATATTCTTTGACGAGCTCATCATCCGCCAAGATATTCGGCAATGACACATACTTCGTTTTCAATAGACGTTTAGCTAAGAAAGCAGTAAATGCATTCACACGATAACCCACCACCATTGGACGCTTGAGAAGCATACACTCCAACGCTACGGTACCGGAGGCCAACATCACGGCATCGGATGCGGTGATGACGTTGCGTGCGGTGTCATCAACTAACTTGAAGTCCAACTCTGGCGCTAGCTCTTTCCATGCTTGTTCAAACTGCTCACGGCGTTTTTGATTAACAAGCGCGACAACAAACCCCAGTTCTGGAAATTTTTTATGGAGTAACTTGCAGGTTTCAATAAATGGCTCTGAGAGCATTTTTAACTCGCTACCACGACTGCCTGGCAGGACAGCAAGCCACTTTTTATCTTGTTCTAAACCAAGCAACTCACGTGCAGGCGCTTGTTCTGATTCTAGTGGGATGGCATCAGCCAAGGTATGACCAATGAACTCGCAAGGTACATTAAATTTGTCGTAGAACGCTTTCTCAAACGGAAGAAATGCTAGCACCAAGTTCGTTGCCGCTTCTATTTTAAAGATGCGCTTCTGACGCCAAGCCCAAACAGACGGACTCACGTAATGAACGGTTTTAATGCCCGCTTGCTTGAGGTCAAGCTCCAGGCGTAAGTTGAAGTCAGGAGCATCGATCCCGATGAAAACATCAGGCGGATTCTGAGTAAAATACTGAACGAGCTCAGCTTTCACTTTAAGAAGTCTCGGTAA
Source organism: Vibrio sp. Vb2960 (assembly GCF_033337665.1). NCBI lineage: Bacteria > Pseudomonadati > Pseudomonadota > Gammaproteobacteria > Vibrionales > Vibrionaceae > Vibrio > Vibrio sp. Vb2960. Next base: position 83,754 of record NZ_JAWORD010000016.1, on the reverse strand, counting down.
GCGGCCTAAAACCTCGACTAATCCCATCACCGCAAGCTCTTCCATATCAAACAGAGACTCGCAACCTTGGGCTATCATTTTCGGACCACCAATGCCTACGAACTCTGCGTCTGGATATTGTTGCTTTACTGCTTTGATAAAGCCTTCACCTAGCGTATCGCCAGACAATTCTCCGGCAATGATGCCAATACGTAATGGTCTTTCCATATCTACTTCGCTATTTTTCCTGTGCGCTATGGATAACGGTTTGCCTTATCCATAAAACACAAAAAGATCGTAACCTCAAATTTGGTCACGATCTTTTTATTTATTGGTTCATTCGCCAATTAACGAATAATGCCACGTTCCGTCGTTTCCAGAATATCTGAGAAACGCTTCACAGCCGGCCACTCTTGAGCCATTTCAGCCAGAATAGGCTTCACTTCTTCTAGCGTCTTACCTGAACGGTAGATTTCTTTATACGCTTTTTGTAGCGCACGAATCTCTGGTTTCTCAAAGCCATTACGCTTCAAGCCAACAAGGTTCAAGCCGAATGGAGTAGCGTGGTTACCTTGCGCGAGTACATAAGCTGGGACATCTTGCACCACAGCTGAACAGCCGCCAATGTATGCGTAAGCGCCCACTGTACAAAACGGATGAATCGCAGACAGTGCCATCACACCGGCATAGTCATCAACAGTAACGTGACCACCAAGAATCGAGTTATTACCGATATGAGTGTGGTTACCAATAACAACATCATGCGCAACGTGTGCATTCACACACAATAAGTTGTCATCACCAATGATCGTGGTTGCTTTGTCTTGCACTGTGCCGCGGTGAACTTGGACCGCTTCACGAATGACGTTACGGTCACCGATAACCACAGTTGTGTCTTCACCACCGTATTTTTTGTCTTGGTTTTCTTCACCAATGACAGCATGTGGGAAAATACGGTTATCTTTGCCAATAGTTGTGTGACCTTTGATCACAACGTGAGACATCACTTCTGTGCCTTCACCAATTTCAACCGTAGAGGTGATGTACGTAAAAGGACCTACTGTTACGTTAGCACCAATTTTGGCGCCCTCTTCTACCACCGCTGCCGGGTGGATTTTAGCGGTTTCATGAATCATATTAAAACTCTCGACGAGCACACTTCAGTTCTGCAGAACATACCACTTCGCCGTCAACTTTTGCTACACCGCTAAATGCAGCAATGCCGCGACGTTCTTTCAGAAATTCTACCTCAATAACCAATTGGTCGCCCGGAACCACTGGTTTACGGAATTTCGCGCCGTCTACGCTTGCAAAGTAGTACAGTTCATTTTCTGTTGGTGCACCAAATGATTTAAATGCAAGTAAGCCTGTTGCCTGAGCCATTGCTTCTAAAATCAAAACACCTGGGAATACTGGTAGTTGAGGAAAGTGACCTGTGAACTGAGGTTCGTTAACCGACACGTTTTTAATCGCGTGAAGGTACTTCTCTTCTTGGAAGTCTATCACTCGGTCGATCAATAAGAATGGGTAGCGATGAGGTAGTAGCTCTTGAATTTCAGAGATGTTCATCGTTTTCTTTTCAGTAGTCAAAGTCGTCTTCCTATATCAATTTTTTGCCGCCAAGATGGCAAACGTGGCAACAGGTCGTAAAGCCGAATCGCTTTGCAATATACTAGCAAAATACGCACCATCTTGGAGTTAAATCTACTTAGAGCGCGTCATTATAGAAGAAAAAGACCCGCATTTCGCGAGTCTTCGTACAGAATATGGAACTAGAGCCTGTTAGCTTTCACGTTAAATACAGAGCGAAAGATAACTTGTTCTAAATTTCTTCTTTCTGTTCCAGCTGTTTTTCAACCGCTTTCAGGCGCTTATTCATCTCATCAATACGGTGAACTCGAGTTGCAGTTTTACGCCACTCTCTGTTCGTTTGTAGTGGAATACCTGATGAGTAAAGGCCTTTTTCTTCGATACTGCGCATTACCATGCCCATACCTGTAATCGCCACACCATCTGCGATAGTGATATGGCCATTCAGAACAGACGCGCCGCCAATCTGGCAGTACTTACCAATTTTTGTACTGCCCGCGACAATAGTACCACCAGGCATCACGGTACCATATCCGATCTGCACGTTGTGCGCGATTTGAAGTTGGTTATCCAGAATGACATTGTCTTCAATGATAGTATCTTCGAGTGCACCGCGGTCAATCGTAGTACAAGCACCAATCTCAACGCGGTTACCGATACGCACTGAACCAAGCTGAGGAATTTTAATCCACTCGCCTTTGTCATTCGCGTAACCGAAGCCATCAGAGCCAATGACGGTACCCGATTGAACGAGACAGTCATCACCCAATGACACTTCATGGTAGATAGTGACATTAGCCCAAAGCTTGGTGTTATTCCCTAGCTTGGCGTTCTTACCGATAAAACAACCAGCACCAACACTTACGTTGTCGCCGAGTTCCACGCCCGTTTCAATCACAGCGTTAGCGCCGATTGTAACGTTCTCACCCATCTTAACGTCAGCGGCAATCACAGCACTTGGTGCAATATCGTCTGCCGGTGTTGGTGTGGTATCCATCGCTTGGACCACACGAGCAAATGCGACATAAGGGTCTGAAACCACTAGCGCATTTCCAACGCATTGATCTTTATGCTCAGCCTTTACCATAACAACGGTAGCTTGGCACTCAGAAAGGTGTTTTGCGTATTTTGGGTTAGACAAGAAGGTTACGTCACCTTCTTGTGCTTTATCCATTGGAGCAACACGGCTTACAACGAGAGACTCGTCACCAAACAGCTCACCCCCGGTAATTGTCGCCAATTCGGCTAATGTTAATGTCTTCATAACTTCTTATTTTAGAGCTTTAATTACGTCTTCAGAGATATTGTATTCTGGCTTGCCGTACTGCAAAGCAGAGATATCAATCACAAGATCGTAACCATTTTTGTCTGCGACTTTCTTAACTGCATCTTGAATCGTTTTGAAAAGCTTCGCTTTTTCTTCAGCTTCACGACGCGCACTTGCTTTTTCAAGTGCTTGTGCTTTCACTTTGTACTCGCTGTCGAGCTTCGCGATATCGATACGTAGCTTTTCAACTTCGTCTTGACCCAAAAGCTCGCCGTCACGTTGTAGCTTCTCAATCTTTGTTTTAGCTTGTGCTTGGATTGACTTTAGTTCATCAGCTTTGCTTTTGAAGTCTTTCTGCATTTTTTGTAGTACAACTTCACGTTGAGGAAGAGCTTGAAAAACTTGAGCTGTATTTACGTAAGCAATTTTCTGTGCAGCTTCTGCCGCATTTGCAAACATTGAAGAGCTCAGTACAAGAAGGCCAATCCCAGCCGCTTTGATCATTTTATTCAAAATATTTTCCTCTTTAGAAAGTTCTACCGATAGTGAATGTGAAGAACTCTTCATCATCGCCATCAAATTTCTTAATTGGTTTCGCTAGTGAGAATACTAGTGGCCCCATTGGAGACATCCACTGCAACGCCGCACCGTAAGAAGAGCGGTAGTTGGTTGGATCTGAGTAATCGTAGTAGTAACGGTCACCATATTCCGCACCTGAATCGCGGTAGTCAAACTCCGTATCCCAAACACTTGCCATATCAAAGAAGATACTGGTACGAATTTGGTTTTGTACTTCTTCTGATGCAAATGGTGTTGGGACAATCAACTCAACACTTGCTAGCGCTACGGCGTTACCACCAACAGAGTCATCTGTTGCTGTATCTGCGCCATTGTTTGAACCAGATGTATCACGGTAAACCGCTTTAGGACCAACAGAGTTTGAGCCAAAGCCACGAAGCGATGTAAAGCCACCTGCGTAGTAGTTTTCGTAGAATGGGAACAAGTTATCGTTACCATCCGTTTGACCGTAACCATTACCGTAACCTAAGCGGCCACGGAACAAGAGGGTAAACTCGTGCTTTTTAGTCAATGGCACATACTGGCGAACATCGTACTGCATTTTGAAGTATTGAACGTCAGAGCCAGGTACGGTCATTTTATAGAATGCACGCTGATGGTTACCTGCCGTTGGGAAGTAACCACGGTTTAAGTTATTACGTGTCCAAGAGATATTGAAGTCGAAGTCGTTTGTGTTCAACGCTCCACTAGAATCAATGTTGTCTGCTTGTGCTCGTAAGAACTGCTCTACCTGCAAGTAAGGCGATAAGTTACCGATCTTGTTGTGCGTATAACCGACACCGAATTCAAAACGGTTCAACTCATCGAATGGGAAGCCCCACGTTAAGCTCGCGCCATAGCTTTCGTTGGTATAGTCAACGATATTGGCTTCTTTCGCTTCAAATTCGTTATAGAAAACCTTACCACCCAAGCTTACACCGTCTAAGTTCCAGTACGGATCACGGTAATCAAGACTGATGTTTTTCTGGTAGTCATTCATCATCGCGTTGATACCAACACGGTTACCACTACCAATAAAGTTATCTTGTTGCAGGCCAACCTGGAAGCTCACACCCGATTCTGTGCCGTAGCCAACACCGAAGTTAACGCTACCAGAGTTTGCTTCTTTGACAGAGTAAACTAGGTCAACTTGATCATCACTACCAGGAACTCGAACCGTCTGTACTTCAACATTTTCAAAGTAGCCCAACCGATTTAGACGAGTTTTACCCGTTTCAATCGATTTCGAGTTCAACCAACTGCCTTCCATCTGACGCATTTCACGACGAAGGACTTCATCTTTGGTTGAGTTATTACCCGTGAAGCGAATGTCACGAACATAAATTCGGTTACCCGGATCTACGTTAACGACCAAAGAAACTTCTTGATTCTCGTCGTCAAACTCAGGAATGGTATTCACTTGAGGATAAGCATAACCGGACTCACCAAGCACACGCTTAATCCCTTCTTCCATTGAAGTAACCAACGAGCCGTTGTATGTCTCATTGTCTTCAAATGGCACAAGTCTTTCGAACGTCGCTTCCTCGCCAATCAAATCACCACGGAACTTCACGTCCTTAACGGTGTAAACCTCGCCCTCTTCTAGACCAAGAGTAATGTATACCCCTTTCTTGTCAGGAGAGATTGCAACTTGTGTCGAATCAACGTTAAATTTTAAGTAACCACGATCCAGGTAGAATGATTTGAGTGCTTCAATATCACCTGCAAGGACTTGCTTTTGATACTTTTCATCAGAAAGGAAATTCCACCACGGCACATCAACATTTAAGTTAAAGCGAGAAAGCAGCTCTTCATCACTGAACACTTCATTACCGATAAAGTTGATTTGCTGAATTTTTGCCGACACACCTTCAGTAAAGACAAACTTAAGGTCAGAACGATTACGTGGTAGTGGAGTAACCACCGCTTTTACTGTTGCGTTGTATTTACCTACGCTGTAGTAAAAGTCTTCTAAGCCTTTTTCAATGTTGCTTAGCGTGGTGCGGTCAAGCGCTTCACCTTCACGAACGCCAGACGCGTTCAGGTTTTCTTGTAGCTGCTCGTCCTTGATTGCTTTGTTACCTGAAAAAGAGATGCTTGCAATGGTAGGACGTTCTTTGACTTGAACCATCAGAACACCACCGTCACGCAACACTTTCACATCTTCAAAGTTACCAGATGCATACAGGGCGCGGATAATTTCTGCAACATCGCCTTGGCCAATGGTATCACCGACACGTACAGGCATTTTCAACAATGCAGCACCCAGTGCTACACGCTGCAATCCATCGATTTCAATATCTTGAACTACGAAGTTCTCTGCTCCATTTGCAGATACACTGGTCGCCAGTAAACTTGCAAATAGAATTCGCTTAATCGCCATACTTGTTCTAATTATTCCTTGCTACTGCTTTTGTCTCTGAACTATCACAGACGAGTAAAATCATTAAATAGCGCTAACGCCATGAGCGAGAAGATGATCGCACCACCAATTCTAAAGCCCATTTCCTGCACTTTCTCAGGAACAGGACGTCGAATGACTGCTTCAATTGCAAAAAACAACAAATGACCGCCATCCAACATTGGTAAAGGAACGAGGTTAATAATACCTAGGTTAACACTAATTAGAGCGAGAAAACCTAAAAAGTAGACCAAACCATAATCTGCTGTCGCGCCTGCGCCTTTGGCTATTGATATTGGTCCACTCAGATTATTCAGACCAACGTCTCCAACAATCAGCTTCTTAAGCATGCTGATTGTCAAACCAATGACTTGGCCAGTTTTGTCTACTGCTTTACCTATTGACTCGAATACACCAAACTGAAGATCGAAGCGATAACTTTCTGGCCATTCTGCGACTTTAGGTGCAATACCTGCAAAACCAACGACTTCTTTGTTAGCTAGCTCACGGCTACCGGGCGTCAGCGTCAATGTTTGCTCATAACCCTGACGTAACACCGTCAATTCAAGCGGTGTATCAGGATTAGAACGAACCGCTTCAACCACTTGCTTCCATTCGGTTACGCGTTGTTGACCAATTGCGACAACCTCATCACCTGGAAGCACACCGGCTTTTTCCGCCGCTCCACCTTGCGAGACCTGCTCGATAACTCGATACACCTCCGGTGTATACGGAGTAAAACCTAACGATTGCATCGCTGACTGAGTTTCTGGGTCGAACTTCCACTCACGTAAATCGAGCGTTTTCGTTACTTCTGAACCAACTTCATTCGCTGACGTTAGTGTTACCGTCATCAAATCATCGCCAATATGAGAAATCAATCCCATATTTACTGATTCCCAATCCGGAGTTTTGATACCAGATATCGATTTAAGTTCCATTCCAGATTCAATTCCAGCTTCCGCAACAATCGAATTGGGCGTAACTTCACCAATTACAGGCTTAACAGCCGGGATACCAATTAGAAATACCAGCCAATAGGCAAAAATTGCGAAAAGAAAATTAAAGATGGGGCCAGCCGCAACAATAGAGGTTCGCTTCCATAACGGCTTCTTATCAAACGCTAGGTGCTTCTCATGTTCTGGCACCTCATCGACACGGCTATCAACCATTTTCACATAGCCGCCGAGAGGGATCATTGAGATGCTGTACTCCGTTCCGTCTTTGCCTACTTTACTCCAAATAGACTTGCCGAAACCGATTGAAAACTTTTCAACTTTAACGCCGCAACGGCGAGCAACCCAAAAGTGCCCAAATTCGTGCACAGCAACAAGAATGCCCAGTGCGACGATAAAAGAAATGAGATTCCACAATATACCAGTCATCAGCTACGCTCGCGTATGGTTTCTAGGGCAATAGTTCGTGCCATTCTATCTAGCTCGAGCAAGCTTTCCAAGCTATTCGCATTCTCAGCTTTGCAGCTTGCGTTGATTTTATTCAACACAGACTCATTGATGCGAGCAATATCGGTAAAACCTAGTCTGTTATTTAAAAATGCATCAACAGCGACTTCATTAGCTGCATTCAATGCCGTTGTTGCGTGTTGACCTTCATAACAAGCATCAATTGCGAGTTTTAAACATGGGTAACGAGCAAAGTCAGGCTGCAAAAACGTCAGCTCACCAACTTTCGTGAAGTCTAGCGGCTTAACCCCAGCTTCTACTCTTGACGGGTATGACATGGTGAGCGCAATTGGCGTCGCCATATCCGCTTCTCCCATTTGTGCCAAGACCGAACCATCACGATACTGAACCATAGAATGAATCACAGATTGAGGATGAATAACCACCTTCAGTTGTTCGCGAGCAGCATTAAATAGCCACTTAGCTTCGATATACTCAAGGCCTTTATTCATCATCGTGGCAGAATCAACAGAAATTTTTGGCCCCATCGACCAGTTTGGATGAGCGATCGCCTGAGCGGGTGTCACCTGCTCCAGTTCTGCGATGTCAGTGTAACGGAAAGGACCACCAGATCCAGTCAACAAAATATGAGAAATGCCATGTTCTTGTAAATTGCAACGACCTAGATTGGTTTGTACTTGCTGTGGTAAACATTGGAAAATGGCGTTGTGTTCACTGTCGACGGGAAGTAGCTCTGCGCTAAATTCTTCTACAGCATCAATAAATAGCTGGCCTGACATTACAAGTGCTTCTTTATTTGCCAACAAGACTCGCTTACCTGCTTTCACGGCAGCCATGGTAGGCAATAAGCCAGCGGCTCCTACAATAGCAGCCATTACACTGTCGACCTCGTCCAGCGAAGCTATATGACATAGCGCATCAGTACCACCTAGCACTTCGGTACCTGGCGAAACCGAGTGTAGCTCAGCTTGAAGTTGAGACGCCGCAGCTTTATCTGCCATGACCGCATATTTAGGTTGCCACTGACGACATAGACCGATCATCTTTTCAACGTTAGTGCTTGCCGCTAAGGCAACGACAGAAAACAGATCTGGGTTTTGTTCGACCACTTTAAGCGTGCTTGCACCAATTGATCCAGTAGCACCAAGAATCGTTAACTTTTGCATGTTGTAAGACCGTTAGAAAGCTCAGGAGCGACGACGCCGCTCCTGATAAATTAGAATACGTAGTAAAGAAGAGCAAAAACTGGGAATGCTGCGGTTAGGCTGTCGATACGATCTAGCACACCACCGTGCCCTGGGATAATGTTACTGCTGTCTTTAATGCCTGAGACACGTTTGAACATACTTTCAACCAGATCACCAAGCACTGAAATAACGACAGTAACCAGCGTAATCAGCACCATATGGACAGGGCTAGTGAACTGGATATCGAACCAATCAGCAAATGCCCACGCTACGATTAATGCCGTGATAATGCCACCAATTAGCCCTTCAATGGTTTTATTGGGGCTTACATGAGGAGCCATCTTACGTTTGCCTAAGCTTTTGCCTGCAAAGTAGGCGCCGCTATCTGCAGCCCATACCAAGAAACAAACGTACAACACAAGCTTTGCGCCGTGGTATGGATCTACAGTGATGTCATACGCTCTGAGAATAATCACACTCCAAAGGAATGGGATTAATGTCAGAAAACCAAATACATGACGTAAAACAAAATTACTTTGCCAAGATTTCGTCGTTTTGGGGTAAGTAATCGCCATTAAGCTAGCAATAATCCACCAAACAAAACCAATACCCAAGACGACATAATGAGGTGTCGTTAAGTGATTGAGGCTATATGCATCAGGCGAGATGTATAGAAAACTAAGTCCGGTAATAATGATTGCCGGCACAAGGGCAGCAATGCGAGAGTTGCTTCCTGTAAACTGAGTCCACTCCCAAAAACCTAATAGCGTTATTGCAGTTAAAGCGGCAATAAAGCCCATTAGCGGTAATTTAAAAATGCCTAAAATAACCAGGGGAGCTAAAATTAGTGCTGTTATTATTCTCTGTTTCAAACTAACTAGTCCTTATTGAGCTGCCATCAATGCCTTTATTTGTTCACCTGTACAGCCAAAACGACGTTCTCGGTTGATAAACCAAGTTACAGCTTCTACCAAACTGTCTTCATCGAATTCTGGCCAGTACTCTGTTGTAAAGTACATTTCTGCATAAGCCATTTGCCACAACATAAAGTTGCTGATGCGGCACTCTCCACTGGTGCGAATTAAAAGATCCACTTCCGGTAGGTCTGCCATGGTCAAATGCTCAGTGATTAGCTGCTCATTGATATCCTCTACACGAATTTCACCGTTACGTGCTTTTAGCGCTAACGTTTTAGCAGCTTCTGTGATGTCCCATTTACCGCCATAGTTGGCTGCAATGTTGATCACCATACCCGTGTTATCTGCCGTTAGGTTTTCTGCTTCTACAATTTTCTTTTGTAGACGCTCACTAAATCGACTGGTATCACCGATCACGCGCAACCGTAAGTTATTTTTGTGTAGTTTTTTTACTTCACTAGACAGGACCGTGATAAACAGTTCCATCAAAAGACCCACTTCTTCCTCCGGACGACGCCAGTTTTCACTACTAAAAGCAAACAGCGTCATGGCTCTAATGCCTAGTTTTGAAGCAGCAGCCACGGTCTTACGAACGGCACTAACGCCTTTTTTATGACCAAATACGCGAGGTTTTCCTTTGGACTTAGCCCAACGGCCATTACCGTCCATAATGATGGCAATATGCTTAGGAAGGGAATCAGAGAAGGCTTGAGAATTTTGCATAGGGAGTTAATTGAGTTCCATCAGTTGGATAGACTAACATAAAAAAACGCTGAGCTGTGAGCACAGCGTTTTCCAACAGTGATGTGTGTGGGAGTATTAAACTTCCATCAACTCTTTTTCTTTTGCAGCAAGAACTTCATCGATCTTCTTAACTGCAACGTCAGTTAGCTTTTGAATTTCGTCTTGTGCTTTACGGTCTTCATCTTCAGAGATTTCTTTATCTTTTAGAAGCGCTTTAAGATCGTTGTTTGCGTCACGACGGATGTTACGAACAGCAACACGACCACCTTCAGCTTCACCACGGACGATCTTAACTAGGTCTTTACGACGTTCTTCCGTTAGCGGTGGAAGTGGAACGCGGATGATAGTGCCAGCTGACATAGGGTTTAGACCAAGGTCAGACGTCATGATCGCTTTTTCTACTTTCGGCGTCAGCTCTTTATCAAAAACCGTGATTGCAAGTGTACGTGCATCTTCAGCAATAACGTTTGCTACTTGGTTTAGAGGTGTTGCTGCACCGTAGTATTCTACAGAAATACCAGATAGTAGGCTTGGGTGTGCACGACCTGTACGAATTTTAGAAAGGTTGTTCTTAAGCGCTTCAACGCTTTTATCCATGCGCTCTTGCGCGTCTTTTTTGATTTCGTTAATCACAGTTTCACCTTAAAAATGTCATCTTTCCTGAAGAAAGCCTAAAACGGTTGAGCAAAGCAAGCACCACCCTAACACTTTGGAGTGGCACCTTAAGCCAAGCTTATTCGTTGATGAGCGTGCCTTCTGCTTCGCCCATAACCACGCGACGTAGTGCGCCTGGCTTGTTCATATTAAATACGCGGATTGGCATTTTGTGGTCACGAGCTAGCGTAAACGCCGCCAAGTCCATAACTTTCAGCTCTTTATCCAGAACTTCTGCATAAGATAGCTTATCATACAGCTCTGCGTCTGGGTTTGCTACAGGGTCAGCAGTAAATACACCATCAACTTTCGTCGCTTTTAGTACAACATCCGCTTCAATTTCGATACCACGTAAACAAGCAGCAGAATCCGTTGTAAAGAACGGGTTACCAGTACCAGCAGAGAAGATGACAACTCGGCCTTGGCGAAGCTCACGGATCGCATCAGCCCAATTATAGTCGTCACATACGCCTTTTAGAGGGATTGCAGACATAACGCGCGCATTTACGTATGCACGGTGAAGAGCATCACGCATCGCTAGGCCATTCATTACTGTAGCAAGCATACCCATGTGGTCACCAACTACGCGGTTCATACCAGCTTCAGCTAGGCCTGCACCACGGAACAAGTTACCGCCACCGATAACTACACCAACCTGAACACCCAGTTCAACCAGTTCTTTAACTTCTTGTGCCATACGATCAAGGACCGCAGGATCAATACCAAAACCGTCTTCACCTTGAAGAGCTTCACCACTCAGTTTTAATAGAATACGTTGATACGCTGGTTTAGGGTTCGTAGTCATGGAGTTTACCTTCCAAAGAGAGTTGTTGATTAACAGTCATGAATAGACACAACTTCAGTTATGGCTATTCATCACGGCTAATCGTTCACTGCTCATAAAAAGACCGCAGCCTTGGCTACGGTCTAATCTTTATACAGTCTCTAAGGATTAACCTTTTTGAGCTGCTGCAACTTCTTCAGCGAAGCTCATTTCTTCTTTCTTCTCGATACCTTCACCTACTTCTAGGCGAACGAACGTAGAAACTGAAGCGCCTTTTTCTTTCAGCATTTCGCCTACAGTTTTCTTAGGCTCCATGATGAAAGCTTGACCTGTTAGAGAGATCTCGCCAGTGAATTTCTTCATGCGGCCAACAACCATCTTCTCAGCGATTTCAGCAGGCTTGCCTTCGTTCATTGCGATTTCAACTTGAACCGCTTTCTCTTTTTCTACTACGTCAGCTGGTACGTCTTCTGGGTTAACGAACTCTGGCTTAGAAGCAGCAACGTGCATTGCAACGTGCTTAAGAGTTTCTGCGTCGCCTTCACCAGCAACAACAACACCGATTTTCTCACCGTGACGGTAAGAAGCGATTGCAGTGCCTTGAACGTATTCTACGCGACGGATAGTGATGTTTTCACCGATTTTAGCTACTAGAGCTACACGTGCGTCTTCGAATTGTGCTTGTAGTTCTTCAACAGAAGCTTTTGAAGCTAGAGCTGCAGCTGCAACTTCTTCTGCGAATGCAGTGAAGTTACCGTCTTTAGCAACGAAGTCAGTTTGGCAGTTAACTTCAAGAAGAACAGCAACGCCGTTTTCTTCTTTGATGATGATTGCGCCTTCAGCTGCAACGTTACCAGCTTTCTTAGCTGCTTTCGCTGCGCCAGATTTACGCATGTTTTCAATTGCTAGTTCGATGTCAGCGTTTGCTTCTACAAGCGCTTTCTTACATTCCATCATGCCAGCGCCAGTACGCTCGCGAAGTTCTTTAACTAGAGCAGCAGTTACAGTTGCCATTCTGTCTTCCTCGTTTGATTCGAAATAAGGTAAAAAACAGGGGCCTAACATTGTCGGCCCCCATTGCTAACTATAACTTAGTTTATGCTACACAAAGGTTTCACATAGACCAAGTGTGACACAGAGCCGCTATTATTCAGCTTCTACGAAACCGTCTTTTTCAGCAACTGCAGCTACGTCTTTGTTACGACCTTCAGATACTGCTGAAGCAGCAGCGTTCAGGTATAGCTGTACAGCGCGGATCGCGTCGTCGTTACCTGGGATTACGTAGTCAACGCCGTCTGGGTTAGAGTTAGTATCTACCACAGCGTATACTGGAATACCTAGGTTGTTAGCTTCTTTAATTGCAATGTGTTCGTGATCAGCGTCGATTACGAATAGAGCGTCTGGTAGGCCGCCCATGTCTTTGATACCACCAAGAGATTTCTCTAGCTTCTCCATTTCGCGAGTACGCATTAGAGCTTCTTTCTTAGTTAGTTTGTCAAAAGTACCGTCTTGAGATTGAGTCTCTAGTTCTTTTAGACGCTTGATAGACTGACGAACTGTTTTGTAGTTTGTAAGCATACCGCCTAACCAGCGGTTGTTTACGTAAAACTGGTTGCTTGCGATTGCAGCTTCTTTAACAGCTTCAGATGCAGCGCGCTTAGTACCTACGAATAGAACCTTACCTTTCTTCTCGCCAACTTTAGCTAGTTCAGCTAGAGCGTCGTTGAACATTGGTACAGTTTTTTCTAGGTTGATGATATGAACTTTGTTACGAGCGCCAAAGATGAATGGCTTCATTTTTGGGTTCCAGTAACGAGTCTGGTGACCGAAGTGAACACCAGCTTTTAGCATATCGCGCATTGATACAGTTGCCATTTTAAAATCCTCTATGGGGTTAGGCCTCCACATTCCCCATAACTCCGACCAAGCTTCTGCTCAGCACCCCGGAATATGTGACGGAATGTGTGTGATTTAAAGATAAAAGGTTATTCGGATGAAGCTTGCTTCGCCGCTTAACTTTGCTAAGCGAAGAGAACAGTCCTCTATTCCGGCGCGCTTTATACCATATTTTAGCTCACTGTGGCTAGTAAAAATTATTTCTTCACCGTGCCACTTTCTCTTATTTTATAAGCAAAACTTTAAACATATGATCGAATTAAGAATGATGCATATTCCTATCTAACTTGGGTTAACGCCCCGATGTCTGATAGAATGCGGCCATTCGCACGTTTACGTGCTTAGGAATAAGTAGAGAAAGCCAATGTCAATCAAGATTAAAACTGCTGAAGAAATAGAACGCATGCGCATTGCGGGCAAGCTAGCCGCAGAGATTCTAGAAATGATCGAACCACACATCAAAGTTGGTGTGACGACAGAAGAGTTAAACAAAATCTGTCATGAGTACGCTCTAGAAAAAGGCGCATACTCTGCTCCGCTTGATTACCATGGTTTCCCTAAGTCGATCTGTACTTCAATCAACCATATCGTATGCCACGGTATTCCAGCGGAAAAAGACGAAATCGGTAGCAACGGCCAAATGAAGCCAGCGGTACTAAAAGATGGTGACATCTTAAACGTTGATATTACCGTAATCGTTCCAAATGATGAGAATGCCGATCTGAGCGTGCGTCCTCAGGGTTACCATGGTGACACTTCTAAGATGTTCCTAGTCGGTGATGTTTCGCCTGCAAACAAACGTCTATGCATGGTAGCTCAAGAAGCACTGTATGTTGGTATGCGTACCGTTAAGCCAGGTTCAACAGTTGGCGACATCGGTACAGCTATCGAGAAGTACATCAAAGAGAATAACAAGAACAATCCTCGCAACAAGTTTTCTATAGTGAAAGACTTCTGTGGTCACGGTATCGGCGATGAGTTCCATGAAGAACCACAAGTGGTTCATTACAAGAACAAAGACCGCCGCGTATTAAAAGAAGGCATGTGCTTTACTATTGAGCCGATGATTAACGCAGGTAAATTTGGTTGCTCTGTTGATGCACAAGATGACTGGACTGTTTACACGGGCGACGGCAAGAACTCTGCGCAATGGGAACATACCATTGTTGTAACAAAAGAAGGTTGTGAAGTACTGACGCTTCGTAGCGACGATACGATTCCTCGCCTAATGAAAAACGCGTAAAGCTGACGACCACTCGTTGTTTACTATATCCCTGCTTCGGCGGGGATATTTTTTATCTGCCGCAAATTTGTTAGATTGTTATTAGATTAGCTTGCACGGATGGCAAATATGACACTTCAGTCCCCTCTTACCTTTTCCGATGAACAAATCAATATCGGTGAACTCAAACAAGAATTAGAGAAGTTTAGCTCTAATCAAAACCAAGAGTTTCTCAATCATCATCCGGTAACAAGCTTGGTTTTAGCCAGAGCTGAATATATGGATCTGCTTCTCAATCGTTTGTGGCAACATTTTGGTTTCAAGGATATTTACAACATTTCCCTAGTTGCCGTTGGTGGCTACGGACGAGGCGAGCTGCATCCGCTCTCCGATATCGATATTTTGATTCTGTCGAACAATAAACTGCCAACCGCGTTAGAAGCAAAAATCAGCGAATTCATTACGCTGTTGTGGGATTTAAAACTCGAGGTCGGACACGCTGTTCGCACCGTTACTGAATGTGCTGAAATTGGTAAAACCGATCTAACGGTCGCGACAAACCTGCAAGAAGCGCGACTGCTGTGTGGAAGCGAGGACACCTTTCAGGCACTGAAGAAAGTCGTGTTATCAGACTCCTTCTGGCCAAGTGAGACGTTTTACCGCGCTAAAATTCAAGAGCAGCGCGAACGCCATGCGCGTTACCACGACACGACCTACAACTTAGAACCGGACATTAAATCAACCCCTGGCGGGCTACGCGATATTCATACATTAAGCTGGGTCGCTCGACGTCACTTTGGTGCGACTTCATTGCTGGAAATGAGCCGATACGGATTTTTAACTGACGCAGAATACCGAGAACTGGTTGAATGTCAGGACTTCCTTTGGCGAGTACGTTTCGCTCTGCACATGGAGCTTCGCCGCTATGACAACCGCTTGACCTTTGCTCATCAAGCACAAGTTGCGGAAAATCTAGGCTACGTCGGAGAAGGCAACCGAGGCGTAGAAATGATGATGAAAGAGTTCTACCGCACGCTTCGTCGTGTGGCAGAGCTCAATAAAATGCTACTCAAACTCTTTGACCAAGCGATCATTAATGGTGGGGCGACAGAAAGTGCCGAGATTCTCGATACGGACTTTCAACGTCGCGGTTCTTTAATTGAAGCGCGGAAACCCGCATTGTTCCAAGCTCGCCCAGAAACTATTCTGGATATGTTCTTACATATTGCTAACGACTCAACTATTGAAGGGGTGAGCCCACCAACGCTGCGTCAACTGCGCACCGCTCGCCGTCGGCTCAACAAGTTTTTGCACACTATTCCTGCTGCACGTGAAAAGTTCATGGCGTTATGTCGTCACCCTAATGCTCTGCACAAAGCATTCAGCCTCATGCACCGATTAGGGGTTATGGCGGCCTATTTACCGCAATGGAGTCAGATTGTTGGTCAAATGCAGTTTGACTTATTCCACGCCTACACGGTTGATGAGCACAGTATTCGCTTACTTAAACACATCAACACTTTTAGTGACCCAGAAAATCATGCGAAGCACCCTATTTGCTGTGACGTCTACCCACGGATGCAAAAGAAAGAGCTGCTGATTATTGCCGCTATTTTCCATGATATCGGGAAAGGTCGTGGCGGCGATCACTCGATTATCGGTGGAGGAGAAGCGTACGACTTCTGTATTGAGCATGGCTTATCGAAGCCCGAAGCGAAACTTGTCGCTTGGTTGGTAAGACATCATCTATTAATGTCTGTCACCGCACAGCGCCGAGACATTTATGATCCCGATGTCATTACCGAGTTTGCCAAAAAAGTCAGAGACGAAGAATCTCTCGATTATCTTGTATGCCTGACAGTTGCAGATATTTGTGCAACCAACCCAGAACTTTGGAATGCTTGGAAACGAACTTTACTTGCAGAGCTGTATTACTCCACACAACGTGCTTTACGCAGAGGGCTAGAGAACCCTGTCGATGTGCGTGAGCGAATTCGCCACAATCAACAAATGGCCTCCGCAATGCTGCGCAAAGAGGGGTTTGCCGCGCGCGAAATTGAAGTATTGTGGCAACGCTTCAAAGCTGACTACTTCCTTCGTCATACCCATACGCAAATCGCGTGGCACTGCGAACACTTACTTCGCATGGAAGATCCGACTAAGCCTTTGGTGTTGATCAGTAAAAAAGCCACTCGTGGCGGCACTGAGGTGTTTGTATATACGAAAGACCAGCCTGCTTTATTTGCGACGGTCGTGGCGGAGTTAGATAGGCGTAATTTTAATGTACACGACGCGCAAATCATGACCAGCAAAGATGGGCACGTGATTGATACCTTTATGGTACTCGATCAACATGGCGAAGCGATCGATGAGTCTCGTCACGCGGCGGTGATTAAACACCTCACCCATGTACTGGAGGCGGGCCGACCAACCAAGATTAAAACGCGCCGTACTCCGAACAAACTTCAGCACTTTAATGTGAAAACCAAAGTCGACTTCTTACCAACCAAAGGTAAAAAACACACTTTAATGGAGTTTGTCGCGCTAGACACACCAGGGCTGTTGGCCAAAGTAGGCCGTACGTTTGCTGATTTAAATATCAACCTTCATGGTGCCAAAATCACCACCATTGGTGAGCGAGCAGAAGACTTGTTTATTTTAACCAGTGATGCAGGGGGAAGATTAAGTGAAGAACAACAGGATGAGCTAAGAGAGAGATTGATCGAAAAGTTATCTGATGAGGTCGCAGCTTAGATCAAACCTGCCAATCTTTTCGGTTCAGGGCGAGAGCGATCTTGCCCACAAGTTAAGCATTTTGGCTAAATATCAGCTATCTAGCTCATACATAGGCTGCTACAGTTATATCAATATCAATTCGATGTAATAGAGGTAGCCTATGTATCCCCACCTCACTGGTTTGGGTATTCACGACCCTAAGCAGATTGAACGTTATTCCCTACGCCAAGAAGCACACAAAGACGTACTCAAGATCTATTTCCACAAGCAAAAAGGCGAACTGTTCGCTAAAAGCGTTAAATTCAAATACCCGCGCCAAATCAAAAATGTTCTTGTGGACAGTGGCAGTCACAAATATAAAGAAGTAACGGAAATCAACCGTAACCTCACATTAGTCATTGATGAACTGAATAAAATCACTAAGCCAACGAAACAACCTGAGGTTGATGTAAAAGAGAAAATTCTTTCAGACCTTCGTCATTTAGAAAAAGTCGTTTCGAGCAAGATCGCAGAGATCGAAGCGGATCTTGAAAAACTAAAGTAAAACGTTAAGTCTTAAATATTAAAAAGGGTTAGCATTGATGCTAACCCTTTTTATTTGTACCCAATCATTATCTAGATCTAACTGCGCCGATTATCGGTTCATCCCACTCAAATCGAGTAAACAATTGCTGCCAAGTTTCATCAAGATTGGCCGTCATGACAATCTCTTGATCGGTAAATGGATGGACAAACCGTAACTCTGAAGCATGCAGTAGCAAACGATGAGAATCAAACTCTGTGCGATACAGCTTGTTGTGCTTTCCATCCCCGTGCGTTGTATCACCCACGATCGGATGGCGTAGATGTGCCATATGACGACGAAGTTGGTGCTTACGCCCCGTTTTAGGTTTCATCTCAACTAAGCAATAACGCGTTGTAGGAAATTTACCCGTCGAATAGGGAACCTCCACTTTAGCCAACGGCTTATATTCCGTCACCGCTTCTTGCGCTTCTTTTTCTTGTGAAGCGAACTTATCAGCAATCTTGTCTAACTCCACTTTGAGTGCGTAATCCAAGACGCCCTCTTCCTCAATCCAACCGCGTACTATTGCGTGGTATGTCTTTTCCATTTTATGTTCAGCAAACATCGGCATGACTTGTGATGCGACTTCACTCGACAACGCAAACACGAGCACACCAGATGTTGGGCGATCCAGACGATGCAATGGGAACACATGCTGACCAATTTGGTCACGCAAAGTTTGCATGACAAACTGAGTTTCGTGTTTATCTAACCAACTGCGATGCACTAACATGCCTGCAGGCTTGTTGACCGCTACAAAATATTCATCCTGATAAACGATCTCCAGCTCAACTGGTTCTGAAGATCGCGTTAGTTCTTGTTCTAGCATTCGTTTACTTACACAGTTCGTCAATGGTTCGGATTGTAACAAGCAGCTCGGCGAACTGCGGTTCCTGCTTCCACGCTTCTGAAAAATAGGGCTCGAGAGAAAACCCTCTTGGCAATGGTTGGTTATTTTTCACTAGTGCGTGCATTCTGGCTATAAAGATCCACTGCAACCACTCATGAGGGTGCAATGTATCAATCGCAAATGGCTCCGTACTTTGTAAGGCTTGCTCTGAAGGCATAGTGTATTGCCACAATTTATGCTCTCTAAGCTGCGCTTCAAGTTGGTGAAGTAAGTCGACCAATTGAGTATTTGTTACCATTAATTCTATCTCGAACCTTGAATTAGCCGAGAATGATACCATTTCTTGTGAAAAGAACGTTAGGACGTCGTATTTAATGGAAAACATTCAAACCCTCACTCAACTGTTGAACAACAGCCACTGTGATTATCAAATCTTCGATCTTGGTCGCCGTATCAAAACCATCGCTAAGAAAGAGTTTACCGATGTAGAAAAAGGTCAAGCACCTTACCCATTTCCAATGCAACGTAAAGCACACCTTGCCATCGCGTACTGGAATGAACAAAAGCAACCTTGGATTTGGTTTCTAAAGTTTGAATTGGACGAGCGCGGTTTGTTAAAGCAAGCGGATATCGGCAATTTCATTAAATACGTAGTAGAGGCTATGGGAACACGCCTCAATGATGATATCACTGAAGAGCAACAGCAAAAGCTGTCTAACAACCCATACACTTTCAAACCTTCCGAAGATAAAATGGCCGTGTTTCATAGCCAGGTCCGCGCAAACCTCAATCTTCCTACCAGCCAATATTACGAGCATACCCAGCATTACTTATCTGGAGGTTTAGGCTGGGATAATTGGCAAACTGTAGGTCTGCAAGGTATCACAGACATAGCCGCTCGCCTGGACAAAGAGCAAAACGGGGTAATGATACGCAAAGCGTTGAACCACCTACCAAATGAGCCACTTTATGCCCTATTAGGTGCGCTTGAGCACGTAGAGCTTCAAGAGCGTTTAGCAGAACGTATCGCGGAAAAGGCACAGCAAGAAATCGCAAGTAGCGAACCTGATCTCTTCCTACTTTCAGCACTTATCCGAGCCCTTGCTGGTGCACCAACAGAAGTCGCCTCTCCAGTATTAGATGCGATATTGCATAGCCCTCGTTTAAGCCATCAGGAGGTATTGATTGGTGTGGCGGGTCGCGCTTGGCACTTACTCGCCAATGAAAAGGTAGCAGAACAGTTTTTGCTGCGTTTAGCTCAAACCGGTAATCAAGCCCTATTTAATCAGTTATTTGCCGATTTAGTGATGCTGCCAGAGTTAAGAATAGTGTTATTGCCTTTACTGCATTCAAACCCATCAGAGGAACTAGCAAATGCGCTAGTAAGCTTACAACAAACAACAAAAAGCTAAGAAAGGTTCAGGAATGATTGGTGATCTTTTAGCAATTTTAGGGCTCTGCTTTTTCTGTTACCTGTTTTGGCAACAGCGTCGCCAAGCCGAACTCGCAAAAGCGGCCATCACGCGTAAATGTGAGCAATTGGATCTCCAATTAATCAGCATCGCCTTTGGTGCCCATAAACTAAAAACGCCAGACGGAGTCTGGCGTTGGCATACGGTGTATCAATTTGAGTTTTCATCTCTTGGTGACGATTGCTACCAAGGAGAGTTAACCATGGTCGGTTTCAGGCCGCAGAACTTTCACCTACCACCGCATCGCTTGTAAATTCCATTTCAAAGTAAGGACCATATATATCCTTACTTTCTTTTGTTTCAACAAATCCTAGCTTTTTCAGTACTGCCATAGAAGCTTGATGATTGCTATTCACGTTAGCTTTCACCTTATTCAAGCCCAATTCACGGCACGCTTTGGGGAAAAATGCTTTTAGTGCTTCTGTTGCTAACCCTTTACCCCAATATGATTTATCAAAAATAAACCCTAATTCAGGTTCGGAATCGAGATTAGCAATGAACACGTGCCCCATATAGTCACGACTGGTGCTCTCTAGCACTGCCATACTATAAATGTTCTCATCATCCAGTATTTTCTCAAACATCTGTTTGGCAGACGCAACTGTATACGGACCATTTAATTCAGCACGGTTTTTCGCACAGCAATTCAGCATGACGAATTCTAGTTGCAACGACTCATTGTAGGGTAGAAGAAGCATTCTTCTGGTTACTATGGCCACATCTGTTCCTTGATTACAACAAACTTAATCTATCCGCAGATCACAAACTCGATGAGCTGAACATGCTCAATGATTGCGGGCATAACACCTTGTAGAGAAGCCGAAAGTTAAACCAACTGGTTGGAAAGGATATTGATCTGAGTTGTTTTTTATTAAGTGTTATTAGGAATTTATATATTTTGTGATATTGATATCCCCAAGTAACATCGAGATGCTTAATTCAATGAGAGCACTGGATATCGTTTTTATATAAGAAAGACCCCGACACATAAGTATCGGGGTCATGGTCTTACTCGCAGCAGTCCGGCTACTAAAAGTGCTCCATGCATCATCCATAATAGTGGCTGATTCCGTCAGCTTATTCCTTACGTCGCCGTCCTAGCGGTGTCCTTATCATCCTGACTGCTAACATTCCTCGTTAGCACACGTCACTTGTTCCTTGAGCGGTGTCCCTTGCATCTTCCTGATGCTGTCCGTAACCTCAATCCTAGAGGGGTCCATTGTCTATCCTTAGTCATCAACATCCTATTGATGATCGTATCCTTACAATGTCCTACGCTCCATGCTTGATTAATCATCCTGACCAACCAAATCGTCTTCCTGACGATAACCAAATCCTTGGTGCTTTCCTGTTCCATGTCTGCTTCCTGCTGACAACTCTCAATTTACGCCTTTTCCAAAAATAGACAATCTATCTAAGATAAATATTTGGCTCTCACATTGGTTAATAAGTTGTTAAATCATTATTTATCAGAAACTTAAGCTCTTCAGCTTCTCTTTTTCCGCTTACGAAATCGTTTTCTCTCACAACCTATGTAAGAGATCTCTCACACTACACTCTCCAAAATGCCATTCGCCAAATTAGCGCACTCAACGTATGATGATAGATATATCGTTGTTAAGGATTAAAAATGTTAACTCAAGACGTTACTAAAGAATTAGAAGCGGCAATGGAACAGTTGCAACAACAAGGAAAAGAGCCAACCGTAGCGTTAGTGAAAGCACGCTTGAAAACGCCAGTTCCAATGCCAGCATTAATCACCGCAATAAAAAGTTGGAAGAGTGCTCAACGCGTACCCAAGGTTGAAATCGCAGCACAACACCACACCGATAATGATCGTCTTGAAGCCCTAGAGCGCACCGTAAAAATGCTAGCCATTCGTATTAAAGAGTTAGAAGCGAAACTCAGTGAGAAATCATCATGAAGTTATGGGTAGATGCAGACGCGTGTCCGAAAGTTATTCGCGAAACCATTGTGCGTGCCGCCGAGCGTACGGGGATTGAATGTACGTTTGTCGCTAACCACGTTGTCCCTGTGCCGAAAAGAGACAACATCCACTCGCTGCAAGTCCCTGCGGGATTTGACATCGCAGACAACGAAATCGTCAAGCGTGTGGAAGCCAACGATTTGGTGATCACGTCAGATATTCCGCTTGCAGATGAGGTTATCTCTAAAGGCGCTCAAGCCCTCAGTTCTCGTGGCGAGCTCTATACAAAAGACACCATCAAAGCTCGCCTAAATATCCGCGACTTTATGGAAACCATGCGTTCAAGCGGAATTCAGACAGGTGGGCCCGCCGCGCTTTCTCAAACCGATCGACGCGAATTTGCAAACCATTTGGATCGTATTTTGGCGAAATTTAAGAAGTAACCCTCACTCTATTCAAATTGAGCCAGCAAATAAAAGCCTGGCTCATTCCTGAAAATTCATTCTCAGCATTGCACCCAAAGCGTGCTCTTACTCCCATTTGTTTTGTTCTGTTTATTTTTCATCTTGCTCGCCATAGCTTCAATATGCAACGTGGTTTATTTTGAACGACGTTTTTAATAAGTGTATAGAGAATAATGGGCTTTAACATCGTTTCCAGTGGAAGCTACCTGCCAACGAATCAATGGTCTGCTCGAGAGATGGATCGCTTCCTAAAATTAGCGCCAGGGACCTGCCGAAATAAATTCGACGTTGAATATCGTCATGTAGCCAATACAAAAGAGACCGCTATTTACATGGCAGTGCAGGCAATAGAGCAGTGTTTAGGAAACACACATACCTTAAGCTCCGTTGATCTTCTTATCTACGCTAGCGGCACACACCACCAGTCTCTACCCTACGACGCCTCAGCGGTTCTCGCCGCGTTAGACGCTCCAACATGGCTAGAAAGCTTTGATTTGAACAGCACCTGTTTATCCTTTCTCTCTGCGCTTGATCTTGCTCAGAGTCTATTCTTAGCAAAACGATACCGTCGGATTCTTATTGTCACCAGCGAACTCGCCACTGGCATCACACTGAATCGAAATTTTACGCTCAAACCAGAAGTTGCAACGCTATTCGCAGACGGTGCCGCCGCATTTTTGCTCGAAGAACGCAACGATGATGGATTGCTCACCAGTCACTTTGAAACGCATCATACCGGGTATTCATTTTGTCAAATTAAGGGCGGAGGTAGTCATATCAATCCGCATACCTCCGAGCATCAAGCCTATTTAAAAAGTTGCCAGTTTGAGATGGAGGGCAAAGCACTCTTTAAACATGTGCGTAAAGCCTTACCAGCGTTTCTAAAAAAAGGGTTTGACGCCTCTCCGGTAACATTCAGCGATATTGATTATTTTCTTCCTCATCAAGCCAGCGCGCATGGATTAAAAAAACTGCCTTCACTCACCGGGCTACCAACAGAGAAAACCGTTAATCACTTTTCGACTTTGGGAAACCAAGTCGCCGCCTCACTCCCAATTAACTTACACTGGCTGCGTAATCAGCCGGAAGCCGCAGGAAAACATGTGTTATTAGCTGGCACCGCCGCAGGGTTGTCACTAGGGATGGGAGTGCTAAAACTATGAAGATATTGGTCACTGGTGGCAGCGGGATGTTGGGTAGTGCAATTCTGAGAATGTTTCACCAGCAGCATGAACTGCACTTTACAGCACGAAATACAGTCATCGCTAAACAACTCGCCGAGCAATTCGATGTTATCCCCCATATAGTCGATTTAAGAGACCACTCAGCAGTTCATGCGGTATGCCAAGGTATGGATGCAATCATCCATTGTGCCGCTTTCTCAAGCCCATGGGGAAAGTGGCAGGCGTTTTATCAAGCCAATGTAGATGCCACCAAAAACCTCGTCAATGCGGCTAATACGCATCAAATCTCGCGTTTTATCCATATTTCGTCCACCAGCGTCTACTTTGACCATCAAGACCGTTGGAATATTCGAGAAACCGACGCCATAGCTTCATACTGGTGTAATGATTACGCACACACAAAATATCTATCAGAAATTGAAGCCGTAAAAGGTCGAAGTAAAGCGATCATTTTAAGACCGCGTGGCATTTTTGGACCCAATGATCGCGCGATTATCCCAAGAGTGCTTAAGGCGATAAAAAACAACACTCTGCTTCTGCCATCGGGTAGAAATCCTGTGGTTGATCTGACCTATGTCGACAACGTTGCCCATGCAGCGATGCTCGCTTGCACTCAGGCAGACCGACTTCAGCATGGTGATGTGTTCAACATTTCCAACAACGAACCAATGCCAATTGAGACTGTTCTGCAAGCTTTATGTGAGGGGTTAAACCTAAAAGTAACGTTACAATCATTACCATACGGTGTGGTATCACCATTATTAAAGCTCAGTGAGCAAATACGAAGGCACTTACCACATCAGCCAGAACCAAGGCTCACCTCATACAGCGCAGGATTGTTTAACTATCATCAAACTCTGGATATCAGCAAGGCTAAACAAACACTGAATTACCAACCGCTTTTTTCAATTCAAGAAGGAATACAGCAGTATGCAAACTGGTCTAAAAATAAAAATCTTTGAGGCTGGACACTGCGTACACCCAGGCTTTGTTGTCAAACCAGGTTCTGGTATCAAGCCTAGAGCATTTCCGGCAGCCGTTGCGTTAATTCAGCACCCAACACAAGGCAACATCCTGTTTGACACGGGATATCACGAGCATTTTTTTAGCGCGACTCGCCCCTTCCCTGAACGTTTTTATGCTTGGACAACACCTTGTCGCTATAAAAAAGAACACGGAATTGTTGCGCAGTTAGCAAAAGAAAGTCTCAAACCTCATGATATTGAACACTTAGTACTCTCCCACTTCCATGCTGATCACATTGCTGCCGTGTCTGAGTTTTCCCACTCTCAATTGCATTGCCAACAAAAAGGGGTGGATGCAATTACTAAAAGTGGTCGAATTGGAGGCGTAAGAAAAGGATACCTAAAAGCTCTACTTCCTCCACAACTTGAATCTAACCTATTCATTCATAGTGATTTTTCTGTACCAATCAGCCAAATTCTTCCTCAGTGCCAAGGTGTTAATTTGCTCTGTAAAGACATGTTCGACGATGGATTTATTTATATGGTTAGCTTGCCAGGCCATGCAGCTGGCCAAGTGGGCTTGCTGGTTAAAAGAGACCAAGGTTGGCTATTCTTACTCGCCGATGCATGCTGGTTAATCGAGAGCTTGAGTGAAAATATTGATCAGCATTGGCTGGCGAACATGCTTTGCGATGACACAAAGGCCTATAAAAACACCCTCTCCGAGTTGAGAAGTTGCTACCAACAAACCCACCACTTTGTTCGCTTCGTGCCTTCACATTGTCAGGAAACTATCCAGCAGCTAATCAAAGAAGGGTGGATGAAGTGATAACGCTTATCTCAGAATTCTGGCGAACCCGCTACCGCCCTTTCGGTTCAAGGGAACAAGTCGAAGCGTGGCAGCAACAACATTTAACGCAGCACCTGGATTGGGTATGCTGTCATTCACCGTATTACCGCTCACTTCAAGGTGCAGCACTTAGTGATTTCCCTATCATGAATAAGCAAACCATGATGGAGAACCTCTCGGAGTTGAATACTAAAGGCTTAGATGCTGAACAGCTAATGCAACAAGCACTCGACGCAGAACAGTCACGCAACTTCGCCGCTTCGAAAGTTGTCGATGTTACTGTTGGGCTTTCCTCGGGCACATCAGGCATGCGCGGGTTGTTTCTTGCTGACAAACAGGAAACGCAACTATGGGCTGGCAATATATTGGCTCGCCTGTTGCCCAATCTATGGCAAAAACACCGAATTGCGCTAGCCTTGCGCGCCAACAGCCCACTGTATAAATCCGTCGCGAAAGGGCCTGTAACATTTTTTTATGCCGATTTAACCAAACCTTACCAAGAATGGATAAAAGAGCTGGATGAGTTCCAACCCACGCTTTTGGTTGGTAGTGCGCAAGCTCTTCAGCTCTGCGCCCAGTTCAGCGGTCAATTTGGTCAACCCGCAATTCAACCACAGCGGATCATTTCTGGTGCAGAAGTCCTAACTGAGAGTGACCGTCACTTTATTTCTCAACGGTTCGACAGCGAACTCCATGAAGTCTATCAATGTACTGAAGGTTTTCTTGCATGTACTGATCAGCATGGACAAATGCGCTGGAATCAGGATGTTGTTTACATCGAAAAACATTGGCTGAATACCGAACGTACTCATTACAGCCCAATTATCACCGATTTTCGTCGTAAAACTCAGCCCATTATTCGTTATCAGCTCGACGATATTATTGAGAATAAACAGGATAATGGCGTATTTGAACCTCTTGGCGCGATTGCCGGACGATGTGGTGATCGCCTCACGCTAAACGCAAACCACGTCCCAGTGACGGTGTTACCAGATCTCATCTACCGCGCTATAACACTATCTGCCAAAGGTCGCGTGGATTACCGAATCACCCAAACAGGGTCACAAGCCATTCAAATTGAAGCGGATGTTCACCACCATCGGGTTATACACCAAGCCTTGATAAAGTTGTTTGACCAATTGCGGCTTGATCCTGTCAGATTTAGTTACCGCCCTGCGCCTATTTGGACGCCAATGAATAAACAACGACGTGTGGTGAACATATGCGGGTCTTAATCACCGGAGCCCGAGCACCAGTTGCACTAGAGTGGGCAACCATGTGTATGCATCATGGGCATGAAGTAATTCTCACCGATTCGCTAAAAAAGCCTCTGGGATCGTTTTTGCGAGGTATCGAGTCTTATATACCCACCGCTTCACCTCGATTTGCGTTTCCCAACTATCAACAGCAGATCCTAAAAATCATTACCCAGATGCGTATTGATATGGTGATACCCACTTGTGAAGAAGTGTATTACTTGGCTCATGTTGCCAAACAATGCCCAGAAGTAGATTTTTTTCTGCCCAATGTGGGACTACTCAATGCCCTGCACAACAAGTTGACCGTCTTTGAACAGCTTCAAGGTTTGCCAGAAATCACACTTCCAAAAACTCGTTTGGTCGCTGATAAAAGTGAGATTGAAATTAATAAGAGAACCGTTCTAAAGCCCGTTTACTCTCGGTTTGGCGGGCAAGTCATAAGAGATGTGACGACTCAGTCTATTTCTGCCGCCACGATATCGCCCCTTTACCCTTGGGTTCAGCAACAAAAAATCCATGGGACTCCGGTGTGTAACTATGCCATTTTTGAACATGGTGACCTTAAAGCACACCAAGCTTATGTGCCGAAATACTGTGTAAACGGCTCGGCCGCCAGTGCTTTTCAGCCGATCTCGTGCGAACGACTAGATAGATTTATCGCAGCTTTTGGTAAACGTCATACTTATCGTGGGCAAGTGTCGTTTGACTTCATCAAATCACAAGATCAACTCTACGTGATTGAATGTAACCCAAGAGCCACCAGTGGTTTGCACCTACTCTCGTCTCGATGCAACCAACGGCTTCCTAATATGGAGTTTACCAGTCCTTCCGAGCAGCGATTGCATCATTTAGGTCCAATAACACTCATCGCGGAAGGTGGATTATCCCTATTTAAGGCTCGAACTTGGCAAGATTGGTGGTCTGGAGTAAATGTAATGCAACAGCATAACTTGCCGGTAGGGAGCCAAATCCAGAGTGTGTTTGAATTACTCCGGTTGGCTAGGCAGAACAAGACGAAGTGGAGCGACGCTTCTACCGTTGATATTGAGTGGAATGGAGAGGCATTGAACTCATGACGCTTTCCTCTCAAGAATGGCATCAAACCTTTATCATTCTTATGCAGTCAAATCCTATTGATGAATGCACCGCAAGCTTTGGTTGCTACTATATCGATGACGTTGCCATTCCCTACTCCGTAACACCAAAAATACCAAACAACTGTTATACCGTGTCCCCTATGACACTGCTTAGTGGCTACGCCGAAGAAGAGCTTCACAAAGTCAAAAATATGGCTGTTCGATGGGTATGTAAGCGACTTATTAATATGACTAAGCCAGTCTTATCATTGGCTGGATTGGATCAAGTCCAAACGCTCAACAATCAGTGCTTGTCCACCAATATGTATAACGAACAATGGAAATCCTTAAATCTCGATGAACTGCGTCGCGTCGCACTCGATAAACATCCCACCTTTCCCTTGGTGCTTCGCTCCCTCAACCAGCGTCAGCATTTACACTTAATTCAGCGATTGAAGCAGCCAAAATGGCAAAGCTTGGTAACACGACAAGTGTATTTACTTGATGATTGGCAAGCGTTCAGCTTCAACCGAGATTTAACGAAAGACTTCAAACTGCTTAATGATAAAGATTGGCAGTTTAGGCCACTGACCACTGATGAAGAATTTCAGCGTGCCAAAGAGTTATATGACATGCTTTACCTTGATAAATACAGCCTCAATAACATCCAGTTTTCAAGCCAATATTTAAAACAGGCGAGCCAGAACAAATTAGTACATTTAGTGGGACTGTTTTATCAAGAAGAGATGCTGGCTACGTTAGGCATTGTAGAAATTGATAATGATATGACTTGCCCAATTTTTGGCTACGATACCAATAAGCCACAACGCCTCGCATTGTATCGTCGAATATCGGCCTATACCATCCGCCATGCAATGATATACCAGCGTCGCTTTAATATGAGCTCAGGCGCTCCAGCTTTTAAACGCAACAGAAAAGCCCGGCCAGAAATTGAATTTAGCTATGTGTATATTGCGCACTTACCTTGGTACAAACGCATAATTTGGAAAAGCTTATGCTGGCTCACTCAGCACTTTTATCGCCCTTTGTTGATGCGTTTTCAGCTATAAATCGACATCTATAATCAGGTAAGCCTGCGTACACAGTCTCAATCGATAAAAAAGCCTGCGACGTTCGCAGGCTTTTTATAATGGAGCTGTGTGAGGTAACCGTTTTCTACGGTGTGTAGTATGTTGCTGCGCCAGGGCCTACTGGTAAACCAAATACGAATACCCATAGGTAGAACAGCACACTCCAACCTACAATGAAGCAGATTGAGTAAGGTAGCATGGTCGCGATCAGCGTACCGATACCTAAGTTCTTCATGTAACGAGTCGCTACGGCAAGAATCAAACCAAAGTAGCTCATCATTGGAGTAATGATGTTTGTCGTCGAGTCACCAATTCGGTAAGCAGCCTGAATCGTTTCCGGTGCATAACCAACAAGCATCAACATAGGAACAAAAATCGGAGCCGTTACTGCCCACTGTGCCGATGCCGAACCAATCATTAGGTTGATAAAGCCACACATCAGGATGAAGGCAAAGAACAACATTGGACCAGTTAAGCCAATTTCTTGCAGGAAGCTAGCGCCAGCAACCGCGAATACCTGACCGAAGTTAGTCCATTTAAAGAAAGCAACGAACTGAGCCGCAAAGAAAACTAATACAATGTACATGCCCATAGAAGACATAGATTTCGCCATTGCATCAATTACATCGCGATCCGTCTTCATCGTGCCAACAACTTTACCAAACACAAAGCCTGGAATAGCAAAGAACACAAAGATGAATGCCACGATACTTTTCAGGAATGGTGAACCTGCAATTGTACCTGCATCAGAACGTAGAATGCCGTCTTCTGGAACAACCGTCCAAGCAAGCAGCGCTGAAACAACCAGTACAGCAACACCTGCTAGTTTTAGGCCTTTCTTCTCAATGTCTGTTAAGCCACCCATTTTGTCGTTCGACAAATCTTCTGAGGCTTCTTCTTCACTGTATTTGCCAAGCTTTGGCTCAACAATTTTTTCAGTAACAAACGCACCTGTGATTGCAATGAAGAATGTCGACACAAACATGAAGTACCAGTTAACTTCTGGACCAACAGTGTAAGTTGGGTCGATCATTTGCGCCGCCGTTTCAGTAATGCCTGACAACAGCGGGTCAACCGTACCAATAAGTAGGTTTGCTGAGTAACCACCAGATACACCAGCGAACGCCGCAGCAAGACCGGCAAGTGGGTGACGACCTAAAGAATGGAACAGCATTGCAGCCAGTGGAATAAGTACCACATAGCCAAGCTCTGATGCCGTATTTGAAATGATACCCGCGAAAACGACCGTCACTGTTACCATGCGTTGTGATGCACCCATGACTAAGCCACGCATTGCTGCAGATAGCAAGCCTGAGTATTCAGCAATAGCAACACCCAACATCGCAACCAATACCGTACCCAAAGGTGCAAAGCCGACAAAGTTTTTCACTAGATTGGTAACGATTAGTTCAAGGCCATCAGCGTTAAGCAAGCTAACGACATGAATCATGCCATCCGCGGCACGACCTTTTGCACCCTCAGGACGAGGATCAACTACGGAAACTTCGAAGTATCCTGCAATACCCGACATCACCAGAATGGCTAAACAGAAAATGGCAAATAGTGTGATCGGGTGGGGTAATAAGTTCCCCAAATATTCGACAGTATCCAAAAAGCGCGTAAACAGCGGCTTCTTAGGCGAGTTTTGTTTAATTGAATCAGATGAACTCATCTGTTCCCTCCTTGTTTTTATTCCTATGCAAATGTGACAAAAATGTCAAAAAGCGTGCGAAGGGTACTTGAGTAGAAGGTCAAATAAAAGCCCTAAATGTTACAAACTGTGACGAACAGAGGCATTTATAACCAACATTGAATAAAAATGTAGATATTTCATCCATGTAAGATAATTAACTCAACATTATCAATTAAACAAAACCATAAGTTAGATATATGCAGGTTAATTACTTTTGCACAGCTTTGAATCTCGGGTTCGTTTTACAAATGACATAAAGACGCCCTCTCCGTTTTACAATCTGGCAATCCGGATGACGACTTTTTGCACTTTTTAATGATTTTACTACCTTCATGATTTATTCCTTTTCGCTCTTAAATTGACCAAAACGACGGTTGAAGTTCGCAATGCGACCTTCGGTTTGTACAACGCGCTGTTTACCGGTGTAATACGGGTGAGAAGCTGACGACACATCTAACGTAAAGTAAGGGTAAGTTTTGCCATCTTTCCATTCGATGGTTCTCTCCGTTTTCAATGTAGAACCAACGACAAAGTACTTATCTACACTGGTGTCGTGGAACACCACAGGACGATATTCAGGGTGGATTCCTGGTTTCATAATACTTTTCCTTTCAATTAAATTGTTATGTTATAACATTTTAATTAATAATCATTATCAACAAGAAAAGCAAGAGAAATTTGTGATACTTTTCATCTCAATGAATTCTTAAAGATGTCCACTATGTATTCCATCGAACCCATCGGCGTCATTGAGACACCGTACAAAGAAAAGTTTGCAGTTCCGCGCCAACCACGCTTAGTACCAGAGGCTAAAGCACGCGTAAAACTGTTAGGTGCAGCAAATAGCCCTGAAGCAGTGCGTGGGCTAGAACAGTTCTCTCACGTTTGGTTGTTGTTTCTATTTGATCAGAACCTGGAAGCTGGTTGGAAACCAACTGTACGTCCGCCACGATTAGGCGGCAATGAACGAATTGGTGTCTTTGCCTCGCGCTCGACTTTCCGTCCAAACGGAATCGGAATGTCAGCCGTTGAAGTGAAAGGAGTCACTAAGCAAGGCGATCAAATCTATCTTGATTTAGGCAGTGTAGATCTCGTGGATGGGACACCGATTGTGGATATTAAGCCTTATATCCCCTATTCGGATTCTATTTCGGAAGCACAAGGCGGATACGCAGACCAAGAGCCAGAAAAGTCACAAGTCACCTTTTCTGCTCAAGCATTAGCAACGATAGAAAATCGATCCGATACTGACTATGTAAGATCAGTCATTGAACAAGTTCTGGCACAAGATCCTCGCCCTGCATATAAGAAAAACAAGCCGGACGACAAAGAATATGCGGTAAATTTGTTCGACTTGAACGTAAAGTTCACAGCAACAAGCAACTTAATAACGGTTACCGCTATTGAAAGCTTTTGACAAACGCAATTGGCTGATATTATAGACGGCTAACAAATTTCCCTTTCGGGAACTCCCATACTCCTGCTTATTCAAGCTTGGGTATCTAACTTAAATAAACGGATAAATTTAATGCGTACCAGTAATTATCTTCTTTCTACTCTGAAGGAGACTCCAAACGACGCAGAAGTAGTGAGCCACCAGCTCATGCTACGTGCAGGTATGATCCGTAAGCTGGCTTCAGGTTTATACACCTGGCTACCTACTGGTCTACGTGTACTGCGTAAAGTCGAAAACATCGTTCGTCAAGAAATCGACAATGCAGGCGCAGTCGAAACTTTGATGCCCGTTGTTCAGCCGTTTGAACTATGGGAAGAGACAGGCCGCAGCGAAAAGATGGGCCCTGAGCTACTTCGCTTTACTGACCGTCATGTTCGTCCGTTTGTACTTAGCCCAACCGCTGAAGAAGTGATCACTAGCCTTGTTCGCAATGAAGTGAGCTCTTACAAACAGCTTCCGCTAAACCTGTACCAAATCCAAACTAAATTTCGTGACGAACGACGCCCACGTTTTGGCGTAATGCGTTCACGTGAATTCTCAATGATGGATGCATACAGCTTTGACATTGATAAAGACGGACTACAAAAGTCATACGACGCAATGCATGATGCTTACTGTAAAGCATTCGATCGCATGGGTCTGGATTACCGTCCTGTACTTGCAGATAGCGGTGCTATCGGTGGTAGCGGCTCTCAAGAGTTCCACGTACTGGCTGAAAGCGGCGAAGATATCATCGCATTTTCTAGCGAGTCAGATTACGCGGCAAACATTGAAAAAGCAGAAGCACTAGCTCCAGCCTCTGAGGCTGCGGCACCAACACAAGAAATGACGTTGGTTGATACGCCAAACGCGAAAACAATCGCTGAATTGGTTGAGCAGTTCGAACTACCAATTGAAAAAACAGTGAAAACACTGTTTGTGAAAGCATCTGACGAAGTTGATGCGCCAATCATCGCGCTTATTATTCGTGGTGATCATGAACTGAACGAAGTGAAAGCAGAAAACCTTCCTCAGGTTGCAGCTCCACTGGAAATGGCATCTGAAGAAGAAATTCGTGCGCTTATCGGTGCAGGCCCAGGTTCACTTGGCCCTGTTGGCCTTAAACTGCCGTTCATTGTTGACCGCAGCGTTGCGGTAATGAGCGACTTCGGTGCGGGCGCGAACATCGATGGCAAACACTACTTCGGTATTAACTGGGGTCGTGATGTAGAGCTTGGCCAAGTTGAAGACCTACGTAACGTTGTGGAAGGTGACCCAAGCCCATGTGGCAAGGGCATTATCCAGCTTAAGCGTGGTATCGAAGTTGGCCATATCTTCCAACTAGGTAACGCTTACTCCGCAGCGATGAACTGTGGTGTACTGGGTCCTGATGGTAAGAACGTCATCCTAGAAATGGGTTGTTACGGTATCGGTATCACTCGCGTAGTAGCGGCTGCTATTGAACAAAACCACGACAAATACGGCATCATCTGGCCAGATGCAATCGCACCATTCCAGGTAGCGATCGTTCCAATGAACATGCACAAGTCAGAAGAAGTGAAAGAAGCCGCTGAGAAATTGTACGCTGAGCTAACAGCAATGGGCATCGAAGTGCTATTTGACGACCGTAAAGAACGCCCAGGCGTAATGTTCTCTGACATGGAGCTTATTGGTGTACCGCATACCATTATTATCGGTGACCGCTCAATGAAAGAAGGCAACTTCGAATACAAGAACCGTGCTACTGGTGAGAAAACAGCAGTCGCAATGACTGACATTGTTGAGCACGTAAAAGCTCAACTAAAGTAAGCACTAGACGAGTTCGCATTTGAAGTAGTTTCAAATAGTTAAAAAGGGTTGGCTTCGGTCAGCCCTTTTTATTACAGCTCAACGCCCCCCCTCCACCTTTTTCGAACTATTCACTTTGTTAATCTTTGGTTCAGCTTCTTGCTATTAAACTGATTTCATCATCTAAAGGAGGTCAGTTATGGATTTAAAAAGTCTTCTAAACCAAGCACTCAAATCAGACTTACTTAAGCAAGGTGCAGATGCATTGGGCAAACAAACCAACAACATCAAATCCTCATCAAATTCAAGTAGCCTAAAAACGCTAGGAGCAGGTGCTGTAGGCGGAGGCCTCATCGGTATGCTGATGGGCTCAAAGAAAAGTAAAAAAATGACTAAAAAAATAGGGTCAAGCGCATTAAAAGTCGGTGGCGCAGCTGCGCTTGGAGCCTTGGCCTACAAAGTGTATAACGACTGGCAAGCCAAGCAATCCGGTCAAGGTGTTCAAGAAACCTTTGACCCCGATGACAGTAAACACAGTGTCTTAATTTTAAAAGCAATGATTGGAGCTGCAAAAGCTGATGGTCACGTTGATGAAGAGGAAATGGCTCGCATTGAACAAGCTCTCGCGGATATGGGCGCAGATGAGCACGTTCGTCACCTCGTTCAGCAAGAGTTAAACAAACCGCTTGATCCTGCTGAAATTGCTAATCAGGCGACCTCTCCTCAACAAGCGTCAGAAATTTACCTGGCGTCTTTGATCGTCGCTGATGAACAAAACTTTATGGAAAAAGCGTATCTGCAAGAACTAGCAAAACAACTTCAACTTTCACCAGAAGTCACTCAGCAGTTAGAAGCACAAATGCAGTGATTAAATCTCGCTCAAGCAAACCTTCAACTTGAGCCAAAACAACTCTGTACTTTGAGTTTCAAATCCGCTGTGTGTATATTGAGATAAGTTATCATTTAGTGGAAAGAAAACATGCAAGTATACGGCTGTTGTGAACTGGTTCGTGAGCTTTATGCTCAGATTGGTAGTGGCGATCAAGCTTATATTCCCCAAGCAATTTCATGTGCAGTTAAAGCACTGAACGATGTTGCAGCGGATGAGTCCCTGCCTAAAGAAGTGCGTGAAAAAGCGGCATTTGCTGCGGCAAACCTACTGATTTCAGATTTTGAGGATAAGTAATGAATCTAGCGAACTTTGAATCCATGGACCCTGTCATGCTGATGAGCATTGTGAATATGAAGCTACGCGATGACTTCGGAGGTGATCTGGACAAACTGGTGGCTTTCTTCGATATCGAGCGCACAGCACTGGAGACAAAACTGGCTTCTGCTGGTTTTGACTTTCTTCCAGAAGCAGGACAATTCCGTTAATCCACACCATGCTTGGCGGATAACCGAAACGAGAATAACCAATATGAAAAAGGGCTTGATGAGTTACCATCAAGCCCTTTTCTTTTATTCGATAGACGTCTCGGTTAGCCAAATGAAGCCCAGATGACTGTCGCCACAAGAATTGGACATACAAACTTCACATACGCAGGCCATAACTTACCAAACCAACCTTGCGTAAACTCCGGGCAACCTTGCTCAAGCTCTTTGATTTTTGAGTTGCGATTCCATACCCAACCACCAAATAAGCAGAATAAGAGCGCAGCGGTTGGTTGTAGATACTGAGTAGCAACCGTCGCGACCATACCAAATAGAGCACCAAAATTATAAACAATCACCACACTGAACAAAGCAATGAGACCACCTAAAACCCAGCTCGTTGCGCTGCGCTTAGTATTGAAGCGCTCACTCACTAAAGCCACTGGACACTCTAACATTGAAATGGAAGACGTTAGCGCCGCAATCGTCAACAATAAGAAGAACACAATAGAGAATAATTGACCAAGCAAACCTAAACTATCAAACATTAGTGGCAATACCGTAAACACTAACGTATCTGAGCTTAAGAGAGAGCCATCTTCTGCATAGATTTGAACGCCCTTTTGCATTGCTACAAACATCGCTGGCATCACCACTAACCCTGCAATGAAAGCAACGGCAGTATCTACCATGGTCACGTTCATCGCCATCTTTGGTAGGTTTTCTTTCTTACTCAAGTAAGATCCGTAAATCAGCATTGAACAGCCACCGATCGTAAGCGAGAAGAAGCCCTGTCCCATTGCAGCAAGAATCAACTTGCGGTCCCATACCTTTTCAAAATCCGGCACTAGGTAATGTTTCAGACCTTCCATCGCACCGTTTTGCGTCATGATGTAAGCAAATAGCAGAGCAAACAGAACAAACAATGCTGGCATCAAACGTGTGGACCACTTCTCAATACCTTGTTTTACGCCACCTTGTACGATGAGAATCGTCAGTACATAAAAAGTAATGGTTCCGAACAAGTTACGTTCAACACTAAAGCCCTTTAGCCAATGAGTTGCAGCTTCTAACCCCATTAGATCTGTGATTGCACCCAGTAAAAAGCAGATCAACCAACCACCAACAATTGAATAAAACGCTAAGACAGCGCTTGGTACGCTTAAACCAATCCAACCCACAATGCCGCCGAGCTTTTTACTGGTAGGGTTATCTGTGATTGCACGCATACTGTCTACAGGGTTGGCTTGACCATGGCGACCAATCGCCATTTCAACCACCAGCATCGGAAATGCGACGATAAGAATCATCACCAAATAAACTAATAGGAAAGCACCGCCACCATTACTGGCTGCTTGAGTTGGGAAGCCCCAAATATTGCCAAGGCCAACTGCGGCACCTGCGGCAGCTAAGATGAACCCGAGACGAGAGCCAAAATGCTCGCGAGGCTGAGAAGAGGTTTGCTGTGTCATACTACTCACACAAAAATATCATTGAACTAGCTAACTAGTACACTATAGCAATATTCACTATTCAACAAGAGCACCTCGGTTAAATCCTCGACAGTTGAAACAATTTGTAGTCATTCAGCTTGTAAATTTTAACGTACATCTCATATTCATCGCTCAAAAGCCTCGCGACTGTTGTTCGTTTTACGTGGCTGAATTTTACCAATCCTTCTGCCGTGAAGTGAGCCGAAAAATAATGAGCTCTGGTGTAAGGGACGAACTGTTCCTCGTGATACTGTGTCGAAAAGCAGAATATTGTGCTTCGCTTTTTCCCCCTAATGTCTATTTATCAGCTAGTTATTACTCTGTTCTCATTTATACCCATGATTCAAGGAGAGGAAAATGAAGGTCACCCTACTTCACGGAGCGATGGTTGTAGCACTCAGCGCCAGCTACCAAGCTCAAGCCTATAACTGTCAAAGTCTACCCGACTGGGACAGCACTGCGACTTATACATCGGGCGCTTTAGTAAAAACGCAAGGAGCCGCTTATGAGGCTGCATATTGGACGCAAGGCAATGATCCCGTGACCAACTCAGGATCTTGGGAAGCATGGAAAGCGTTAGGGCAATGTGATGGTGGAAGCAACAATTTATCACCAACGGTGTCGTTCTCCTCTCCAATAAACAACGCACAAATTCCCGAAGGCAGTGCGATCACTTTGTTAGCCAACGCAGCTGACGAAGATGGCCAAATCACACAAATTGAGTTTGTTGCAGGCAACCAAACCGTTGCTGTGGTAACTCAAGCACCATTCGAAGCTTCTTGGACAGCTATTGAAGGGATCTCGCAATTGACCGCAATTGCGACAGATAATGAGGGAGCTGTTAGCACCACGACGATTTCTATCCAAGTTCAACCACAAGTCGAATTACCGCCACCAAGCATTTCATTGACAAGCCCAGTAGGCACAGAAGTGCTTAATGTAGGCGATAACCTAACCGTAGCCGCTCAAGCTGACGATATTGATGGTGTGGTCACACAAGTTGAGTTCTTCGTAAACAATCAATCTGTCGCCATTGATACTAGCGCACCTTACGAATATCAATGGACCGCTAGTCCAGGTACATACTCGTTCAAAGCACAAGCGACTGATGATACAAACCTCGCAACGATGAGCCAAGAAGTAGCGCTGGTTATTAGTAATTCAGAAACCGGAACGGGCGGATGTCCAGATGCAGTACCTTATGTGGCAGGCACAAGTTATCAAGCTGGCGACCTGGTTTCTCACTTCAACCAAAAATATCGTTGTGATGTTGCTGGTTGGTGCTCCTCGGATGCGACATGGGCTTACGAGCCTGGTGAAGGGCTATACTGGCAAGATGCTTGGAGTGGCCTAGGTGCTTGTTCGACACCACCGCAAGTTACCATTACGGCACCAACGGATGGACAAGTCGTGCTCGCTGGCAGCAATAACGAAATCACGGCAAACGCAAGCGATGCTGATGGCACAGTCACGCAAGTTGAGTTTTTTGCGAACAACACCAGCTTAGGGGTCACCACTCAAGCGCCATATTCCGTTACTTGGAACGCCACACTTATTGGCGCTAACCAGCTTAAAGCCGTCGCAACCGATAATGATAACAACACGTCAGAGTCCCTGGTTGGTGTGGAAGTCAGCGATAAAGATTTGGTCGTCTCTCTGACTTCACCAAGCAGCGGTCAGACCACCGGATTAGGCAAAAGCCTCGCATTAAGCGCCGATGCAACGTCTTTAACTTCAGGCATTAAACACGTTGATTTCATGATCAACGGCTCTATTGTTGCAACCGATACCACGGCACCTTACACAGCCAACTGGACACCAACTGCACTTGGTAACTTTACAGTTAGCGCCCAAGCTGTGGATTTGTCAGGAAGCAATGCATTGTCTGACGCCGCAGCAATAACGGTGGTTGAGCAAGTAGATAAACGCCATAAACTCATCGGTTACTGGCACAATTTTGTAAATGGAGCGGGCTGTCCAATTCGTCTAGCAGATATGGCAGATGCTTGGGATGTGATTGATATTGCCTTTGCTGAAAATGATCGCAACAGTGATGGCACCGTGCACTTTAATCTATATTCAGGCGATATTTACAGCGATTGTCCAGCACTCGATCCAACACAATTCAAGCAGGACATGGCAGCGCTTCAAGCTAAAGGTAAGAAGTTTGTTCTCTCTCTTGGCGGCGCAGAAGGCACGATTACGCTGAATACCGACCAAGATGAAGCCAACTTTGTCTCTAGCCTAACAGGTCTTATCGCTGAGTGGGGCTTTGATGGTCTAGATGTGGATTTAGAGAGTGGTTCTAACTTAGTTCATGGCTCGCAAATTCAAGCTCGCCTTGGTCGTGCTTTGCTTCAAATAGAGCAAAACATGGGTGGCGATATGTACCTAACCATGGCGCCTGAGCACCCTTATGTTCAAGGCGGCTATGTGGCTTACAGCGGTATTTGGGGAGCTTACATTCCTGTGATAAACGAGACACGCAGCACGCTCGACTTGCTTCACGTCCAGTTATATAACAACGGCGGTTTGCCAAACCCATACCTGCCAGGCAGTGCACCAGAAGGCTCTGTGGATATGATGGTAGCGCAATCTAAAATGCTTATCGAAGGTTTTGAGTTGGCCGACGGCACTCAATTTGCACCATTGCGCGATGATCAAGTCGCAATCGGTTTACCTTCAGGTCCTAGCTCGGCAAATTCAGGGCAGGCTCCAACACAGAATATTATCAACGCACTAGATTGTTTAACCAAAGGCACTTCATGTGGCACCGTTAAACCAGCGTACCATTACCCGAATTATGCAGGGGTAATGACATGGTCTATCAACTGGGATCAGCATGATGGCTTTAACTTCTCAAAACCTGTCGGCGATAAACTCACCGAGATGAATACGCAATAAGCTATCAAAGAACAAGCGAGTAAAACGCAAATATCGTCTTGTTTCCATTACTTATTCAAGTATGTAAAAACGAAAAGAGAGCACAATCGTGCTCTCTTTCTTTATCTCATTGAGTTTTTTACTTTTTAATGAGTAATTAAATCGTAAATACTCGGTAATCTTTTAGCTCAGGGATTTTCTTCAACAGATCGTCTTCTTGTCCTGCCATGTCATCCAGCGAATCGCACAAGTCTTCTGCTTGTTGTTCTACCTCTTTCGAATGCTCAGCTAAACGCTCTTCTACTTTCGCGCTGAGTTCAGCCATACTCTCCGATAATGCAGTGAGGTTTATCCCCCCCTCTTCCTTCATTTTTTTCGATAAAGCATCCAACGAACTCGCTAAAAACTCTTTATTGAAGATCTCTTGTGCTTTTGCAAAGTCTTCAGTCCACCCTTGTGTCATGGACTCAAAACTTTCCGCTGGTAGAATGAAATCGCCATCTTTGTAGTAACGTGATTCAACATCAGCGAAAAAGTCCTGTACTGCGACTTTGACGTTATCAAACGCGCCAGGTGCGTCTAGGCTTTCCGCGACATCATCGATGATGTCATTTGCAAGCGCTAAACCATCACTCGCCAACTGCTTTGCTTGTGGAATATACGCGTTCATTTTTTCGCGATAGTCTTCAATTGCCGCTTTTTGGTCGGCATTGAGTTCAATTAACTCACCTTTGATGAATAGATTGTTATCTTCATCCACGACAGCTTTATCACCTGTCGTTTGGCGAATTTCCAAGCTTTGCCCATCCATACGGACTTCATTATTGATGTCCACACGACACTGCGCTGCATAACCAGTAGCACTGACCATCAGCAATGAGAGTGTAAAAAGCTTTTTCATGTCATTCTCTTTTATTTAACATTACTCGTGTTAAACATAACACTGAGTGATACATGAGATGTCAGCAAATCGTCACGACTTCGTAACAAGTTGTTTTATCTCCTATTTTCACGTCAACCTCATCACCTTCTTCTTTTCCGAACAACGCTCGACCCAGAGGAGATTTAGCTGTTAAGACAAAGACTTCCTGAGCCTGATATTGAACAGTCAAACCACCAGAGCAAGGGCCTACAAAGAAGTGCTTTTCGATCAAATTCTCATCTGCGAGAACAACGTAAGCGCCAACACCAACAGGCGCATTCTTAAAGTCGCGAGTCACTAAAGAACGATATTGACGCAATTCCTCTTCACTATCTTGGATTCGCATGGCTTGTCCATGAGCAAGATACGCGGCTTCAAGTGCCAATGTATCGTACTTGTGCTCGGGAACAGTTTCTTCATCTGTCGCGGCATCGATCGCTCGCTGAGCCGATGCATGGGAAACTTGAAGTTTTTCTTCCAGATGTTGGATGATAATTTGGACTAAGTCGGCTTTGTTCATACTTTTAGGACGCGCGTTTAGTATTCGGAGTGTGTTAATGTAGCCAAGTTTACCATCAAAGAAAGGTTTCCCTATTATGCAAAGTGACTCGCTGCATCAAACACTTCAATCTGTATTTGGTTTTGACTCATTACGCCAAGGTCAGCAACCCGTTATTGAAGCCGTTATGAATGGTTACTCTGCTGCGGCAATCTTTCCTACAGGCTCGGGGAAGTCACTCTGTTATCAACTACCTGCAACCATATTACCCAACCTTACGTTGGTGATCTCTCCGTTGTTGGCGTTAATGAAGGATCAACTGAGCTTTTTACAAAGTAAAGGAATCGCGGCCGCTTCTATCGATAGCAGTCAAAGTAGAGAAGAAGCACAACAGGTCATGGCTGGCGTGAAGAATGGACAAATCAAAATCTTGATGATTTCTGTTGAGCGACTAAAAAATGAGCGTTTTCGTGAATTCATTCGCCAAGTACCGATTTCTTTGATGGTCATTGATGAAGCGCACTGTATTTCCGAATGGGGGCATAACTTTCGTCCAGATTATCTCAAACTACCGCAATATCAACGTGAACTGAACATCCCACAGTCTTTACTTCTCACCGCAACGGCAACGCCTGCAGTTATTGAAGACATGCAAAAAAAGTTCGATATTGCCAGTGAACATATTACCGTTACAGGCTTCTACCGCTCTAATCTGGATATCTCGGTGATCCCGTGTGAGGAAACAAAGAAACAAGAACAGCTCAGTGAGATCATCGCCTCTTCACCTAAGCTTCCGACCATCGTATACGTGACGCAGCAGCAAACAGCAGAACGAGTAGCAAAGTCATTAATCCATATTGGCATTAACGCTCACGCATACCACGCTGGCATGAAAAGCGACGTTCGTGAACAAATCCAACAGCAGTTCATGGATGGCCAAATTGACTGTATTGTTGCAACGATTGCATTTGGTATGGGGGTCGATAAATCTGATATTCGACGCGTCATTCACTTCGACTTACCCAAATCAATCGAGAACTACGCACAAGAGATTGGACGTGCAGGCAGGGACGGGCAACGCTCTGAGTGCATTCTGCTAGGCAATACGTCCGGCTTAACGGTGTTGGAGAATTTTGTCTATGGTGACACACCAGAATTTACGTCAATTAACTATGTAGTCGAGCAAGCGAAAGAACATGCTCCACAATGGGAGGTAGTGCCACTGCGTTTGTCGCGTGAAAGTAATATCCGCCAATTGCCACTCAAAACCTTGTTGGTTTATTTGGAGCTACATAACGTCATTGAAGCAAAGTACAGTTACTTTGCGGAATATCGGTTTAAGTTTTTGCACGATCAGCAGTTTATTGTGAATCAATTTCAAGGCGAGCGACGTCAATTTGTGGAGGCTATTTTTTCCTGCTCACAAAAAGCCAAAGTGTGGTGCCAAGTTGATCTAGAAGCGCTATGGATGAACTATCAATCGGAACGCAGCCGAGTTGTCGCAGCGCTCGACTATTTTCACCAGAACGGCTGGATAGAACTAGAGAGCAAACAACTGACGGACGTGTACTCAGTTATGCCAACCAAACAGAGCTCGGATGTTTTAATCCA
Source organism: Vibrio sp. Vb2960 (assembly GCF_033337665.1). Lineage (NCBI taxonomy): Bacteria > Pseudomonadati > Pseudomonadota > Gammaproteobacteria > Vibrionales > Vibrionaceae > Vibrio > Vibrio sp. Vb2960. The sequence goes on along the minus strand of NZ_JAWORD010000016.1, from coordinate 40,994 downwards.
ACAACTGTCTGAACTGTTCCAATCCAAAGAAAGCAAAGATATCGAAAGAATCCACACCATGCTGCACTTGTTCCAGTCCGAGCACTGTTTGAGCTCACAATTGGCGAACTACTTTGCGGATCACGATGCACCAAAGCAATGTGGTCACTGCTCCGTGTGTCGTGGTCACGTCGCCACATTCACAGCACCAGAACCTGAAGATATTGAACAATCTCAAGTATCGATATGGGCGCAGGAGTTTATTCAGCTTTCCCCATCGGCCATCAGTAATGATTCCGTTGCTCGCTTCTTGTGCGGAATCAGCACTCCTTTGATTAGTCAGCTAAAAGCCTCAAAGCTAGCAGGTTATGGTGCAATGGCAAACGTAAGTTTTGAGCAGGTATTAACGCAGGTAGAAACGGTAAGGGCCTAAAAAAAGCTCAATTGACGCGCTTGGTCTTCGGGCTTGAGCATCACGTTCAAGCCTAAAAGGCGAATTTCCCGTCCATTTTGGCGTTTAAGAATATCTCTTAGCAAGATCTTGAAGTCCTCAAGCTCTAATTGCGGATGGATGTGCTCAATTGTTGTCAGTTGAAAGTCGGCAAATTTGACTTTAATGCCTTGTTTAATAATCGACTTATCTGGGCTTGCACGCTCTAAACGTTTCTCGAGTTCAGGATAAAGTTTCTCCTCAATCACTTGCCAACATTCACCATAGGTTGCGATGTTCTGGCTGAATGTCCTTTCCACACCGACGGACTTTCTCTCGCGCTCAACAACGACTTCTCGATTATCAATTCCATGGCTTCGCTGCCATAAGGAGGCACCCTGACGACCAAACTGCCTCAACAACTCTCGATAGTCACTGTTTTTAATGTCCTCACATCGATAAAAACCGGCTTGGTGGAGCTTCTCAAGACTCACTTTTCCCACACCAGGAATGTTCTCTAGCGGAAGACTATCGATAACCTCTTGGACTTTCTCTGGCGGAATCACAAACTGACCGTTGGGCTTGTTCATGTCTGACGCGACCTTGGCAAGAAACTTAATCGGAGCAATGCCCGCCGATGCCGTCAACCCAAGTTCACTCCAGATATCACGGCGAATTGACTCTGCGATCAACGTTGCGGAGCCACGGCAAGCTGTCGAGTCCGTGACATCGAGGTATGCTTCATCCAATGAGAGAGGTTCAATGATAGGCGTATAACGCTCAAAAATAGCACGAATTTGCTGAGAGACTTGTTTGTATACATGCATTCTACCGGGCACAACCAACAAATGAGGACAGAGTTGCAGCGCGCGCGCCGTTGACATTGCACTGCGAACACCATATTTACGCGCATCATAATTACAGGTGCTAATCACTCCACGCTGCTTTTCATGTCCGCCAACAGCGAGTGCAATGCCACGGTAACTGGGGTTATCTCTCATCTCGACGGCAGCATAAAAACAATCCATATCGACATGAATAATTTTTCTAATTCGATTTGACATAGCCATCAAAGCACTGTTCAAAAAAACAGTATAAATCAAATCTACCTGAAGAGAAATGGGTGTGTTTAAACGAACGTCAATCTCGAAGCATTACGTCCAATTGATCGACCAATTCGGCCCAATCTGCATCTTCTTCGATGGCTTGTTTTAGAAAGTTCGCCTGTGACATCGTCCAAAAGCTAGCTTCATGTAAAGGCGCAGAATCTCTTTTGTGTCGATGTTGATTAATAAAATCTTTCATTTCTTGAGGAGAGCTACCGAGGCCCAGTTGTTGAAATAGCTCAGCCATACCATGTTGATGCATTTCCATACTACTTTCTCCCTACGTTAGCTAAACATAATTATATAACTAAGACAGGAATAATGATGTGATGTTAACGGATGCGTGTCAAACATTTGGGTAGTTGTTCTACTTTTGGTTGACATGTGTTTTTTGATGGCGATAAGTTTAATTTTAGTTATCATTGATTTTAAACAATTAATTTTGGGGACTGCGCTTGAGTAATAAGATTCTGGTTGTTGAAGATAGTCGTGCATTTAAAAACTTTCTTTGCCAAACAATAAGCCAAGCTGGTTATGAGGTCATCGCAGCGGAAAGCTACGCGGAGGCAAAGAACTTGTTATCTTCAGCACAGGACCTCTTCTGTGCGGTTTTAGACTATTGTTTACCGGATGCTCAAGATGGCGAGATTATTGACCTCGTTTTGGAACATGGTCATCGTGTCATTGTTTTAACGGCTCGATTTCAAGAAGACACTCGCGAAAAGATGCTTGCAAAAGGTGTCCTCGACTATATTTTGAAAGACAGCATGGCGTCCGTTTCCTATCTATTACCACTCCTCAAGCGACTAACCAACAATCAACAACACAAATGTTTAGTCGTTGATGATTCACACACCGTAAGAAGACACATTGCCCAACTTTTGGAGCATCAATATATTCAGACGTTGGAAGCTGACAATGGGCAAAAAGCCCTAGAGCTTGTCGAGCAAAATCCAGATATCACTCTCGTTTTAACCGACCATGATATGCCCGTTAAAGATGGCATTACTATGGTGCGTGAATTACGTCGGAAGTGGGATAAAAATCAATTAGCCATTCTCGGCTTGTCGGGTAGTAACTCTAAGACCATGACGGCTAGGTTTCTAAAAGCAGGGGCCAATGACTTTTTATACAAGCCATTTAATCAAGAAGAATTTTTTTGCCGTATTCACCAACTGTTAGATATCAAAGACGCAACATCTGAACTGTTTAAAATGGCAAATCAAGATGCGCTAACGGGCTTATGGAACCGCCGCTTTCTGTTTGAGCAACCCCATGTAGAAAACGCTCAAAGAAACATCGCGATGCTTGATATCGATTTCTTTAAGCAAGTAAATGATACACACGGACATGAGGGCGGCGATGCAGTGTTAGTCATGATAGCGAATATTCTAAAAATCTATTTTCCAAATGATATTGTCGCTAGGCTTGGTGGCGAGGAGTTTTGTATTCAAGCCAGTGGCGACTATGACGGCTTTCTAACACGCTTAGAACAAATGAGACAGCGCATAGAAAAAACGCCAATAACTTATTTGGACAAAAACATTCTTGTGACCGCGAGTATTGGTGTAAGCAACATCGAGGGGGAGCTGGAACAACAAATAAAAGTGGCGGATGAGCGACTTTACATGGCCAAAGAGAACGGACGTAACCAAATCATTTCTTCGTCCTAATGACTATCGGTGTGGTCTTGCTCTGTAACATGAGAGAAAGAAACAACAAAACATGGTATTAGGCTCTTTCTCGGACATCTGAGTTTTGGTTAGCTACCTAAAAATAAAGCTCAGCAGAACGCTGAGCTTTATCACTTTCTTAGTACGATTAACCAATACTAAGCAATTCTATCTTTTTCCCACGCCGCCAATTTCTCAGCACGCGCAGCCTCGCGCGCTTCACGTTTTTTACGCGCATCGCAGGGTTCTGGACAATTACACACTTTTTCGATGCCAACTGCCCCTAGGCCACCGCAGCTACCTTTCACGACTTTCTTTTGGAAAATGTATCCGACAGCCATTGCAGTGATTACCGCGACAAACACAGCAAAGGTAATTAGAAATGTATTCATAAAAACATGCTCACTTCTGTTGTTATTTCTTCATGAATGGCTTGTATGCTTCCGAAGCCAACTCTTTAAAACCATCTTCCGTTTTCACAATCATGAAAACAGGAATATTATTTTCGTTCGCAATTGCCATGCCTTTGTCTTCACCTAGCACCATAAGACCAGTTGCAAGACCATCAGCAGTCATCGACGATTTATCTAATACCGTTACAGACACCACTTTATGATGAATTGGTTTGCCTGTTCGTGGATTAATAATATGAGAGTATCTCACACCATTACTCTCAAAGTAATTACGATAGTCACCACTTGTTGCAATTGCCATGTCGCCTGGTTCAATAATTTCTTGAATTGAACGTTCATCAACGGTCGGTTTTTCAATTGCGATACGCCAAGGCACACCTTCACGATTGACACCTTTGAGACGCATTTCACCACCGACTTCGACCATAAAGTTCTGTACCCCTTCAGATTGAAGGTAGTCAGCAACCACGTCAACCCCCCAACCTTTCGCAATCGTCGATAGGTCGACGTACAAGTTAGGAAGATCTTTGGACAGTGTATTACCATCAACAGATAGGTGGTGAATACCGGTATTTGCTTTGCGAGAAGCGAGTTCTTCATCGGTTGGAACTACATCTGGACGAGCTTCTGGACCAAACCCCCACAGGTTAACTAGAGGGCCGACCGTCACATCCAATGCACCTAAAGTAAGACCGTTAAGGCGAATTGCTTCTTTCACTACCGTTGCTGTTTGTGTCGAAACTGTAAATGGCTCGCTCGTTTGATGCTGATTAAAACGACTTAACTCTGAGTCGTCACGATAGGTCGACATTTGGTCATTAACCTCTTCCAATAAGCGATCAATTTCTGTCTGCATCGCTTTTGGCGTTGGAATACCATCTTGCTCGATATACTTGATGTTGTAAGAAGTCCCCATGGTAGGGCCACTTAAATGAATTTGATCTGCAGGCTGCTCACAGCCAGCCAAAATCAATAGAGAAGCGAATGCAACAAGCCACTTTTTCACTTGTTAACTCCCAATGTTGTTGAATTGATATGGGAAATAGGACCAATCCTTTCAATCCGATTACCTATATCAACTGTTGAATATCAGTTTTATGTCTATAAAAAATAATGGCTAGCTCTTGGAGAGCTAGCCATAGATTCAATCACTTGGAGGAATTAACCACCGAAGTCATCTAGTAGGATGTTTTCATCCTCTACACCTAGATCTTTCAGCATGCCGATTACAGCAGCGTTCATCATAGGTGGACCACACATGTAGTATTCACAGTCTTCTGGCGCTTCGTGATCACGTAGGTAGTTCTCGTAAAGAACGTTGTGAATAAAGCCAGTGTAACCATCCCAGTTATCTTCTGGAAGTGGATCAGACAGTGCACAGTGCCATACGAAGTTGTCATTCTCAGCTTGTAGCATATCGAAATCTTCTACGTAGAACATTTCACGCTTAGAACGTGCGCCATACCAGAAAGACATCTTACGCTTAGAGTGCAGACGCTTAAGTTGGTCGAAGATGTGTGAGCGCATTGGAGCCATACCAGCACCACCACCAACGAATACCATTTCTGCATCTGTATCTTTCGCAAAGAACTCACCAAATGGACCAGAAATAGTACACTTGTCGCCTTCTTTTAGAGACCAGATGTACGAAGACATGATGCCTGGTGGTACGTCTGGGTTGTTCGGCGGCGGAGTTGCGATACGAACGTTAAGCATGATGATACCGTGCTCTTCTGGGTAGTTAGCCATAGAGTATGCACGAATGGTCTCTTCATTAACTTTAGACTCGTAACGGAAAAGGTTGAACTTCTCCCAGTCTTCACGGTATTCCTCAGGAATATCGTAGTCTGCGTATTTCACGTGGTGAGCAGGAGCTTCAATCTGGATGTAACCACCAGCACGGAAAGGTACTGATTCGCCATCTGGAATTTGTAGCTTAAGCTCTTTGATGAATGTCGCTTTGTTATCGTTAGAGATAACAGTACATTCCCACTTCTTAACGCCGAAGATTTCTTCAGGAAGCTCGATATCCATGTCAGTTTTCATTGCAACCTGACACGCTAGACGCTCACCTTCACGCGCTTCACCTTTAGTAATATGGTCAAGCTCGGTTGGTAGGATGTCGCCACCACCTGATTTAACTTTTACGCGACACTGACCACATGAGCCACCGCCACCACAAGCAGAAGATACGAATACGCCAGCACCTGCTAGAGCACTCAGTAGCTTACCACCTGGTTGTGTAACGATCGCCAGAGAAGGGTCATCGTTCACAGAAATTGTAATGTCACCTGTTGGTACAAGCTTAGACTTAGCGAAAAGAATCACTAGTACTAGTGCAAGTACGATCAGAGTAAACATCACTACACCAAGAATAATGTCCATTGACTATTCCTTAATTGTTGCGGTTTACCCGACTTACAGTTGAACACCAGAGAAAGACATAAAGCCTAACGCCATAAGACCTACAGTGATAAATGTGATACCAAGACCACGTAGACCTGGAGGTACGTCAGAGTACTTCATCTTCTCACGGATACCTGCAAGAGCAACGATTGCTAGCATCCAGCCCACACCAGAGCCGAAACCGTAAACGATCGATTCAGCAAAGTTGTAGTCACGTTGTACCATGAAAGATACACCACCGAAGATTGCACAGTTTACTGTGATCAGCGGTAGGAAGATGCCTAGCGCGTTGTACAAAGGTGGGAAGAAACGATCTAGGACCATCTCTAGAATCTGTACAAGTGCTGCAATTACACCGATAAAGGTGATGAAGTTTAGGAAGCTAAGGTCCACGCCCTCAACTAACGCGTTCTCTCTCAGAACTAGGTTGTATACCAGGTTGTTCACAGGAACAGCGATAGTCAGAACTACCACAACTGCAACACCTAGGCCGAAAGAGGTCTTAACCTTCTTAGATACGGCAAGGAAAGTACACATACCTAGGAAGAAAGACAGAGCCATGTTTTCGATGAAAATCGATTTAACTAACAGACTAATGTAATGTTCCATGACGTCCTTACTCCTTCGCTTCTACTTGTTCTGGTTTCAGAATACGGATTACCCAGATAAGGAAGCCGATTAGGAAGAATGCTGATGGTGCTAGTAGCATTAGGCCGTTAGGCTGGTACCAACCACCGTTGCTCACTAGAGGTAGAACTTCTAGACCAAATAGTTTGCCTGAGCCAAATAGCTCACGGAAGAAACCTACAGTGATAAGAACGAAGCCGTAACCTAGACCGTTACCAATACCGTCAATAAGAGATGGTACTGGCGCAGACTTCATTGCGAATGCTTCAGCACGACCCATTACGATACAGTTAGTGATAATCAGACCAACGAATACAGATAGCTGTTTAGAGATATCGTATAGGTAAGCTTTTAGCACTTGGTCTACCACGATTACTAACGATGCGATGATTGCCATCTGAACAATGATACGCACACTGTTAGGAATGTGGTTACGGATCAATGAAACAGAGAAGTTAGACAACGCAGTTACAAATGTTACCGCTAGTGTCATTACAAAAGCTGTTTCTAGTTTAGTTGTTACTGCAAGAGCAGAACATACACCAAGAACTTGTAGCGCGATTGGGTTGTTATCCAATACTGGCGCTAGAATGCTCTTTTTAACGTTTTGTGCACTAGACATTAGTTAAGTTCTCCGTCACGAACTTTTGCTAGGAAAGGACCAAAGCCCATATCACCTAACCAGAAGTCAAATGTGTGTTGAACACCATTACTAGTGAGCGTCGCTCCTGATAGGCCATCAACACCGTGCTCAGAACCTTGCGGTGCGCCGCCTTTCACGACCTTAATCGCTGGCTGGTGATCTTCATTGTACAATTTCTTGCCAATGAATTGATCGCGCCATGAAGGGTTCTCTACTTCACCACCAAGTCCAGGAGTTTCACCTTGCTCGTAGTAAGTAATAGCAGACACAGTGTTACCATCAGTTTCAACGGCTACAAAGGCATACATCATCGACCATAGTCCTTTACCGTGCATAGGCAGGATAACTTTTTGGACTTCATCTTGATCTTTTACAAGGTACACCACTGCTGTGTTCGCGCGACGACGGATATCAGCTACGTCTTCTTCTGGTGTCAATGCGATTGAACGTTCTGCATCTTTTGATGCTTCACGTTGATCGTACGTAGATGCATTACCCTCAGTAAAGTTACCTGTTTCAAGGTCTACTAGACGAGGTTCGATGTACTCAGCAAATAGCTCTGGTACTTTCTTACCGTTTGCGTCAATGCCTGCAACTTCAACGATCTTTGATTGCTTATCTAGGACAGCGTTAGCTTTTTGCTTATCACGCAGACCTACTGCTGCTGTTGATACGATGATTGAACAAACAAGGCTCAACCCGATAACAACACCCAGCGTCTTTTTAATGCTGTCGTTATTACTTGCCATAGCGTGCTAGTCTCCGCTTGATGTTCTTCTCAATCACTACATGGTCGAACAGAGGTGCGAATAGGTTCGCGAATAGAATCGCCAGCATCATACCTTCTGGGTACGCTGGGTTAACTACACGGATCATCACACACATTGCACCAATCAGGATGCCGTACCACCATTTACCTTTGCTAGTAAATGACGCTGATACTGGGTCCGTTGCCATGAAGAACATACCGAATGCAAAACCACCTAGAACTAGGTGCCAGTGCCATGGCATATTAAACATTGGATTAGTGTCAGAACCGATCACGTTAAACAGAGTCGATACTGCGATCATACCGATCATCACACCCGCAATGATGCGCCATGAAGCGATTCGCATGTAAACGATCATCGCTGCACCGATCATTAGAGCTAGAGTCGATACTTCACCAATTGAACCAGGGATGTTACCGATGAACGCGTCCATCCAAGTGATAGGAGCGCCAGTTACTGTGTTAACTAGAGCACCGTTACCACCTTGAGCCCATTGGCTAAGAGCAGTAGCACCAGAGAAGCCGTCAGCTGCAGTCCATACTACGTCACCCGAAATTTGCGCTGGGTAAGCGAAGAATAGAAATGCACGACCTGCAAGTGCAGGGTTAAGGAAGTTACGACCTGTACCACCGAAGATCTCTTTTGCTACAACAACACCAAATGTGATACCTAGCGCCGCTTGCCATAGAGGTAGCGTTGGTGGAACGATAAGTGCGAATAAGATAGAAGTTACAAAGAAACCTTCGTTAACTTCGTGCTTACGCACCATACAGAACAACACTTCCCAGAAACCACCAACAATAAATACTGTTGCGTAGATTGGCAGGAAGTAAGTCGCACCTAGTAGCATCTTACTGCCAACACCCGCTTCCGCACCGATAGTGCCGCCAAGCATTTCTGTTAGCCAGTAGTGCCAGTTACCTGCGATAACTGTCGCTAGTTGGTCACCAGCGTACATGTGGTTAAGTGCTGCAATAGCTTGGCCACCTGCGTTGTACATACCCCAGAACATTGCTGGGAATACCGCAAACCAAACCATGATCATGATACGTTTTAGGTCAACGCTATCACGAACGTGCGAGCTTTTATTTGTTACGATACCTGGTGTGTAAAAAACTGTTGCTACAGCTTCGTACAGGGCAAACCATTTTTCGTGTTTGCCACCAGGCTCAAAATGATGCTCGATGTCTTCAAGAAACTTTTTAAGAGCCATGAAAATTACCCTTCCTTCTCGATAGTATCTAGGCATTCACGAAGTAACGTACCGTACTCGTACTTACCTGGACATACAAAGGTACACAATGCTAGATCTTCTTCATCCAGTTCAAGCGCACCCAGTGCTTGAGCACTGTCTGTGTCGCCGGCACATAGATCACGAAGCAGCAAAGTAGGCTCCATATCTAGAGGCATTACGCGTTCGTAGTTGCCAATTGGAACCATTGAACGATCACTACCATTGGTCGTCGTTGTCATATTGAACAACTGACCTTTGAATACGTGACCAAGGAAAGAGCGAGTTACCGAGAACTTATTCTTACCAGGCATTGCCCAGCCAAATAGTTCTTTTTCACGGCCTTCACGTAATACAGAAACCTGTTGATGGTAACGGCCAAGGTATGCGTGTGGACCAGTTGCATGTGTACCTGTTAGTACTGAACCAGAGATCACACGAACTTCGCCAGGCATCAGCTCGTTATCTGTTAGGTCATCTAAGCTTGCACCCATTACGGTACGAACTAGACGAGGGTTATTCACAACTGGGCCAGCTAGAGACACAACACGATCTGTGCATAGCTCACCAGTTAGGAACAGCTTACCGAACGCGATAACGTCTTGGTAGTTGATGCTCCATGCCACATTCTCTGCATTTACTGGGTATAGGAAATGCATGTGGGTGCCAGCAAGACCTGCTGGGTGAGGGCCATCGAAGACGTGTTCTTCTACGTTAGACTGTGAAGAACGTGGCAAGCTAGTGCCAGATTTACATACGTAAACCTTGCCTTCTGTCAGGGCTGAAAGAATGTCTAGACCAGCAATGAATGCTTCTTGTTGCTCATTAATGATCAACTCAGGCTTAGCTGCTAGTGGATTAGTATCCATTGCAGTTACGAAAATAGCCTTAGTAGAAGACTCGATTGCAGGAACCTTGCTAAACGGACGAGTACGTAAAGCGGTCCATAAGCCAGAGTCAACCAACTGAGTCTTGATCACTTCACGATCTAGACCTGAAAGTTGAGCGGCTTCGAACTTATCAAATGTCACCTGCTCTTCACCTGCCACTTCAATCACTACAGATTGAAGGACACGTTTAGCGCCACGGTTAACTTCGATCACTTTACCGGCTGCTGGTGCAGTAAATTTCACGCCTGGGTTCTTTTTATCTTCAAAAAGAACTTGCGCTTTTTTCACTTCATCACCAACGCGGACATGCATGGTAGGTCGCATGCCAACGTACTCTTCGCCAAGCAAGGCGACTTTTTTGATGGTCTTACCATCATTAATCACCTGGGATGGAGTTCCTGCGATAGGAAGATCCAAGCCCTTCTTTATTGTAATCATACGCACTTGCACTACTTTTATCGGGAAAAAGATTCTTTTGATTGCGTAACTTTTAGACACGACATCAGTGTCCGGTTTTGATGTTGTTTTAAACATCAAAATCGCAACATCCTATTAAAAATCTCGTCACAAGGAATACGCGAGATTTATCAGGTGCCGTAGTCTAGCATTTTTTAGGAACTTGATGCCATGATCAATCATTAGAATAGAGGGGTTATTTCGGTAGGATCAGGTCTAAAAGGTCAAAGAATAGTCATAACTTTGACCCATCGCACAAATGCCATATTCCATACATATCTTATGGAAAAGTGATATTCATCGCCTGAAATATTCTGCAATTTCCATTCATTTGTTGAAACACTGTTAACACATTTTTTAACCAGAATTTGTGCCACGTTAACGTCCCTAAAGAATGTAAAACGAAAAAAGATGGCCTTAAGCCACCTTTCTCTGCACCTTTATATCTTGCGTTTTTAGTGACCGCCACCCATACACATCGGGCTATCAGGGGCGCCATCTTGTTCACGCTTCCACTCTTCATCAGTGTATGTATGAATAGCTAATGCATGAATGTGGTTGTCCAGTTCATCTGCCAAAATTTGATGAACTTGACGATGGCGCCCAATCAAACGCTGTCCCGCGAACGAATCACTCACAACAATCACTTTGAAATGACTCTCTGAGCCTGGTGGCACATTATGCATGTAGCTCTCATTAATGACTTTGAGATAGCTGGGTTGCAGCTCACTGTGTAGTTTCTTCTCTATGATTTCTTGGATCATATTCGTTCCTCATTGATGCGAATTCCATAAGTATATACCTAAGTAAAGCAGACATGCATCACTCAAACGTCACTCTCATTATTGACGCACTTTGTAGACATATTGTCTCAAGGCGCTCGACTCCATGAACATGCCTAGAGAGCAGCCATCACTGAACTCGTAAAATTTGACAGCTTTTTGTATCTCGACACGTCATCATTTGCGACAATAACACTTAATTTCTAAATCAACTTACATTTAGCTATGAAAACCGAACTGAACCTTCACGAGCGAAGCTTAACACTTCATCGTTTCCCAAAACGAAGTAACGAAACGCTACAAGCGTGGGATGCCGGTGATGAGTATCTTATTAATCATGTTGAAGAGCTTGCTTTGCCAGACAATCAAAACATCCTCGTGATTAATGACAGCTTTGGTGCCCTCTCCTGCTGGTTTTCGGAAAAGCACCATGTAACGCTAATGAGTGATTCATTCATCTCACATAAAGGTGCACAGCAAAATCTCGAGCAAAACCAGTGCAATAAAGTAGCGTTTGCCACCACGATGGACCTCGTTCCTGCCAATATTGATCTTGTCTTGCTGCAACTGCCCAAAAGTAACCGCCATCTAGTGTGGATACTAAGCCAATTAAGAAAGGCGCTACCGGCTTCCTGCCCCGTCATTGCAGTCAATAAAGCGAAAGACATTCATACTTCGACGCTAAAACTGTTTGAAAAATACTTAGGCGAAACAAAAACATCTTTGGCCTGGAAAAAGCACAGATTGGTGTTTTCTCAAGCAACAGTTGAGCCTCCGATTGAAGTAATGCCTTTCACGACTTGGCGCGTTGATGGCGAAGATATCGAACTCAAGAACATGCCAAATGTCTATTCAGGAGAAAGTTTAGATTTAGGTGCACGCTTTATGCTGCAGCACCTGCCTCAAGACCCTTCGATAGACAATGTCATCGACCTCGGCTGCGGCAATGGTGTTCTGTCTGTTAAATTTGGTCAGTTGAATCCAAATGCTCGGCTAACATGTGTTGATGAAAGCTTTATGGCGCTTGAATCAGCAAAACAGAACCTACGCGACAACCTTGGTGAAAATAGAGACATACAGTGCATAGCGAACAATTGCTTGGACGGTTTTAAACACAGCAGCAGCTCTATGGTTATGTGTAATCCACCGTTTCATCAACAACAGGCAATCACCGATCATATTGCTTGGCAAATGTTCTGCGATGCTAAACAAGTATTAAGTGAAAATGGCCGTTTACTGGTTATCGGAAATCGTCACCTCGGGTACGACGCAAAACTCAAACGTCTGTTTGGCGATAAAAATGTGAAACTTATCGCTTCCAACAATAAGTTTGTGATTTTACAGGCTACAAAAAATCCTGCTAAATTAAGCGCAAAATAAGCTTTAGCAAAATAGTTAAAAGGAATAATAAAATGAGAAAATTGGTACTTGCGGCTTCGGTTGCGTTGCTTGCTGCGTGTTCAGCCCCTCAACAACCTCAGCTGAACCTGATGCCAGAAAGCACATTGAGCACCAATCCAATTGTTCAAGGCAAGACTTACAGTTTGACCAGCAAAGATGTACGTGCAGCGCAGTACGTGGCGTTGGTGGATAACGGCCGTTCGAACATTCTTCCTCTTCATGCTAAACAGAATTTACGTATTGCGTTAGAAGAAGCATTAGAGAAGCAATTCTCATCTCAAGGTTTCCATGCGGATCTAAACAGCAACAACGCGATTGAATTGAGCGTTCAAGAAGCGTTGGTCAACGTGAAGCATTCGGTGATGGAAAATGAGATGGATGCTAAAGTTGTGCTGGAAATCACAGCAGAGACACCTGAGGGCAAGCTAGTCAAAACTTATACAGGTACAGCAAAGCGATCTGGCACATTGAGTGCTTCTGATGCCGATATTGAAGAGACATTGAATGATGTGGTGACATTGACGCTTAAAGAGATTGCCAATGACCCTGAGCTTCGTCAATACATGCAGGAGCGTTTCTAATGTTACGCAAAGCGATTCTGTCTTTAGCATTACTCAGCTGCAGCGTTTGGGCTGGGCCAAAAGTAGCGTTTGAAACGACCCTTGGTTCATTTACGGTTGAGTTAAACGAAGAGAAAGCACCTATCACTGTCGCTAATTTTCTGAAATATGTAGAAGATGGGAGCTACGAAGGTACTATTTTTCATCGTATTATCCCAGGCTTTATGGCGCAAGGTGGCGGCTTTAACCAAGATATGCAGATGGTGAAAACATACGCGCCAATCAAAAACGAAGGAAATAATGGTCTAAACAATGACCGTGCTACCATCGCCATGGCACGAACTAATGCACCAAACTCTGCAACTCGTCAGTTTTTCGTCAACTTAGTCGACAATGACTTTCTCAACTATGGCGCTCGACCACCAGGTTATGCTGTATTTGGTGAGGTTACTGAGGGGTTCGACGTTATCCAGAAAATGGCTCAGCAGCCGACCACGACAGTAGGCCGAATGCGTGATGTACCAGAGACGCAAATCGTCATCACCAAAGCTACACTACTTAAATAGCCAAAACGATAAGCCCTTTGAATAATCGAAGGGCTTTCTCTTTCAACGGCTTCATTTTATTGGATTGATTTATGTCTTCATTACCTTCCATCACTTGGTTGGAAACGGTAAAAAGTTACCTCGATAAACGACTCATGTGGGTTTTCATGCTGGGCTGCTCTAGCGGCTTTCCGTGGGTTCTTATCGGTTCAAACATGTCAGGTTGGCTAAAAGATGCCGGCTTGACCCTCTCCGCAATTGGCTATTTTGGTAGCGTTTTTGCGGTCTATGCGATCAACTTTCTGTGGGCACCTCTGGTTGACCGCGTGAAGCTGCCAGTCCTCTTTAGACTGCTGGGGCAAAGACGTAGCTGGATTTTCTTTTGCCAAAGTATCGTACTCGTCGCTACCCTATTTATTGCCGGCGTTAATCCAGCGGAAAACTTGGTGTTTGCGTCACTACTCGCCTTGTGCATTGCAACGGCTTCAGCGACACAAGACATCGCAATTGATGCTTTTCGTATTGATACTTTCCCAAAGTCAGAAGAGTCTAAACTGCCTCAAGCTTCTGCAATGGCGGTCATTGGCTGGTGGACAGGTTATTCACTACCGGGTTATTTAGCGTTTGTTAATGCTGACAGTGTCGGTTGGAATGGTGTGTATTACGGGATGGCGGTGATAGTCGGCATTCTAATGGTCTTTACGATTTTAGTCGGTGAACCGAAGACTCAACGCGAACAACTTCAGTCTGCCGCAGAACAACGCCACAAAGAAGTGGTTGGTTCAAAAGTCGTAGCTTGGTTTACCGTGACTGTTGTAGAACCTTTCCTTGATTTCTTTAATCGCAATGGCGTCCGTGTCGCGATTACTCTGTTGCTGTTCGTTTTCCTATTTAAAATTGGCGAAGCGTTTTTGGGCAGGATGTCGATCGCGTTCTATAAAGATATTGGTTTTAGCAATGAACAAATTGGCTATTACTCCAAACTGATCGGTTGGGGAGCCACCATCTTCTTTACTTTTGTCGGAAGCATGTTCAACGTTAGGTTTGGTATTGTACGTGGATTAATGATCGGCGGTATTGCTATGTCTGCCAGTAACTTGATGTTTGCTTGGATTGCTTCGGTAGGCCCAAACGAGCACTTGTACTTAGCCACGATTATTGTCGATAACTTTACGACTGCTTTCTCAACTGTCGCTTTTGTTTCATTTTTGACGATTCTAACCGGGCAAGCATTTTCGGCAACTCAGTATGCGTTGCTTGCCTCTCTAGGAAACTTCGGACGGACGACTCTTGCTTCTTTCAGTGGCGAGCTAGTGGATTATCTCAATGATTGGAGCACATTCTTCGTGCTTACCGCTGTCATGGTCGTGCCAAGCTTGATTATGTTGTACTCGCTACGACATTACTTTGATGCTCTATTGGAAAAAGCACGTCACAAGCATTAACGAAACATATAAAAAACCACCGAATTCGGTGGTTTTTGTTTTGCGAGATATAAGATAAGAGGTCTATGGGTATAACCCTTTACCAAACATATTAAATATACGTGCCACGCCTTGAGTAAAGATCATCGGCTCAGTCAATACAGTTAAACACAAGCAGTCTTCTCCGGCCTTAGTGTAAGGGCTGTGCTTCACTGATGCGTCTCTAATCATCAAATCGCCCTCTTCATATTGGCCATCCTCGTCACTAAATCCACCATGTAGGATCAATGTAGACTCCAGGCCTTTGTGCGTATGTTGAGGGATTTGCACATCTTCCCCGATGTACATTAAGCTGACACGAGCGTCTTCCCCTAGATCAATCTGAGCACTGAAAACCTTGCCTCCGTAACTTCTCCATGACCCTACGAGGTCAGAGAAACGCGCTAAGGTTTTAGGAAGAGCGAAGCTTTTTCCTGCCACATTAACAGCAGCAGAGTCGCGGATCACGATGTTATCAGTCGCTGGCTCCGCGTTGATGATGTCATTGAACATGTCGTCAAATTCAGAAACATACTCAGAAGGTATGTCACTTACGATGTTCGCTTGACTTGCTTCGACTTGGTTCACATAAGCTCGGCACTTGGTGCATGTTTCTAAATGGGTTGCGACCACAAGACCAGAAACTGCATCAATGCTTCCCGAAGCGTATGCTTCTAACAAGCTGTTATCTGGGTGTTTGTTCATAGTTGCTCCGTATGCATTGAATGCCTTAGCTTTTCTACTGCAAGCCTCAGCCTGGATTTTACGGTACCGAGGGGTATATCAAATAATTCCGCGACCTGTTGATGAGGTAGCTCTTCAAGATATACCGCTTGTAAAACATCTCTTTGGTTTTTCGGTAATATATCTAAAAACTTAACCACCTGTTCTTTCAACATATCTTGCTCTGGTGAATAGTGATCAACAAGATCTGGTGGATAATACTCTGACGGCCAAATGTCATCAGAATGAATGTGTAATTCCTTACCTTTCTGTTTTCTCAGCAGATCAAAACAAAGGTTTCGGATTATGGTATATATCCAAGTCGATAACGCGCTCTTTTCACCATCATAGAGGTGCGCTTTCTGCCAAACTGTCGCCATGGTCTCTTGCACCATCTCCATAGCAACTTGCTCATTACCAACATGTTTGTAAGCGAATTGCTTCAGCTTGGGTGCGTAAAAACGGAATACAAAAGCGAACGCATCTTTGTCTCGATCCTTCACTTTATCCATGTAATCGTTCCAATCACTGCGCCCCAGTTTTTTCGGGCTATCACTCATCATAATCGGCCTTAATTTGTGGGAGGAGTTTCCTCCTCCCATTCGTCCTAATCGGTCACGTCATCGACCAACAAGTTGAAACCACCGTTGTTCCCATCATCAATGGCAACGACTTGGTACACAACACCGTTCATTACATTGACTGGTGCTGAGTCAACCGCAACAATACTTGGGTTACCAGCCACTGTTACCGTTACATAATATGTACCTTCAGCGACATATAATCCTTGTACGCTATTTTTATACGCAAAATTAGCAATAGTTGGATCACTTCCATCTATTCCTGCACTCGTAGTGAGGTAAATATCCACCATTTCCGCTATAGGATTAGCCGCCGCGTGTGTCACATTCAATGTCGCGCTAGTCGCCACAGCGCGTCTCATATCTTCAACAACCAGAGCTTCGATATCAATCGCTGGGCTAACAACACCGACTGCATAAACACTGTAATCCATTCCACCTGCAACCATTAACCCGTCAACATCTATGATCGGATTGGTTGTTGTGCCATCCACGTAAACGTCAATATCGTAAGCGCCAGCAGCAAGATCCAAATAACCACGAATCTCTTTGAACGCTAAGTCGGCAAGAGGAGCGAAGGCCGCCCCGTTAACGTTAACATCGACGACAGGCGCTCCATCGACAAGGTGTCCGACTCTTACTTCAGCTTGGCTGCCCATATCTTCAATTATAGAAGAGCCCGAACCGTCCAACACCAAGAGTTTGACAGGTGACGTGCTATTCGAATCTCCTGTGCCGATAGCGGCAATCGTCAAGTTGGAATTAGCCGCAAGAGATACTGTGCCCGAGTCAAAAGCAACGCTGTCTCCTACGGCAAGTCGAACTTGATACTCACCAGCTGGGATGTTCAATACGTCGGTAGAAGCTTTGTAAGCAAGGTTAGTTATTGGAGTCGCGCTAGCAAGAGCAGCACCTGGCTCAGTGACATAAAGATCAACAGCAGGAACGCCTGAAGCTGCATGAACAACTTGAACATCTAGACTATTGGCATCAGCCATTGAATCGGAGCTGCGAGTCACGACTAAAGGCTCAACTGGGTTTGGCGAACCATCGGCATCGCCAACAACGAACACGTTATAATTGAGGTCGGAATCAAGGTCTAGTTCTGTTTTAGGTATTACGGTCGCGGTTTCATTACCTGGGAGCTGAACATCGACCTGAATCGAATTCATCCCCTCTCGCAATTTAACGTAGCCAGATCCCACACCATAATCAACATTCGTTAATGATGGTTTATCGTTGATCCACACATTTGCAAGCGGCGCATCAGAAGAAGCGTGCACTGCTTGTAAATTGGAATACTCGATAGTGTCACTGTCGGAGCCACACGCCGCCAGTCCTAATGTCGCAACAATAGTTAGCGCAGCTTTATTAAATCCTTTCATATCCTTGCCTCTTTGTTAGTCGGGGCTTCTATGGCTTCTGTCAGAAATTGCAACGCCGGAATACAGTCCTCTGCGCCGACTAGCTGTTCGAACAGATTGCAGTCTAGGGGTAGTAACTCAAGCCAACGCTGAGTAACCCAAGCAGAGTCATCGTAAAAACGATGCTGGTAGAGGCTTCCAAGTTGAGGAAACTCTTCATAAACATGGGATAACTGCTGGCTTAAAAAGAAGAAATCTGGTGAGTTGTCTAGATGTTGCCAATTGTCTAACCATTCAACCTCTGCATGACGTAAGCCATCCGCATCTGCACGGACGCGTTTGACAACAAAGCGTTGCTCACCAGCAACTGTAATACCAAGAAGGCCATCACTGAGTGTTTCAAAATCAACGATCCTGACCAAAGTTCCGATAGATGAAACGTTACCCACGTCTTTAGGGTCACCTTCACTTCCTACTAGGCAAACTCCAAAGCCCACATTTTGTAGGCTGCATTCCTTTACCATTCGCTTATATCGTGGCTCAAAAATGCGCAGATTCATTTTACCTTCAGGGAGTACAACTGAAGTGAGTGGGAATAACATGACTTCTTTCATTCAAACGTCCTCTTTGATTCACGGATACATACGAATCCCTTATCACTCCGATCACTAACGATTTATGTTGGTTAATCGACTGGCTTAAAAAGTCATAAAATCGCTTACGCAAACGATCCAAATCACACATTTATTGCAATCAAATGCAACAAACAAAAAGTTCCGTAAATAAAGATAATTTCGTGATGCAACTCACTAAAAACGTTTCATTTTGCACCCTTTATCACTTTCATTTGGGATTTTTATCGCTATTATTCCCGCCAATTGGAAAGCGCAGCACAGATTGCGTGTTCTGAATCATTACAAACATAGAGAGTCCCCTTATGCGTAAATCACTTTTAGCTCTTAGCCTTCTAGCGGCTACTTCAGCTCCAGTTATGGCGGCAGATTACTCTGACGGCGATATTCACAAAAACGATTACAAGTGGATGCAATTTAACCTAATGGGTGCATTTGACGAACTTCCAGGTGAGTCTTCACACGACTACCTAGAAATGGAATTCGGCGGCCGCTCTGGTATCTTCGACCTTTACGGCTACGTTGATGTATTCAACCTAACTTCTGATCCAGGTAGCGACAAAGCTGGCGCAGAGAAGATCTTTA
The DNA here is from genome assembly GCF_033337665.1 of Vibrio sp. Vb2960. Classification (NCBI taxonomy): domain Bacteria; kingdom Pseudomonadati; phylum Pseudomonadota; class Gammaproteobacteria; order Vibrionales; family Vibrionaceae; genus Vibrio; species Vibrio sp. Vb2960. The sequence goes on along the minus strand of NZ_JAWORD010000016.1, from coordinate 21,734 downwards.
TGAAATTCGCTCCACGTATGTCTCTAGATGCGGTAACTGGTAAAGACCTATCTTTCGGTCCAGTTCAAGAGCTATACGTTGCAACTCTAATCGAGTGGGGTGGTAACTCTGGTGTTAACTCTCAAAAAATCGGTCTAGGTTCTGACGTAATGGTTCCTTGGTTTGGTAAAGTTGGTGTTAACCTATACGGCACTTACGACGGCAACAAAAAGGATTGGAACGGTTTCCAAATCTCGACTAACTGGTTCAAACCATTCTACTTCTTCGAGAACGGTTCATTCATTTCTTACCAAGGCTACATCGATTACCAATTCGGTATGGATGATGCTGCTGGTAACAAGTTTGGTTCAACCGCGTCAAACGGTGGTGCAATGTTCAACGGTATCTACTGGCACTCAGACCGCTTCGCAGTGGGTTACGGTCTAAAAGGTTACAAAGACGTGTACGGTATCAAAGATACTGATGGGTTCAAGTCAACTGGCTTTGGCCACTACCTTGCTGTAACTTACAAGTTCTAATTGAACCACTAAGTTTGCTCAAAAATGGCGCCTTTCTGCGCCATTTTTATTTGCTTTCCTTTTTTCCCTCATTATCCTTGCAGCAAACCTTTTTAATGAGAGCGTTTGGTGAATATCCTTATCCTCGGTCCAGGTGCGGTGGGCTCACTCTGGGCAACAAAATTTAAGCTTGCCGGGCACAATGTTTCATTGTGGGGAAGAAGTTCTGAAAGCCAACAATCACTTCAGTTGGATGACACACCCGCAATCGTATTCAGTAATCAAGATATTTCCTCCGTAAATAAAGCAGATCTCATTTTGATAACGGTAAAAGCTTGGCAAATGGAAGACGCCATTCAGCCTTTACTGCCTCATATCAACGCAGACACGATTATCATGCTGATGCACAATGGTATGGGTACCGCCTCTGACGTGGAGAAGGCTCTGCCAAACAATCCTATCGTGCTCGCCACAACGACGCACGGCGCATACAAACCAGATAACCAACACGTACTGCATACCGGTCACGGAACAACGCAAGTGGGTGGTTATAATGACAAAGGAATGCAGTGCGCTTTTCTGCAAGATGTTATGCATCATGCTCTTCCAGAGGCCATTTGGAATCCACACATCCAATCTGCGTTATGGACTAAGTTAGCAATTAACTGCGCGATTAACCCACTGACTGCGATTCAGCAGTGTAAGAATGGTGAGCTTGCGCAGCCCGAGTTTAAGATACAACTCGAAAGCATCACTCAAGAACTGGTTGAAGTAATGAGTAAAGAAGGTATTGCTATCGAGTTTCGCTCTCTTTTCGATACGGTAATGCAAGTGGTGAACGCCACAGCTGAGAACTATTCTTCAATGAGACAAGACGTATTCCATCAGCGTCGAACGGAAATTGATTTTATAACCGGATACCTGTTAAAGGCTGCCGAGAAACATCGCATCAATACGCCTGAGAATTTAAAACTTTACCAACGCATCAAACAAATAGAACAAAGCTGGACAGAACAATGAGTAAGAAAATCTTAGTGCCAATCGCTCCGGGCACCGAAGAAATGGAAGCCGTCACCGTTATCGACATGATGGTTCGCGCGGGTTATGACGTTACGGTAGCGAGTGCTGCTTTTGATGGCTCATTGACGATGAAAGCTTCTCGCGGAGTCACACTAACAGCCGATTGTAAACTGGTCGATATCGCTGATGATGAGTTTGACGCCATAGCGCTTTCTGGTGGTGTTGGTGGTGCAGAAATTTTTCGTGATAGCACGGTGATGATAGAAATCCTTAAGCAGCACATCTACGAGGGAAAATTGGTCGCTGCTATCTGCGCAGCACCAGCGTTGGTATTGCAACACCATGATCTTTTCCCACAATCACTGATGACCTGTCACCCGAGCTTTCAGTCACATATCCCGGAAGAGAAGTGGCGCAGCAAACGCGTGACCTTTGATATCAACCACAACCTGATCACTAGTCAAGGTCCGGGTACAGCTTTAGAGTTCGCGATGGAAGTAATCATTCAACTCTCAGGTAAAAAACACGCATGGTCAGTTGCTGAACCAATGATCCCTCTGCCTACTCTGCACTACCACAAGCTTGGTGAAGAATAATGTTTGACGTAAATGCTGTACGTGAGCAATTTCCCGCTCTAAATCAATCCGTCAACGATACGCCCTTAGTGTATCTAGATAGCGCAGCGACAACGCAAAAACCGCAATGTGTGATTGATGTCATCAGTCATTACTACAGTGCGCAAAATGCCAATGTTCACCGTGGCAGTCATAGTTTAACGGCTAATGCCACCAGCCAATTTGAAGCGGCACGAGAACGAGTGGCAAACTTTATTGGTGCAAACAGCTCTAAAGAGATCATTTGGACACGGGGCGCAACCGAAGCACTGAACTTAATTGCTCAGACTTACGCCCGCAGCACGTTACAACCGGGTGATGAGATCTTGATTAGCGAGATGGAGCACCACGCTAACATCGTGCCTTGGCAAATCGTGGCAGAGCAAACGGGCGCCAAAGTCATAAAAGTTCCAATGACATCAGATTGCCAGTTCGACATCAGCGCATTTAAGGTGCTTCTGTCTGACCGCTGTAAAATTGTTGCTTGCGCACAAATAACCAACGTAACAGGCACACGCCAACCTATCGAAAAAATCACTGAACTGGCGCACAACGTTGGCGCGGTTATTGTAGTTGATGGCGCGCAAGGCATCGTACATGAGCAACTTGATTTATCGGCATCAGATATCGATTTCTACGTTTTCTCAGGTCACAAACTTTATGCACCAGCAGGCATTGGGGTTTTATACGGCAAGCTTGAACTTTTGGAAGCCATGCCACCATGGCACGGCGGCGGTAAAATGGTTGAACGTGTTTCTTTCGAGAAAACGACGTTTTCTGCACTTCCTGGTAAATTTGAAGCGGGCACACCAAACGTTGCGGGCGCGATTGCTCTAGCGAAAGCCATTGAGTGGTACCAAGGTTTTGACCATCACGAAGTAGAGGATCATCTCCATGCGCTTCAGGATAAGGCCTACCAAGCACTAAGCGCGTTGGATGACATCCATATTCTAGGCTATCAGCTGAATGCCTCTGTACTGACGTTCGTCATGGACGGCGTTCATCACCAAGACATGGCGACGCTGCTCGATCAACAAGGCATTGCGGTACGAGCAGGACACCACTGCGCTCACCCATTGATGGATGCGCTAAACGTTAAAGGCACGGTACGCGTTTCTTTTGGTATTTATAACACGGCTGAAGATGTGGATAGACTCATCGCCGCCGTAGAAAAAGCCGTCGACATGCTATAACGCCAACAGTTTGATTTGGAGTAACCAACAAGGTTACTCCATCTGCCTATCCAGAGTCGCCACGCAATTTCTGCCATTTCTTTTCGCAGCATAAAGCGCTTTATCTGCATGCGCATACAAACGTTTGGTGGTTTCATTTCTGCCTATTTCCACCACGCCTACACTCACCGTGACCGGAATTTCAATCTTTTCAAATTCGAACTGACAATTTTGAATGTGGGAACGTACTTCCTCTCCTACCTCTTTCGCCGCCGACAGAGAAGTTTCTGGCAAAATAATCGCAAACTCCTCCCCTCCGACTCTTGCAAAAATTTCGTCTTTGACGAGTAAGTGAGAAACCAAATCAGCTAAGGTCTCTAAGACATAATCCCCCGCATCATGACCACGTTTATCATTGATGACTTTAAAAAAGTCCAAATCAAACAATAACAACGCGGAGTGATAGTTCGGCTCTTGAGCTTTAATGACCTCTTCTGTGAGCTTTTCGAAAAAGACACGTCGATTGTAGATGTTGGTAAGAGCATCAATTTGGCTTTGATGGCGAAGAAGGGTTTCAACTCGGTGGCGATTGGAGATGTTGCGTGTAAGAATAAGGACAACGCGACGACCTCGGTATTTTATAGCGAGTGGGCAGATCTTGCCTTCGTAGTATAGGTCGCCTCTTGGCCCACTGTTAGCATCTATTCCCTGAATGCTGTCGGCGCACATCTTGTACTCGATCGTCACAATACTGTCTTGTTTCAGTGACCGATTTATCTGTTCGATAAACCAGTCGGCTTTATCTTTTTCAAGTACGCCGTGAAGTGTCTTACCTATCAAATTGCTTCCATCGTGATAGGCTTTTTTATCTGTTCCTCCAAAAACATCAATATAGATACCATCTTCACTCAGAATAAAAGTGGGGTCTGGCATTCCGGATAACACGTCTTGCGCATGTTCCAAGGTGAATTGCATATAGGGAGGTTCCTAGCGTTTGTACCTAAATATCCCAATCGCCTCCAAATGCTTGTCAGCATTGGGGAACAGGAGCGAATGAGGCATATGTCTACTATCTAATATAGACAAATTTTAAATACAATTGAGTTTATAAAAACCAAGTGGGCAATATAATGAACCAGGATCAATAGAATGGTTAATTAACGCTAAAATAGTCGACCATTTGCATATTTTTTATCCATTTGCAAAAAATATCTCAACTCAGATACAAAAAACGCCAAACAGCTAGGCTATTCGGCGTTTTTTAAGAATTGGGAAAATGACTCGTTACACGGCGGTTTGCTTAATCTGCTCTACAATAGCTTTCAAGCCATTACCACGTGACGGGCTTAAATGGGAGACAAGCCCCAGTTGTTCAAAATAAGCATCAATATCAAATGCTTGAATTTGATCGGCCGTTTTACCGTCATAAGCTGCCATCACCAAGGCAATCAATCCACGGACGATACGCGCATCGGAGTCCGCACAAAAATGCCAAACGCCATCTTGCTCTTTGCTCACTAACCACACCAAGCTTTCACAACCCGAAACGGTAACTTGTTCTGATTTCAGCTCTTCTGGCATTTGTGGCAGCTTTTTACCCCACTGAATAACCTGACGGTAACGATCTTCCCAGCCTTGAAATTGCTGCATAGTCGCTACAATGTCTTCGCTGGTGATATCTGTACCAAATGGAGAAACGGGAAAATCTGTCATGATGCGCTCTTCTTCTAGTTTACTTCTTATATTTTGAAATCAACTTCTCAACGATTCGCGATACCGCGACAAAGCCAAACGTTGCAGTTACAACAGTCGCCGCACCAAAACCGCTAGCACAATCCATACGTTTTGGGCCTTCCGCTGTCGACTTCACACCACACACTGAACCGTCTGCTTGAGGGTACTTCAGCTGCTCGGTTGAAAACACGCAATCAATACCAAACTTACGAGCCGGATTCTTAGGGAAGTTATGATGACGGCGCAAGGTGTCTTTGATTTTCTTCGCTAGAGGATCTTGGATCGTTTTCGTTAAATCAGCGACCATGATCTGCGTTGGGTCAACCTGACCACCAGCGCCCCCCGTAGTGATCACTTTGATCTTGTTGCTGCGGCAATACGCCAACAAAGACGCCTTCGCTTTTACGCTGTCAATCGCATCTAGCACGTAATCAAACTCTTTGCTTAAGTACTCATGTTGATTGTCTGGCGTGATGAAATCATCAATCAGATTGACTTTACACTCTGGGTTGATCAATTTGACACGCTCGGCCATCACTTCAATTTTGCTTTGGCCAACGGTGCCCGTCATCGCATGAATTTGGCGGTTAATATTCGTGACACAAACATCGTCCATATCAATCAGAGTCAACTCACCGATCCCCGTACGAGCCAGCGCTTCCACCGCCCATGAACCTACGCCACCAATACCAATCACACAAACGTGTGCAGCGCGAAGAATGTCTACTTCACTGTTGCCATAAAGACGACGAGTGCCGCCAAAGCGTTGATTGTAGCTGTCAGATGCTGGGGTATCGAGTTCACGCATATTGAAGTCCAGATGATCGATAGAAAAACAAAGAGTGCGATTTATACGCACTCTTTGATGAAATGTCTAGATAAGAGAGTGTTCCTCTTTCTTGGGTCGCTATTGTAGCTTTTCTGGCGGCAAAGCCCAAGGCGCTTGAGTTGGTGAGTTTTCCAGCCCAAGTTTCCAAACTCGACCAAAATGCTTGTAGTGCCCTGCTTCCGTTCCTGCTCTCGCACCAATGCCATGATACAGATCCAAATGGTTCTGTTTTACCGCACCACCAGTGTCTAAAACGATCAGCATTCGCAGTTGATGAGCACCGCTCCACGTACCATCCGCATTCAGCAATGGTACTTCCGCCAAGATTGGTGTGCCCATTGGTAAGATAGAACGGTCACCCGCGACCGCGGCCATTGGCAACAAAGGAATACCAGCCGACCCCGTTACTGGCGCTTCCGCTTTTGGCGCAAAGAAGACGTAAGAAGGGTTTTGCTCCAACAACTCGCGTACTGTTGCGTCGTCGTTGTCCATTACCCACTCTTTAATCGCTTTGAGAGACATTTTTTCACGCGGCACTTCACCACGTTCAATCAAAATGCGGCCAATGCTGACGTAAGCTTTGTTGTTTTTACCCGCGTACGCAAAGTACTCCAACGTATCATCATCTTCAAAATGCACATAGCCACTGCCCTGCACTTCCATCATAAATGGGTCGATACGATTAGGCGCGTAACCTAGCACCAAACCTTGGCCATCTAATGCCCCGTTGTAGATCTCCGCGCGAGTCGGACAATCTGATGAGCAGTTTGGCTTGCCATAAACTGGGTACTTAAAAATGTCGTTTGGTGTATGACGCAGCTCCATCACGGGAGAAAAGTATCCGGTAAACAGCACATTACCTTTTTTATCACCACCACCCAATTGCGCGGCTTGAATGCCAAACGCACTCAACGCACTGGTGTCTCCGCTCTGTTGCGCCCACTCACTTAATCGTTGATATAGCGGTTGGTATATCTTCGCCATGGATGGTGACTTTATCACCACTTGCTCAGCTTGCTTGTTAAATTCAGTAAAATCGCGTGGTTTGTTAGACTCAACCACATCCACTTGATTGAGGATCTGAGGAAACTCACCATCAAGATATTGCTGAGCACGATCATTTTGTTGAGCACAGCCAAAGAGTAGGCTCAAAGAGATAATAGGAAGGAGTTTTTTTAACACGTGTCTTTTCCGTAAAAGAGAATAGCAAAAGGATGGCAAACAAATGCATACGGTGCAATTGAAAAGCAACGACAAAATGTTTCAACGCTAAGCCAATCCGTTTACTCGTTGTGAATTCATTCAGTTAATACAACATGATAGCAGCGGAAGAATTACGGAATTGTCCGGATTATGTTTGAAAGTAAGATTTACTGATTGAGAGATGAAATTGTGATCATCCATGTGACTCACAGACGAAAAAGCTGTCAGCTTAAGAGACAATAATAAAAACGACTATCTTACCGCAATCCTTGCACGCCCCTCTAAACGGAATACAGGTAGATAATGTGCATTGGCATCCAGCTTCATTTCTGCATGCTGCTTACCCACAAAATTGAAGTGCCGCTCATTTGAACCCACTCGATACGAAAACGAATCCCCATCGAATTCAAAACTGGTCGCCACTGTAGAACCATTTACGGTAACACCGCGCTCACTCAACACAAATTCTTCACGAGCATAAGGCGCAACATCTTGCTCAACCCAGCGACCATAAATTGTCGATTTGGGAATGGGCGGATTAATGGTTCGAGTAATCAAATCACTATACAGCATGCACACGACAACGGTTCCAACTATCGCTATAAGCATGAGAGAACGCTCTAGCCACTTACGAAGCATTGATTTAGATGACGTTTTTGACAGATTTGAAGCAGTGATCGCAGCATTCTTATTAACAGCAGAAGACATGAGGTTCACGTATTGAGGAAAGACGCCACCATTGTAACCTTCCCTCTTAACGGGACCAAGAACCTACCTCAATATGTTTGTGCTTTATTCCAAAATTTCACCTTGCCACCAAGTGAATAAAAAGGCATTATTTTAACATAATTAAACAAAGGAATGGCTGTAGTGAAAATTCGTAGTACTGCTCTCGTAAAAGGATTCCGTCAATCAACACCTTATGTCAATGCTCACCGCGGAAAAACCATGGTGATCATGCTGGGCGGAGAAGCCGTCGCACACAAAAATTTTGGCAATATTATTAATGATATCGCACTCATGCACAGCCTCGGAATCAAAGTCGTGGTGGTGTATGGTGCACGTCCTCAAATTAATCAGCTGCTAGAAAAACAAGACCTCACTACGCCTTACCACAAAAATATCCGCATTACGGATGAATCGGCTTTATCTGTTGTTATGCAAGCTGCCGGACAACTTCAACTTGCGATTACTGCGCGCCTATCAATGAGCCTCAACAACACTCCGATGGCAGGCACCCAGCTCAATGTCGTTAGCGGAAACTACATCATTGCTCAGCCACTCGGCGTTGATGATGGTGTGGACTATTGCCATAGTGGACGCATTCGCCGCATTGACACCGATGCTATCAACCGCACTCTTGATCAAGGTTCAATTGTTCTGCTAGGTCCCATTGCTAGCTCTGTGACTGGCGAGTGCTTCAATTTATTATCGGAAGAAGTCGCCACCCAACTAGCGATAAAGCTGGGTGCGGATAAGCTGATTGGTTTCTGTTCAGAACAAGGCGTCATTGATGACAACGGCAATGCTGTCGCCGAGTTGCTACCAATAGAGGCGGAACATGTCATCAAAACGCTTTCTGAAAATACGTCTCCTGACCTAGATTACAACACTGGGACACTGCGCTTTCTTAAAGGCTCTATTGCCGCTTGCCGTGCCGGAGTACCTCGTAGCCACTTGATCAGTTATAAAGTAGATGGCGCCTTAATTCAGGAGTTGTTCTCTTTCGACGGTATCGGTACCCAAGTTGTTATGGCGAGTGCTGAACAAGTGAGGCAAGCTAATATTGACGATATTGGCGGTATCTTAGACCTCATTCGCCCGTTAGAAGAACAAGGTGTACTGGTTAGGCGCTCTCGAGAACAGCTAGAGCAAGAGATTGGAAAATTTACCATCATCGAAAAAGACGGCTTGATTATTGGCTGTGCTGCCCTTTATCCATACCCAGAAGAGCGTAAAGCTGAGATGGCTTGCGTAGCGATTCACCCTGACTATCGTGATGGAAACCGAGGTTTGTTACTGCTCAACTACATGAAACATCGTTCTAAATCCGAAACCATTGATCAGATTTTTGTCCTCACGACACACAGTTTGCATTGGTTCAGAGAGCAAGGTTTTTACGAAGTCAGTGTCGACTATTTGCCTGGAGCCAAACAAGGGTTATATAACTTCCAGCGTAAGTCCAAAATCTTAGCGTTAGATTTATAGCTTAACCTTAAATCAGGGAGCGAAACTTAACGTTCCACTATACCAACTAACCTCAAAGGGCAGGATTTAGTTCATTAACGCTCAACCCTGCACATCGAGCTTGTTTAGGAACGAGTTTGTTTAGGAGTAAGGCCACACATAAACCCTACTCCGGACTAGCGGGTCATCATGTAAACCCAACTTAGAAATGCGCAAACCATTGCTTGATTTTCGTTCCAATTTTATCTTTTAAATATACATTTGGTTGGCTATACTCTGCTCGCTAGTGATTGGTTTTTAACCAATACGAATGGATCTAGGTGATGTAATGTAGCCTTCACCCTAAAATACTGGGCAATTGAAAAACTAGTTAGCTCCGTATTGCACACCAAGGACAGTTGTTAATCTGACTTTAAATAAGCCGAGACGAGCACTGTTATGAGAACAATCATTTGTAATTCGCTTCAAAGCTTCTGGGATATGGCTGACAATCAGTTTTTAGAAGGCCTAGACGTCCACTGTGTTTTCCCCGTAAATGACGCTATCCGAGATTTTATTCTTGCTTATCAACAGCAATACAAAATACGCAGCGTGTCTTTTACCAATGCGTTTGCAAAACATGCATAAAAGAAGACCGAGCCATAAGCTCGGTCTTCTTGTTTTAGTTAGTAAGCCGCTGTACTAACCCACTCGCACGAGTGGTTTTCACCTTAATGCCTCGCTTCAGAACATTAAGTTCGGCGTAAAGAGCTAAACGCTTTTTCGCGCGGGTAATGCCTGTGTAAATCAACTCACGGGTTAATATCGGGCTAAAGTCTGGTGGCAAAATCATCAGGGTGTAATCAAATTCACTGCCTTGCGATTTATGGATGGTCATAGCGTAAGCCGTTTCATGTTCAGGTACTCGGCTTGGCAAGACCGATTTCACACTGCCGTCAGGTAACTCAAAAAAGACTTTCAAACGCGGTTCTTCTTCACTGTCATCTCGCATGCAAATACCAATATCACCGTTATACAAACCTAAACCGTGATCATTACGCGTAACCATGACGGGTCTGCCGTGATACCAAATTTCATCCTGAACTTGAATGAACTTGCGCGCCGCGAGCGCTTTCTCGATGCGTTGGTTTAGCCCAGCCACACCGAAGTCACCTTCACGGATCGCGCACAGCAATCGGCATTGGTTGAAGGTATCTAACACCACTTTGGCTTTGTGCGTTAGCGACTCTAGCTCTCCGGTTTTAGGATCAGTTTCCTGTTGTCCAATGCGTTTGAGGTAACGACCGTATTCCTGCACCAACGTCTGCATCATTTGGTTGTAATGTTGACTACTTAGCGCGAAATGTTCGATGTCAGAAAAGTCACGCGCCCAGACGTTATCTACGCTCGCAGCAGAACCTGAGTTAACCGCTTTTGCCAACTGACCAATGCCTGAGCGAGCGTCAAATCGGTAGCTCTTTTGCAGCATACATAAACTATCAGCAATGCTAGATGCACTGGTACCTGTATGGGCTAAAGTATCGAAACCCGTCAGTTTTGTGATGGCTGACGCCTGCTCTTTGCCATAACCCAATGCATGGAACGAACAGATATCACCCAACACTGCCCCTGCTTCAACTGAGGCAAGTTGGTCTTTATCACCTAGCAAAATCAGCCGCGCATGTTTCGGTAAGGCATCGACCACTTTGTACATCATTGGCAAATCGACCATCGACGCTTCGTCGATAACCAAAATATCCAAATGCAGTGGATTTTGCTTGTTGTGACGAAATTCTGCGCTATTAGGAATCGCGCCCAGCAACCGATGTAAGGTACTCGATTCAGTCGGAATTTTGGCTTTTAGCTCCGGAGAAACTGGCAGTTCTTGCACTGCTTTACCAATGGACTCGGTTAATCGCGCCGCCGCTTTCCCCGTCGGGGCCACCAGCTTGATGGTTAGATTTTTCTCGTGTGTCGCCTGTTCAATCAAAGCAGCAAGCAATTTGGTTACCGTCGTCGTTTTACCCGTACCTGGGCCACCAGAAATCACAGCAAATCGACGAGTTAACGCAACCGCCGCCGCGACTTTTTGCCAGTTCACACAAGCTGAGAGTGGCACAAGTTCATTCAGTGTTTGCAAGTCCTGAACCTTGCGCGCATTGCTAAGCACTGCATCAATGGCGTGCCAATCCAACGATTCGCTTGCGACCACATCAAGGTGATCACATACCAATTGCTGGCGCAACACTTGGTTGCTGCTTCCCGCTTCTACTGCTTTGCCTAACGCGTTAAACAGAAAATGGTATTGGCGTGCAAACAAATGGTTGAGCAACTCCGATAATCGCACAAACTCTTGTGGTTGCAAGTTAACTGCGGCGCCCAACTGATTGAGCTTTTCCGCCAGTGTCACTTCATAATGCCAATAGCGGTGCAGATACAGACGCTCGCCATCGAACATCAGCGGCAAGGCTTCTCCTTGCGCGCCGACCAAGTTGGAATTTTGTAATACTTGAATCCAGTCTATGCCTTGCAACTGTGTATTGAGCGCCAATGCCGACTCACCAAACAGCCCTAGCTTACTGGCTAAATCCGTAGATTGCCCTTGTGCATCGAACAGAGACAGACAGATATGTCCTTTGCCGAGCTCACTACTGACAACACCCGCGATAAACGCCAGTGCTTGGCTATCCGACTGTTCATCATGCGTTTGAGAGTCAATAAAACAGGCGAATTGGTAGTCGAGCTGACGAATAGCACCTTTGTGCGCCAAGCGTTCCAGCACTACCAATAGACTATCTTGGTCAGAATGAAGATTGTGATTTGTCGTCATTAAAGTAGCTCCATCTGCCCGGCTTGAGTTGAGCGCGTTTCAAGTGCTTGACCATCAATCAAACGATCCATCTCTTGTAAGAAGTCTAAGGTTGGTTTCGCGGCAAAAATGCCGTGGTCACTCTGCCCATCCATGCCGCGCAAGAACAAGTAATACACGCCACCGAAGTGATGATCATATTGATAATTCGCCAATCGGCTGCTTAGGAAACGATGCAGTGCTAACGCATAAATCTGATACTGCAAATCGTAGCGGTGATCCGCCATCGCCGATTTCAGAGCCTCACCATGGTAGCTCGTCACATCGTCGCCAAGATGATTCGATTTCCAGTCAAGCACGTAGTATTTACCTTGATGTTCAAACACCAAGTCGATAAAACCTTTGAGCATACCTTGCACGGTTTGGAAACCTAAATCCCCCGCTTTCGCCGACAACGGATCGTGACGTTGAATGACTCGGTTTAACGCCGGTGCAGACAAAACTTCAATCGGCAGCAAAAATTCCATCTCCACCAAACGTTGCGACGGTGCTTTTTGATTTAGCAGCAAAGACTTACCATCCAACGGCGTTGCGAGTACGGTATCAATCAATTGCTGTAAAATGGGCAACCACTCTTCATCGAGCTGTTCGCTTTCCATCAAGCCAAGGATGATTTGTGTATTCTCTTCCGTCGCGGCTGGCTGAGTAAATTCAATTTCCTCAAACAGGCTGTGCAGGAACGTCCCCGGACGCGCACCGCGAGGGAAGGTAAAAATAGAACGCTCTGGCTCCACCAAATCCGCTTCGTCTTGTTCTTCAGATGAGTCGATATCAAAACCTGTAATCTCAATCGTGGCATCATGCTCGGCGTGATGAGAGCCTTGCTTGACCAAGCCAGAATAACTGGTGATGCGCCAGTTTCTGTCGATAGGGTTTTGCAGTTCTTTCGCGCTAAGATCGTATATTTCTTCTTGTGGCGCTACGTACTTCTCTTCGAGTTGCTGCGGCGGATCGGCCACAACGACACAATCAAGCTCGTCTTGTTGCTTTGTTAAACCTTGGTGCAAATCGTTAATGCCACCTTCTTGACCATTTTGAATCAAATAGCCAATCGCACTGCGGTGTACACCAGTTGGCTCTTTGGTCGAACGGCCATTGCGCAACGGTGAGGCACCGATAAAACACGCATAAACAGCACGCGTTAGTGCCACGTATATCAAGCGTAAGTCTTCCGCCAAACGCTCTTTGTCCGCTTGCTTCATGGACGCATCGTTGCCAGTGATATCCAGTACCGTGCAGTCATTGGCTGCATCGTAATATTTGGCTTCACTGGCTTCTCGATAGCTGAACACAAACGGCAGAAATACGAGGTCATACTCCAAGCCTTTTGATTTGTGAATAGTTACGATCTGCACTAAGTTACGTTCCGATTCTAAACGTTGGATTTGGTCATCACTGCCACCCAAACCGTTTTCCGCATCACTGATAGACTGAGCGAGCCAACGCAGCAGACCGTGGTCGCTATCCAATTCATTACTGGCTTGTTGAAGCAGTTCACCGATGTGCATTAAATCGGTAAGTACTCGCTCACCATTTTCACCCTGTGAGCTTCCACCCTCTTCTAGTAATCGCTCAGCAATATGGCGTTTGCTGATCACCGCGCGCAACATCGGCAGCACACCACGTTGAACCCAAAGTTTGCGATATTCTTTGAATTCGTTAACAGCGTTTTCCCACACGACTTCATCGTTATTAAGCGCATCCAAACTTGCTGCATCGAGGGCAAACAGCTCAGAGGCAAGACTTGCACGCAGCGCACGATCATTTTCTGGAGTCAGCACCGCTTGCAGCAAACGCTGTAAATCCTGCGCCACTGAACTGGTAAACACACTGTCTCGGTTAGACAGGTACACGCTGGCAATGCCTTGGTCTGCCAGGGCTTGTTTGACCATTCGACCTTCACTACCTGTTCGAACCAACACCGCGATATCGCCCGCTTGAACCGCTTTCTGTTTCTCGCCATTCACCAGACACGCTTGCCCCTGTTGAGCCTGCGTCAAAATGGTTTGGATTTGGCTTGCGGTCGCCTCTGCCATTCGAGTCAAATACTCGCCTTTTGGTAGCGGTTTATCGTCCGCTTCTTGCAACCAATAAGTCAGCGCCGGTTGCTTTTGGCCACCCATAGTCCAAATGCGTTTTTCGGCATTGGGACTGTACTTAACGGGTAAGAACGGAATATCCGAATCATAGATAAATGGACTATCGGGCAAGGCAAACACTTGGTTCACCGCCTGCACCATATCTGCGCTAGAACGCCAGTTGGTTCCTAACGTGTAGTGGGCACTTACTTGGTTACGCGCTTTGATATAGGTGAAAATGTCTGCGCCACGAAAGCCATAAATCGCCTGCTTGGGGTCACCGATCATAAACAAACCACATTCCGGGTTGTTCAGATAAATACGGCTGAAAATACTGTATTGAAGCGGGTCGGTATCTTGAAACTCGTCAATCATTGCGACAGGATACAAAGTACGAATACGCGCCGCTAAAAGCTCGCTTTCGTCCGTATCGATAGAAGCAGAAAGTTGCGTCAGCAAATCATCGAAAGAGAGCCACTGTTTTTGATTTTTCGCGTTGGCCAGCATCACTCGACAATGCTCAATCGCATGCGCAAGCAGTGGCGCTTTTAAGCTGATTGGATTGGCAAGAAATGTTTCAATGGCTTCAAATACCGCATGCTGCGGCGCACTGCCTTTCGGTGTTTTTTCCAACAAGACGTTTTGCGCGAATTTCTCCAGCTTGTCTGGATAATCGTAACCTGTAGTTTCCGTTGCCGCCCAAGTGTTTACCACCTCCAACCACGTCGGCAGAGACTTTTTGGTATAGCTACGTTTGTTAATATCTGAATCTGAAATTAGCGTTAAGAAGTCATCTTGGCTTTCTCGCCACTGTGCTTTTAATTCATCAATTTTTTTCAGATTTTCAGTATGAAGATCAGCCAAACTGCCTTTCATTGCCGGAACAGAAAGGCTTAACGGCGCACCAGTTAAGTAATTGCTGATGTCAGACAATAACGCAGATGGAGAGCCCCATAGCTGGCGAATTTCTCCAGCCAAGGTAAATGGCAACGGGTAGAAATTGCGGCGCCAGTAATCGGCTACAACTTGCGCTTTTAGGTGACTTTCATCGGTCACAAACTCGTTATTAAATCGGCTGCCAGATTCAAACGCATTTTGCGTTAGCATACGTTGGCAAAAACCGTGAATGGTGTAGACCGCCGCCTCGTCCATCTGACGCTCTGCCTGCAATAAAATTTCTGCGGCTTGCTTGTGATCGTCAAACTCATTAAGCAAAGGTTGGATCACCGGATCGGAACTCTGTCCACGCGCAAACGCGATTCGCGCGTCATGGATCCTTGCCCTGATACGATCGCGTAATTCCGCAGTTGCCGCTTCGGTAAAGGTTACGACCAGAATTTGGTCGACTGTAAGCGGTACGCGATGTCGAGTTTCCTCGCAGCCGTGACCAAGCAAAAGGCGCAGATATAAACCTGCAATAGTGAAGGTTTTACCTGTACCTGCTGATGCCTCGATTAACCTCGCGCCATGCAGAGGAAACGTCATCGGTTCTAGTGGCGTTGGTTGAGGTTGCTCTGTGCGGTCTAACGTATGTAGAGGACACTCTGCACCTGACATTTGATCCATAACGCTGAATCTCTCCGGATTATTTACTAGGACGTATCACCTAATAAATGTGATCTATAGTTAAAAATTCTATTAATATGTTTAACAAGTTGGATAATTTAGAGCTTTGTGAGATCTTTCTCACGGTTATCCATAAGACGTACCGTTAGTATGCGCCCCACGAGATAAGCCAAACCTTTTTGGCGGCACAACTCAAATGAATTAAACAAAAGTATCATGGTCCCTCTGACCTTGTGGCCGTACAGCAAACGCCCTACAAAAAATAATGATTTTCTGGCGGCCACCCTACTCTTCCTTCTCTTTATCCAACTTTCTTTATCACGCTTTTACATCATCAGCGTCTTGAACCGCTAAGCGCGCACCTTGCAGTACTAATGCTGTCAGCACACGAACTTCTGAGGCCAACTCATCATTCCAAGCAGGCCAAATTCGAGAGATGTACGCATTATTGCCTTCGCCCGGGCTCATGAAACCATCATTGAATGCGTCAGCCATTTTCTTCAAAGATTTCTCTTCGTCATCGACCCACTGACCACGGCTAAAGCCCGCTTCAACACAAGCCAACGCCGTTTTCGGGAAATAAGGCAAAGGCTTAGTCATGCCTTCGAAGAATAAGCGAACTAATTCAGTCAGTAGATGTTTGGCATAATGCACATCGGCAATTTCTGGGTAGATCAAATGCAGCGCGCCTTCTTTACGATCGTAACCAATGATGTGGGTTTTCTTAGCATGACCCGACGCCGACATGGCAAGGTGATCGATCCACGCTGCAAGGTAATCCTGCGAGCGAATCTTACCGCTTCGATAGCGAATCAAACCGGATTGGTAGCATTGAGTTAGCCAACCAGTCAGGCGAACGTTTTTCTCTTCGCCTTCATTTCGCTCAAATAAGGAGTCAAACGTCAGGTCGATTTCCAAATCGTCTTGAGGCGCACCAGATAAAAACGCCAGTTTGTCCACCAGCTCTTCCGCCTGAACTCGGTTGGTTTCAAACTCGATATCACCAAACGCCCCCACCGGCAGTTTGCCTTGCGCGCGCTGTTGACTCATAAAGTGTTTAAGCACCTCTGTTTTTTTCTCAGGCTGCATCAATGTCGTTTCAAGCAAGGTTTCTAACAGCTCATCACGCATTTGATAACTTTCCAAACCACCTAAAACAAAGGGTTCGTCGTCTTCCATCACCGGCAGTGGCGGCTCAAAGATTACTTTTAAGCGACGATTGAAAAAATACTGCACCGGTAAGCGCCAGAAACGTTGCAACTCGACTAAGTCGAGCTCAAGTGGGAACGTCGCTCCTAACAGATAGTCGTCTAATGCACGATTAAAATCACGACGAACATAGCCTTGCGATTGACTACTTTGAGTCAATGCCGCTGGAATCCACTCTTTCGCGTAGCTGGCGTGCGTGCCTTGGAACGCACTTGGGCTAAACGGCACCATGGCGTGGGTATTCACCAACGCATTTAATAAGTTGTCGCCAGACTCATCAACGGGCAACGCTTCATCACCACTTAAACAATAGTTTTGGTGGCAGTATTCCATCAGCTCAGAAACCAGAACCGAAGGCACTCGCTCGGTGTTGTCTTGGATTGAACGGCCAACATAACTGATGTAGAGCGTTTGCTGTGCCGATAGCATTGCTTCGAGGAATAGGTAACGGTCATCATCTCGGCGCGAACGGTCGCCCGGCTTGGTTCTTCCCGTCATCAAGTCAAAGCCTTCTGGCGGCATAGAACGCGGGTACACGCCGTCATTCATCCCCAGCAGACATACGGTTCTAAACGGAATAGATCGCATCGGCATCAGGGTACAAAAGTTCACTTGACCAGCCAGGAAGCGCTGGCTAACTCGTGTTCCAGATAATTTATTTTGAAGGTATTGGCTGATGATCGACGGCGATAACGCATCATCAAATGCCGCATCAGCTAGCTGTTCTTTCAGTTGGCTCAGGGTATCTCGAATCGACTTAAGCGCCATTTCCCCTTCTAGCTCAACAGAGAAGAAGTCATCCAACATCGCCACCAAGGTTTCACGCCATGCATCAATCGACTGAACATGAGAAAGTTTGCGGCGATATTGGCTAATTTGTTGAATAAAATGGGCTAACTTACCAGCAAGTTCTGCGCCCATGCCTTGCACTTCATTGTATGGTGAGAGGCTACCTTCTTGCGCTTCAAACAAACCGGCAGATTCTGGCATCGCGTAACCTAATAACATACGCTGAATACCAAATTGCCATGTGTTTTGGCGTGTTTCTGGCAGTTCAAATTCGCTGCCGGTATGGCTATCTAGCCCCCAGCGAATGCCGGATTCTTCCACCCATTGTTTGGCTTGAAGGAAATCATCTTCGCTTAAGTCGAATCGCTTTAATATCGCCGGCGTTTCTAACAGCTCAAGTAATTCAGAAGCCAAGCAACGTGTATTCGGTAAATTAACAAGTTGCATGAAAGCCGCCAAAATTGGGCTTTCTTGATCGGCCGTTCGGTCTGAAATCGAGTAAGGAATAAATCGCTCACCCGGCGCATTGCCGAACACCGCCTGAATCGCAGGGCTGTAGGCATTGATGTCTGCCACCATGACAATAATATCGCGCGGTTTCAGTGTCGGATCGGCATCGAACATTGCCAAAAGCTGATCGTGTAGCACTTCCACTTCTCGCATTGGGCTGTGGCAAGAGTGCAAGCTCAGAGATTTATCACCCAAACTCACCACTTGTTTGTGATGACTGTTTTCAATCTGTTGGTCATCTTGATGTTCTTCAAGATTGAGAATATCCGCTTGCAATTGATGGAGCAGACTGTCGCGCTCAACATCAACAAAGGCTTCGATTTCATGAGATTCCAGCTGAGACAACAGATACATATTGTCGCGCCCGAGTTTACCCATGGATGCCAACAGACTGTTTCCGACCACATCGGTGTGCAGCTCATCGATCACATTATCTTCCAATGAACCTTTCAGTTGCTCAGTTTCACCTTGCACTTCCGAGTGATCGTCCTGCCACACAACGTGCTGACGATGTTTCGCCGCCAAACGAGCCAGATATTTGCGATCTCGAACTTCACCCCAATAATAACGACAAGGGTTAGTGAACATCAGATGCACGTCGATGTGTTCACCAATTGCTTTTAGCGCATCCATATAGCGAGGCGGCAACGAAGAAATGCCAAAAACAAACAAACGCTTGGGTAAATGGTCAAAATTGCAGTTAAAACTCTCTAACGTGTCGATAAAGTGCTCATAAAGGTTGGCACGGTGATAAGGAGACTGCCCTAATGACACAGTGTGATCATACAACGCTTGCCATAAGATCGGCTGCCACGGATGCTCATCTTCCAGCTCTGGCACACTCTGCCCAGCTTCCCAACTTGCGATCCATTCCGGACGATACACCAAGTAACCATCGAAAATATCGGCAATTTTCTCAGCCAGCTGATACAGCTTAGAGTGGTCAATGTCATCTTTGAGGTACTGCGCTAACGGCGAAAACACCTCTTGGTTGAGAAGCCCCGGCAGCAGATGCATCAACTTCCACGTCATCGCTTCTTTGTTAAACGCACTGCGTTTTGGCACGTCTGGCAACACCTGCGTAAACATTTCCCAAATGAAAGTAGCAGGGAGCGGAAAATCAATGTTCGCGGCAACACCAAACTCTTTGGCCAATTCCATTTTTAGCCACTGGGACATGCCCGGACTTTGAACCAGAATTTGTTCTTTTTCGAACGGGTTTTCCAGCGGACTGATTCGAATCAGTTCGACAAGGAGTGATTTAAGAACGTCAACTTGGTTGGAGTGATAAACAGTAAACAAATTGGGAATACCGAGCGCCGATTGAAACTGTTAGCTAGCTTAGCACAGCCCCATTTAAACCCGCAGTGATCTCGCGTTCGGAAAAAACAAAAGGTTATATATCACTCAAATAGAGTATGAATCTTCTGAATTTTCACATGTCAATCAAGTCTGACACTTCCATACAAAATGTGACATTCGTCGCAACTATTCCATAATAAAAAACACTGTTTTATACTCCCTCTACCCATAATTTATAAACAAACAAAAAGTATGTTTCGCAAACTGTCTTCCAACAGCGCTTGGCTGATTGCTTTTTTTGCTTGCTTTGCAGTGTACCTGTCGATCGCTTGTTATCCTTTTGTGTTGTCTAACAATCAGAATGAACCGCTAACCTTGTTGCAAGGTTACTATTTGGTTTCGACTCAATATGGCTGGCTGGGCTTGATCGCTCTTCCATTTATGTTGTTGAGTTTATTGCTCTCTTTTCTACCGACTCGAGCATTCAAAGGTATCGTGATCGCTATCGCGATCTGTCTATTGATCATGTTTAAAGTCGATATCCTCGTTTTTCAGCAATACAAACTTCACATCAACGCTCTATTAATCCGTATGTTTTTCGAAGGTGGTGGTGATGTCTTCGATATTTCGTGGATGAGTTGGCTAATCTTCATCAGTGAAATTGCCGTTCTGGTGATCGGGCTCGCTTGTACCGTTTGGGTAAGTAATCAACTGGCACAAAGCCGAGCTAAGTTCGTTTTGATCAGCGTCTGGTTTGCTGTATTGCTTAGCACGCAGATGATTCATGCGTACAAAAACGCACTTTACGACGATGAAGTCAGTCAGTTTTCGAATAACTGGCCACTTTACTACCCGCTGACGGCTCGTAAATTTATTTACAAACACGACCTAGTGGATGAGAACATTGCATCGAAGAACCGCGTAGAGTTAACCAACATTGAACGTAGCTCACTCAACTATCCGCTTGCGCCGATTCAAGTGCAAAGCAAAGAGAAACAGCCCAATGTCTTGTTTATCTTGGTTGACGCGTGGCGCTACAGTGATGCGACGCCGGAAGTCATGCCAAATGTCAGCAAGTTCGCCGAAAAAACGGTGAATTTCACACAACATATGAGCGGCGGCAACTCAACTCAAGCGGGTATTTTCAGCCTGTTTTACAGCTTGCCAGCGACCTACTGGGAAAGCTTTTACGCAAGTCAACGCTCTCCTGTTTTTATGGATACGCTGCAAGCAGAAGGCTACCGCATGGGCATTTTTGGCTCGGCACCGCTCACCAGCCCGCCACTTTCTCGCACGGT
This sequence comes from Vibrio sp. Vb2960, assembly GCF_033337665.1. Classification (NCBI taxonomy): domain Bacteria; kingdom Pseudomonadati; phylum Pseudomonadota; class Gammaproteobacteria; order Vibrionales; family Vibrionaceae; genus Vibrio; species Vibrio sp. Vb2960. The sequence continues at coordinate 878 of NZ_JAWORD010000016.1, read as the reverse complement.
ATTCAAAAAAGTGTCGGACTTGACCCTGAAACAAACTGGGGAAACAGCTGTCGAGCGCGATCAGCAGATAACAGACAAGTTCATCGAGTTCCAAAAGCAGGATAGCGACAAGCCGTACTTTGGTTTTCTGTTCTACGATGCCGCCCACGGCACAGTATTTCCCGAACCTGAATTTGCGAAATTCAAACCATACTGGGAACGCGTTGACCACATTTTGCTCAACAACGATTTTGACGCTTCGCTTTACCACAATCGATACAAGAACTCGTTGTACTACATCGACAGCTTGATTGGTGATGTGCTGAAAAATGTCGACTTAGACAACACCATTGTGGTGATTTCATCAGATCATGGTGAAGAGTTTAACGACCATAAGATGAACTATTGGGGCCACACGGGTAACTACAGTGACGTTCAAGTACATGTGCCTCTTTACGTGTACATGCCAAATCGTCAGCCAGAGCAAGTTGATTACCGCACGACCCATTTTGACGTCGTGCCAACCATGATGAATACGCTGTTTGACGTTCAAGGCACAACGAGTTCATACAGTGTTGGTCATAACTTGTTTGATAGCTCTGCCTCTCGCGATTGGTATATTGCAGGCAGCTACTACAACTATGCATTGGTCGGCAAAGAACTGATGCTTGTGGTCAACCCTGGCGGGCACTCTCAGCAACTGAATCGTCAGTTAAAAGTCGAGAAAGAACAGAAAGTTCCTGTCGATATCATTCGTCATTCTCTGGATGAGATGTCGCGATTTTACAAAAAAGGCTAGTGTCCAACATCGACGCCGATTGAAGTAAATTACCACCTTCTAAAGAAGGTGGCTTTGTGTGAGCCCCCTAAAAGGGGGCCTTTGTTTAGTCCAGCGCCAA
>NZ_JAWORD010000015.1:0-145646 GCF_033337665.1 Vibrio sp. Vb2960 | reverse complement strand
TTTAAAATACAAAACGCCCGATGAAGTACATCGAGCGTTTTAGTTAAAAAGTGTCAACCCATATCAGGACGGGTCATAGTCTTGTGCGACTTTCACGCGAATTTTGCTTTTTTCTACGTTCGTCAAGTTCAGTGCTTCAAGAGCAGAAATGGCTTCTGCTTCGTCCGGCATGATGACAAAACCGAAGCCTTTCGACAAACCCGTGTCTTGATCAAGCACTAGCGAACACAGTTCTACTTTGCCGTACGCTGAGAATAATTTGCGGATATCTTGCTCGGTCATGTGACGAGCCAAGTTTCTTACTAAAAGTTTCATAATGAACCTAGTTGGTTTGATAACGGTTCGATTCTCTCAGTTTCTCTCTGGCAAACCAAGTGAATAATATGACGGCGTTGACTAGATCATTCTAAGTACATCTGTTTAAATGATTTTCCGTTCATTTTTCACCCATAGGAGAGTCGGCATGGAAACGAAACGTCTCAAACTCATCCCTGCTTGTTTAGAACGAGCCGAAGAGGCGCATCAAGCTGTCGTTCGCAGCCAAAAGACTCTCGAAGTCTATCTGCCGTGGGTGCCTCATGTGCTGACATTAGAAGCGATGATAGAAGGGACAGAGAAAGCCATCGCAAACTTTGAAAACTTCGAAGAAGAGCTGCGTTACTACATCATTGAAAAGGAAAGCGATCGCTTACTGGGTGCGGTCGGCTTGATGATTCGAGATCCCGACGTACCATCCTTTGAGATAGGTTATTGGTTAGATGATGCTGCCGTTGGCAATGGTTATGTTGCCGAGGCTGTGCTCGAAGTTGAGCGCTATGCGTTTGATGACTTGGGCGCCAAGAGAATCGCAATTCATGCTGATAGCACCAACCAAAAGAGCCGGGCTGTAGCCGAGCGCTGTGGTTATGAGTTCGAAGGAGAGCTCAGAAACGAACGTCTGACTACATCGGGAGAGTTGAGTAACACCGTTATTTACGCCAAAATTCGTCGCGACTAACACTCCAATCTAACCGAGCAATGCTAAGCTTTGATCTCAAGCTACCACCATTAACGTTAATTAAGTTTCAGATAAAACAAAGCCCGCTAAAATAGCGGGCTTTGTGTTCATATACGGGAAGTTACTAGTCTAGTTCAACCAGTTTTTTCTCGAACGACTGGTGTTGGTCTAACACGTCTTGCGCAGCACCGCCCGTTGCTTTACTTACCACAATGATAGCAAGCGTAGAGAAGATGATGCCCGGTACGATTTCGTACACATCAAACCAACCGCCAGTTAGCTGCTTCCAAACCACGATAGTGATACCACCAACAAGAATACCTGCTAACGCGCCGTTACGGTTCATACCGCTCCAGTAAAGGCTAAGTACAACCGCAGGACCAAATGCCGCACCAAAACCAGCCCAAGCGTAAGATACAAGGCCAAGTACTGAGCTATCAGGCGTCATCGCTAGGAATAGCGCAACAAGCGAAATAACGATAACACCGATACGACCAATCATTACGATTTCTTCAGAAGACGCTTCTGGCTTGAATACTTGCTTGTAGAAGTCTTCTGCAAGCGCTGAAGATGAAACAAGGAGCTGTGAGTCAGCGGTACTCATTACCGCCGCTAGGATTGCTGCTAACAACATACCCGCAACGACAGGATGGAATACTGCGTTAACCAATAGCATGAAGATCTTCTCGCCGTCTTCTAGTTGAGTACCCGGATGACCCGTAACCCAAACCAGACCAACAAGACCAACAAGCATTGCACCAACCATAGATAGTGCCGTCCAAATCACTGCGATACGACGTGCAGTCGTTAGATCTTTGTTTGAACGAGACGCTTTAAAACGCGCTAGGATGTGTGGCTGACCAAAGTAACCAAGGCCCCACGCCGCTAGAGAGATAATGGCAATCGCAGACAATGGTTCGCCTTTCGCGTCATTCCATAGCGTTGCAAGTTCAGGGTTGATGTCATGTAGATCAGAACTTAGCTGACCTAAACCACCGTCCATTACCGCTATAGGAACAATCATTAGCGCAGCCGCCATTAGCAGACCTTGCACTAAGTCAGTCCAAGATACCGCTAGGAAACCACCGAATAGTGTGTAAGAAACGACACACACCGTACCGATGATAACAGCGTAGGTGTAATCTAGACCGAATACCGTCTCAAACAGTTTGCCCCCTGCGACCAAACCTGAGCTGGTGTAGAAAAGGAAAAATAGAAGAATGAAAAACGCAGAGATTGTCTGAATCAGTTTCGACTTATCGTTGAAGCGACGTGACAGGAACTCTGGCAACGTTAGCGCGTCAGTTTGGATACTGTAGGTACGGAGGCGTTTTGCACTGATGAGCCAGTTTGCCCATGTACCAAGAAGTAGACCGCCGGCTAACCAGAAGGCCTCGATACCCGCAGCGTACGCATAGCCAGGCAAGCCTAGCAGCAACCAACCACTCATGTCTGAAGCACCTGCAGATAATGCAGCAGGCCACGGACCTAGGCTACGGCCACCTAGGAAGTAGTCAGATGAATTGGAAGTCCTCTTATACGCGTAAACGCCAATAGCAACCATAATCAGTAAATACGCCACAAAAGTGGACGTGATAGCAAAGCTATTTTCTATCATTAGATAGTCCTCGTTATAATTATTTCCTTCCTTGCCTGCCCTGATATTTTACCGTCTCAGCAATACATCAGAGTATAAAAAACCAATCTGGACCGGCTCTCAGTCCAGTTACTCCAGATTGGCATTACAAGTCAGGTTAGTGAGTTTCGTTCCCCAACTCGAGTAGAGTTGCGTTACCACCCACCGCGGTAATATTTATCGTTCGAGTGCGCTCAGTAATGAAGCGCAACGAGAGATGAGGATCATGAGCCAATTTCGGTGACTCTAAATCCGTTTCAGAAACTAAGCCGACGATTGCACCGTCACGCTTAGCTAGTTGAAGATTGAGCGCATGCTCAACCTGTGAACGCCCAACATAACCCACACTACGTACATCGCTCTCAAGCAACGGGGCAGACGCATCGTACGCAACAACCTGGACTAAGTTAGATGGGAAGTTTGCCAACGCTACAGCTTGCTTAACCAATTGGTTTAGCTCTGCATTGTCACTGCAAACGACCACACTGTTGCCCGCAATTAAGGCACAGGTGATCATCGCAAAAGCACTGTATAACGCATTATCAGCAGGCTCGATGTTGTTTTCACAAATCACCAAAGCCACACCGCGTCCTGCGGCATACAGTTCGTTAGTTTCCCCTGTAGGGCCAACTAACTGGTGAGTTTCTGCAAGAAGAGCTGATGCTTGTTGCAAGTGGTAAGAAACCACTTTGGCAACGGTAGACTGCTGCCCTTCTAGTGCAGATTTAAATGCCAGAACATGCTCGCATTTGTAATCAAAATCAGTCAGATTCCACTGCTCCCACGCAGAGAATGCATCTTTAAAATAGGTGATCTGATGAACCATAATGCGACTCCTTATGCGTTTTCTGCTTGAGCAAGAAGATGTTGAGTAAAGCGGAATAGGTAGTGTGGACCACCAGCTTTCGGGCCAGTACCCGACAAGCCTTGACCACCAAACGGCTGTACACCAACCACAGCGCCAACTTGGTCTCGGTTGATGTAGCAGTTACCTACTCGAGCATGTTTCTCAATCCAACGGTACGTGGTTTCGTTACGGCTATGGATGCCCATCGTCAAGCCAAAACCCGTTTTGTTGATCTGCGCAACCACGTTCGGTAATTCAGACGCTTTAAAGCGAACAATGTGTAAGATTGGACCAAATTGTTCTTCTTTCAGCACATCGATGCCCGAGATTTCAAACGCACTTGGTGAGACAAAGTCACCATGCTGGCACGATTCATCCAGCTGTAGCTGAGCGACTTTAGTCTGTGTTTTGCTCATTTGCTCAAGGTGAGCGAGGAGTTTTTGTTTAGCATTGCTGTCGATAACCGGACCAACATCTGTTTTGTGTAGGTAAGGTAAACCAACATGCAGTTCATTCATCGCACCCTGAATCAGGTTGATCATACGGTCTGCTACATCTTCTTGTACAAATAGAACACGAAGGGCAGAACAACGCTGACCAGCAGATGCAAACGCCGAACGAATCACATCACGCACCACCTGCTCTGGCAATGCAGTACTGTCCACAATCATTGCGTTTTGACCACCTGTTTCCGCAATAAACGGAACCGGTTTCGCGCTGCGCTCCGCGAGCGTGACGTTAATGCGTTGCGCCGTTGCCGTTGAGCCAGTGAATGCCACACCAGCAATAGCATCATGAGAAGTCAGTGCATGACCGATCTCAGCGCCGCGACCAGTAAGTAACTGAATCACACCTGCAGGGAAGCCAGCATCAAGCATTAGTTCAATAGCGCGAGCGGCAATTAAGCTTGTTTGCTCAGCAGGTTTTGCAACCACAGTGTTACCTGCAATCAGTGCTGCCGTTACCTGACCAAGGAAGATAGCCAACGGGAAGTTCCAAGGGCTGATACACACAAACACACCAAGACCTTCAAGGCTAGAAATGCGTTTCACACCGTCAAAACCTTCTAGCTCAAATGGCTGTAGGTTTTGCGCTTGTTTCGCGTAATAACGACAGAAATCCACTGCTTCACGAACTTCATCAATACTATCGTGAATCGTCTTGCCCGCTTCTTTGTGACAAATCGCCACCAGCTCAGCCAGATTTTCTTCCATTAAGTCAGCAAGCTTTTCCAAACAAGCCGCTTTTTGCTCAACAGGAACACCTTTCCAATCAGAGAAAGCAGTTTGCGCCGCATCAATTGCAGCGGAAACATGATCAAGTGTTGCAAATGCCACTTTGCCGACTTCAATTCGGCGATCGTATGGTGCGGTGATGATCTCAGCCGCATTTTCCTTGATCATGCTTTCGGCAAAGCGTTCACCATTGATCATCGGGCCTGCAACCCACTGGTTGTCCATGAAGCTTTCGACCTGAGCTTCAAATGGCTTCGCTTCACTGTCGATGTCAATGTTGACGCCATATGAGTTCTTACGCTCAGGGAAAATATCGGCAGGCAATGGAATTTTGTCGTTGTGTAGCGTGTCAAAACCCGTCAACACATCCACAGGGTGGTGGGTCAACTCATAAATCGGACAACGCGCATCAACTAGACGGTGTACAAACGAGCTGTTCGCACCATTTTCAAGCAGACGACGAACCAAGTACGGAAGAAGATCAGCATGGCTACCGACAGGAGCATAAATACGTACTGGCTGACCGTACATTTTCATAACATGGTTATACAGTGAATCACCCATACCATGTAGGCGCTGGAACTCGTATTCTTTGTGCTCCGCCATGACAGCAATTGCCGTAACTGTGTGAGCATTGTGGCTTGCAAATTGTGGGTAGATATTACCGCGAACACCTTCGCTAAGTAGGAAACGAGCACAAGCTAGGTATGCAACGTCCGTCGCTTCTTTGCGAGTGTATACTGGGTAATTTGCATAACCCGCTTGTTGAGACCACTTGATTTCGCTGTCCCAGTACGCGCCTTTAACCAAACGCAGAGGAATAACGTCACCTTGCTCTTTTGCGAGTGCATTTAGCCACACCAAGACTGGTAGCGCACGTTTTGAGTAGGCTTGAATAACTAAACCAAACTTGCCCCAACCTTTCACAAGATCGCTACGGTACACTTTCTCAAATAGCTTCAGAGAAAGCTCAAGGCGATCCGCCTCTTCTGCATCGATTGTGATTGCAACGTCGACTTCAATAGCACGTTTTAGTAGTTGCATTAGTGAGTCATACAACTCTGTCATTACACGTTCTTCATTTGCGACTTCGTAGCGCGGGTGTAATGCAGAAAGCTTGATGGAAATCGAAGGCGCTGGACTGGTGTCATTGCCGTAAGTTTCTCGACCTACCGCTTCGATCGCCATTAGGTAATCTTTGAAGTACTTGTTCGCGTCCGCTGTAGTTAACGCCGCCTCACCTAACATATCAAATGAGTAGGTGAAACCTTTGTCGCGCATCGGACGACCGTTCTTTTGCGCTTCTTCAATCGTACGACCACGAACAAACTGGTGACCCATGATCTTCATTGCCTGATACATGGCTTTACGAATCACGGGCTCAGAGAATTTATTTACCAGACGGTTTACAGCCTGACCTGGGCTCTGGGTGCCTTGCTCACCAAGACCAACCACTTTACCTGTTAGCATGAGGCCCCATGTTGATGCGTTAACAAACACAGAGTCAGAGTTCTTCAGGTGAGATTTCCAGTCTGCGACACTCAACTTATCTTTAATCAAAGAATCTGCTGTCGCGGCATCTGGGATGCGCATTAATGCTTCTGCAAGACACATCAGCAAGATACCTTCTTGAGTATCTAAGCTGTATTCCAGCAATAAAGCATCAATCATCTGGATTGACTTCTTATCGGCACGAATGGCTTCGATAAGGTGGGTCGTTTGGGTAGTGATCGCCGATTTTTCATCCTCTGTCGGCGTCGCTAGTGGCAATAGTTGCTCTAGCCATTGAGACTCGTCCACCATATATAATGGCGAGATCAGTGACCACAACTTATCAAGCGGCTGCCCGATAAATTCCGGTGTCAACACGTTCGTAGCTGTAAACATGTGTGTTCCTCAATCTCACTCCTCGAAAACCGCTTCGAGGATTATCAATGGCTGGCAGTGTATTTTGAGGCCGATAAGAATACTTGTCAAAAACTACGACATTTTTGCCAAAAACTCGCTTTTATAACAAAACATCCACATAGTCACATTCAAATAGGTAATATTTTGTGTTGTAAATTTTAATTTTTTCATTGCATTCACAACAAAATATCAAGAATATCAATAAGATTTTTGTGAAGAGCTCGTTCTAAGAGAAAATGTAGGATCAAGTGGCATATCAGCCACTGCAAAGAACAGAGAATTTAAAAAAACGAGAGATAGGTCACGTGAATAAAACATAAAAAAACCATGCATAGTGCATGGCTTTATTCTAATTGATGATTATTTGACCTAAAAACGCGTTGTTATCCAACTTGTTTTTTATAACGGGAAGGTGATATTCCCTGTAAGCGAGTAAAAGTATGAGTAAAAGTACTCTGGCTTGAGAAGCCAGTAAACTCGGCAATTTGCCCTAAAGAAAGGTGCCCTTGCTCGATTAATTCACGAGCCATGTCGATTCGCTTTCCGAGAACATATTGATGAGGTGTAATCCCCATCTGCTCTTTAAACAAGCAATGGAACTGACTTTCCCCAAGAAACACTCGCCCGGCCAATTGAGCCACACTAATCTTATGACTCAGGTGCTGCTCAATGTAACGATCAATCGCCTCCAAATCAAAGCGCGACTCTTTTCGACTGGTCTCAAATGCCGAGATATGGCGCTGCATTAACGCAATCACAGTGTCGTTACACGCACGACTTAACAGCAGGTCATCCGGATGGTTGCGCATTTCCTGAACCAACATCTGTATCAGCTTCTGAATTTGACTATCTAACTGGAAGTAGACATGGTCTCTCTCCAGGTTATTGATTTTTTGAAGCATTTCAGGATCATCATTTGTCGGTTTGGGCATATTCAGCACCAAAATATCCGATTGATTGATGACGCCACCGAAAGCATGATCAGAGCATGCGGTAACCACACAACCTTGACCAGGGCCGACAAGATTACCTCGCCCGCGCACTTCAAATTCGGCTTGCCCTTTTAAACCAATCACGATCTGCGTATAAGAATGATCGTGGCAATCCATATAAGACGGAAGTGTGATCAGCTCCGCCGGCTTTGGCAGCATAATCTCTTGATATGAAAGGATTTTTTGTTTATCTGAGTCACTCATTTTAAACAGTCGTCTTTACACGGTCAGCTTACGTCTTCGCATCATATACCTTCTTTGTTGGGTTGCAACTTTTACCCAACTCAATCGACAAGATCAAATCAGCATGATCAAGTTCATTTACATGATCATAGTTCCGGAACGATGATCATGCTAGGTTAATTTACGGTCAGTGAGCAACCAATTTTATTAACAAAAACGGATAGATAGGCAACACCTTACGTATACATAATCAATCAATGTAAAGATCCTTATTACCGAACAATCTGTTATTTTGTAAAACACCGTGCTCCATATTAGATAACTCGTCCCTGAAACGGATCGAAACCCACTCTTAAACTCAACATAGAGGGATTTCCCCCCTTACTAATATGCTTCTGATTCAATACATTAGTTATCGAGCTTTAAGATGCATACGATCTAAAGCTCTCGGTATCTCATTGATACCTCTAACTTACTTAGCAGACCCTCGCTAGGTAATTTAGAACCTCTTCTACACGTCGACAAGATTATATCTTGTGTTGCCAGCCCGTCTTCAGGCTGGCTTTTTTTTCGCTTCTCAACAATGAAAACAATGGCATAAGCTGATATCATAGCGTTTGTCTCACTGTCCCTCTCATATGCTTAGGTGCTGCTCTTTCGCTCACAAGTGATATGAACGTCAACCACATTACAACTGAGTTGTAGGAAGCATGATCAAGGACGATACGAGTTGTAAGCCGAACATTGGCGGACATCCGTGAGCGCACATATCTGTAATGAAACAGACCATTTTCCCAATTAAACTCTTCGTTCCATTTCGTCGTTGTCTATGACTACCTGACGAAAACATCGAACACCATGAATTTAATTGGATTGAGCGCCAATCAACGAACGTGTTCTAGCAACGTAAGTGCCTACTTGGCAACATCAATACGAGCCATGTAACACGGACGTCTCTGTATTGGTAAAAGCAGTATGTAGTGAGTCCTTTTGTGAATATTTCAGTCGATACCATAGAACAATCCCTCCTTAAACAGCTACCAGGTTGTTGGGGATGCAAAGATAAAGATTCGGTATTCCTATACGTAAACCAGGAATACGCAGAACTGTTAGGGCACACGTCGCCCGAGGAGTGCTTGGGTAAAACTGATTTTGATATGGCCAGCCCAACCACTGAATGCGCGCAAGAATTTCAACGCCAAGATAAACACGTTCTCGAAACTGGCGAGTCACTAAAAATTCTGGATATCCACCCTTATCCAGATGGCCGCTGGCGAGCACATATATTTACTAAAACACCGTGGCGAGATGACAAAGGCGACATCGTAGGCACCATTTTCTACGGAAGGGAACTCACCGACACCGCCGTGATTGAAGTCGGGTATTGGGTTTGTCGTGCAATCAGTACCAACCCAAATCAACAATCCATCTTTCGTTTTTCTGACTTACAACCAAAACCAGAGAAGCTCACATGCCGCGAGCAAGAAACGCTTTTCCTCTTGCTCTATGGCAAAAAGCCTCAATTTATCTCTCAGGTCATGGGCATATCAACAAAAACCGTTGAAGGTCACGTCGCACGCTTACGTAATAAGTTTGCAGCGAACAGCAAGAACGAGCTAATAGATAAAGCAATGGAAGCAGGCTACGGCTCTGTTGTACCCAAAACGCTGCTTAAGCAACAATTATCGGTTGTGTTGAATGGAGAGCGATAATTCGCATCGCTTCTACCTACAAAAACACCGCCCCAATTCGGCGGTGTTTGTTTATTCATGAGGGACCATAAGCCTATGGCGCTAAACGATCAATGTCCCAACTTCCATCATGCTGGGAGAAAAGAAAACGATCGTGAAGGCGATGTTCGCCACCTTGCCAAAATTCGATGCTCTTTGGTTTTACGCGAAAGCCACCCCAAAAGGTTGGTACTGGTATTTCACCCTTAGCAAACTTCTGTTTTAGCTCTAAAAACTTACCTTCCAACACACCTCTGGCAGAAATACGGCTACTTTGTTTGCTCGCGATTGCGGCCAACTGGCTCTCTTTAGGACGAGAAGTAAAGTATTTCATATTCTCTACGGCGGTAAGCTTTTCAGCCACACCAGTAATATGAACTTGGCGCTCTAACGGATGCCAAGGGAAGTGCAAACTAATATTGCTGTTATGCTCTAGCTGCTGGGCCTTGCGACTGCCTAGGTTGGTGTAAAACACAAAACCATCTTTGTCGACGTTTTTCAATAGAACAATGCGTTGAAACGGCATGCCATTTTCATCAACCGTTGCAACTGTCATCGCAGTCGGGTCCGTTAAACCCGCTTCAACTGCTTGCTCTAGCCACAGATTAAATTGATCAATAGGATCAGCTTTCAAATCTTTACGACGCAGCCCACCTTTGGTGTACTCACGACGAATATCAGCAAGTTCCATCTTTACTCCTTCACTCGTTTTTGTCGATTGTGCTCCCGATACTGAGGAAATACAAGGACATCATTGTGCTTGTTATCGTTGCCGCTCACAGCATCACAGTGCGTCATTTGATACCATGACACAAAAAACCAGTGAGCCGATCGTGAACTTACTCAACCCCAAAGCCCTACGTCATTTTTTACTGCTACTGTGTGCCGTCGGCATTTCAGGGCTTGCGCTTACTCATCATTACGCAACTCAATACCAACATGATCAATGGCAACAAAAGCTAGAGAGACAAGCCGCGCAAGTGTCACAAGAAGTGGACTACGAACTGGCAAAGTTTGAACAGATACCAAACCTATTAAGTCACGACCCAAGACTACTCAAAGCAGTAGAGCGCGGAACGCCCTCTCAAGAGCTCAACCTACTGTTATCAGATTGGTTGAAGCAAAGTTTGGCCGATACGATTTACGTTCATGACCGCACCGGGTTAGTCATAGCCTCAAGTAACTTTCAGCAAGAAGATACGTTTGTTGGCTCTAGCTTTAGCTATCGCCCCTATTTTAAAAATGCGCGACGCGGTGAGCCCGCTCAATATGTTGGATTAGGCGTGCGCTCGAATAAACGTGGGTACTTCTTCTCATCTCCGCTGTGGGTAAATGAGGAAGTCGTTGGCGTGATAACAGTAAAAGTGAATTTGGAGCAATTAGAACAGCGCCTTTCGCAAACCACGACTGACGTACTCATTACAGATAAACACAATGTCGTGTTTATGAGCAATTTACCAGACTGGCGCTATCGTGCACTTTTCCCACTGTCATCGAGTGCAATAATTGAACTTACCGAAACGCGTCAATATGGCGATACCTTGCCCGAATATTTTGGTGAGTTGACGGCGCACAGTGGTGTCACGGAGTTTGATGACAATCAATTGCTTCTATCACCGAATTACCTCGCATACGCAACACACTTATTGGATAAAGGGTTTCGCGTCGTTGCCTTAATTAACCACAACAGCGTTCTTGCCGCCGTTTTACAGGCCGATATCGTCTTCCTGATCTTATATGCGCTCATTGCTCTAATTGCGTTAGCGTGGTTCCAAACCCTAGTTAACAAAGCACGCCTTGCCCATCTCAATGTGAGCCTAGAAGAAAAAGTAGTGCAACGGACACTAGTTCTGAGTGAAGCCAACCAAAAACTACAACAGACCATCCGCCAATATGAGCAAAGCCAACAAGAGCTTAAACAAACACAACAAGAACTGACGCAAGCCGCGAAATTGGCACTGTTGGGCGAGCTATCAGCCAGTATTAATCATGAGATAAATCAGCCACTTTCCGCACTAAGAACCTATACCGAAAACTCGCAGCGTTTGTTGGCAATGGAAAAATACCCAATGGTCGCTGACAATTTGGGCAAAATGCTGACACTCAATGACACCATTTCGGAAGTCATTGCCCGCTTAAAAGTCTTTACTCGGAAAGCCACGCACGATTCACACAATGAAATCTCAGTACTGCACGACGCGGTACATACTGCCACCAGCATTTTGAGCAACAAGCTTATTAAGCAAGGAGTAACACTAAAAGTTCCGGCCATCGACTATGATGTGAAGCTGGCCATTCACAGCGTTGAATTAGAACAAGTGCTGATAAACCTCTTCCACAACGCCGCACAAGCGATGGAAAACCACTGTATCGATCCGCAAATATCCATTGCTGTTCAGTGTCATGATGACAGTTGCGACATTCTTGTTTCCGATAACGGACCAGGGATGTCAGACGAAGCCCTAGCAAAAGTGTTCGACCCATTTTTTACGACTAAGCCGGAGGGTCTTGGATTAGGTTTAACAATCTCCAAGCGGATTATAGAGAGCTATCACGGCTCCCTCTGTGCCTATAAACATCAGAACACAGAACAACAAGCAGGAGGGATGACCTTTATCGTGACGCTACCAATAGTCAATCAGAATAAACGTACCCCAGAAGTGGAAAACGACCATGAATAACCCAGTTTTCTTTGTTGATGACGAACCACACATTCGTGATGCCGTGTCTCAAGCCCTGCTGATTGAAGGGATAGACGTCACCTGCTTACCAAACGCAGTAGAAGCCTTACGCGTAATCGACTCAAATACACCTGCGATTATCATCACCGATATCCATATGCCCGTGATGGATGGCTTGGAGTTTATGCGAACTTTGCGAAGCAAAAACGATCACTTTCAATTCATCGTACTTACTGGACATGGAGATGTGAAAACCGCGGTAGATGCGATGAAAAGCGGCGCGTACGACTTTCTAGAAAAACCGTTTTCAACGGAACAGCTCATGAAATCGCTCAACAATGCCAGCGATAAACTGAACTTGTTGCAAGAAAACATCTGGCTTAAGAAAGAGCTCGACATGCAAACTCATGTTGGTCCGAAAATGATTGGTCACAGTAAGGCCATGGTGAGCATTCGTCGCGCCTTGATCAGTGCGCCCACAAGCCAGCCGCTCATTTTTGTAGGTCAAGATGGTACGGGTCGGCGACTCGCTGCACAATTTGCCCACGACATACATGCAACACCGGATAGTGAGCTAATCGCCGCTTCTGGTGAAGACCTTTATGAGCTTTCATTAGAAGCGCTCGACAAAGCCATACACCGCTTAAGTGAAGGAACACGCCACTGCAGTTTGTACTTACATAGCGCAGAGCCTGTATCATTTGAGCAATGGGAATACTTATTCAAGCACCCAAAACTTGAGCGTGTTTTTGGCGCGACCACCCAAGCCGAGCCGCCTCTAAAATCCCTGGCGACTCTAATTCACTTACCGACGCTCGATGAGAGAAAGGAAGATATAGGGCCTTTATACAAGCACTTTGTGCGCCACACCGCGAGCCGATATCAGTTACAGCCGCCACATATCAGCCTAGAAGAGGTCAAACACCTCACCAGTCTCGAATGGCCAGAAAACGTTAAGCAGCTACGCCAATTTGCTGAACTTCGTGCCCTCAAGCCAGATACTTTTAGAATGGAAGATTGGAACAGTGAGAAAAGTCTTGAAATTCAGAGTATGACTCAGCGCACAGAATACTTTGAATATTGCTTGTTATTCGATGCATTGCAAAGACATCGCGGCAGACTCAAAGAGGTTCAACTAGAATTACAGGTATCACGCAAAACCTTGTACGACAAACTAAAAAAACATCAGTTGGATAAAGCCAAGTTCAAGGCGTAATAGCTATACTCCGGCGCTAATTATGCTTTTGTTTGATTTAGAAAGTGTAAGAAAGCTCATTTGAAGAGAGAATAACCCTCTTCTCATATTTTATTAGCCGAGCATGCTGACACGATCGGTTAATAATAATAAGATCAAAAAGATAATCCGTAATTATATAAGCAGGGACTGTGATGAGCCGAGATAACTACAACAAACTCAACGATGAAGAGTTGGATTTTGTTGATGACAAAACTGCAGCATTGCTCCTCAATACCCCCAACAGCGCGCGTTTTATGCTTTGGGTTATGGTGCTATTTTTCATTGCAGCAATAGGTTGGGCATCTTGGGCTGAAATCGACAAAGTCACGGTTGGTCAAGGCAAAGTGATTCCCTCCTCACAGATACAAGTAGTCCAAAACTTAGAAGGTGGCTTAGTCAAAGAAATCTTGGTCAAAGAAGGTCAGTTGGTTGAAAAAGGCCAACAGTTACTGCTTATCGACGACACCCGCTTTCGCTCAGATTTTCGTGAACGTGAGCAACAAGTTGCCAACCTTACCGCATCTGTGCTGCAACTATCCGCTTCTATTAACAGTGTTGCCGTTAATCGTGATTTTGAAACGGAAAACTGGCGTCAAAGTGTACTACTTGATTACGGTAAACTGACCTTCCCACCAACCTTGGAAGAGACTCGACCTCAACTCACACAGCGTCAAAAAGCAGAATATCGCGAAGATCTAGATAATTTACGCAACCAACTTTCTGTTATTGACCAACAAGTGCAGCAAAAGCAGCAGGACTTGGTAGAGATCCAAGCACGAGTAAGGAACTTGCGTCAAAGCTACCAATACGCGAAAAAAGAACTCGATATCACCAAACCTTTGGCAGACGAGGGCGTTGTTCCTCGTATTGAACTGCTCAAATTACAGCGCCAAGTCAACGATACCCGTCGTGAAATGACGTCCAGTGAGCTCAAGATTCCCGTATTGCAATCAGCGATTCGAGAATCCATGCTCAACCGTATTGATGTTGCACTCAAATTCCGCTCTGAACAGCAAGAGAAACTCAACAGCGCCCAAGACCAGTTATCTGCCTTGGTTGAATCAGCGGTGGGCTTGGAAGATAGAGTAAACCGAACGGTTGTGAATTCGCCAGTAACAGGCAAAATCAAAACACTGAACATCAATACTGTCGGTGGTGTTATCCAACCTGGTATGGATATCGTCGAGATCGTACCAACAGAAGACACACTATTGGTAGAAGCGAAAATTGCGCCAAAAGACATCGCATTTTTACGCCCAGATCTTCATGCTATCGTGAAATTTACAGCTTACGACTTCACAAAGTACGGCGGTTTAGAGGGTGAGTTGGAACATATCAGCGCGGATACCACTCAAGATGAAGAAGGCAACAGCTTCTACATTGTTCGTGTACGCACCGAAAAAACAAACTTTGGTCAAGATGCAGATTTACCAATCATTCCAGGAATGACAGCATCGGTCGATATCATCACAGGGAAGCGAACTGTTTTGGAGTATCTACTTAAGCCTATCTTAAGTGCCAAAACTAACGCCTTGAAGGAGTAAACCACATTAAGATACTCGCGATAGGGAGTATTGAGCGATAAGTGATTAAATAAAAAGCACTTATTTCTCACTGACGAACTCTCTAGAAGAGTATACTTGTGATACGAGTCGAATATGCGATCCAATTTGCAGCGTAAAGTTACATTATTAATCAGCTTAAGTTGTTTGTCGTTCCAACTTGGTGCGCTGAACAGCAAAGAACAACGATGGGTCAATACGGTCACAGCGGTGTACGGCGAACGTGCGGGATTGCGCGTAAATACATGGCGAAAGAACCTCGACTTATTTAAACAATTAGAGACTCATGAACAGCTCGCTGGCGTTAACGACTTTTTTAATCAGCTGTATTTCGTTGACGACATAAAACTGTGGGGAAAGACAGATTATTGGGCTACGCCACTCGAATTTTTAGGGAGTAACGCAGGAGACTGTGAAGATTTCACTATTGCTAAGTACTTCTCTTTACTCGAGCTAGGAATACCAGATTCAAAGATGCGGTTAATATACGTAAAAGCCATCGAACTGAATCAGTTTCACATGGTATTAGCTTACTACCCTACCCCAAGTTCTGAGCCGCTCATTCTCGATAATATCAATCCTGACATTGTCCGAGCCTCTAAGCGTAGCGACTTGCTACCGATATACAGTTTTAATGGTACAAACCTGTGGTTGATGAAGTCATCTGCTAGCACTGGAGAGCTGGCAGGGAAAGCATCACGGTTGAGCCTTTGGAATGACTTACGCTCGCGCGAACGTAAGTTGCAGTTAAATAAACCTAAAATTAACTATGACGAGTGAGAAACATGACCCTATATAAGAAGCTTGTGGTGGGGATGGTTACGGTCTTTATACTCTTGTTGGCATCAGTATTCGTAATCCAATTCAACACGACTCGAGACAGCTTGGAGCAACAGCAACGTTCAGAGGTCAACAACACTATTAACACCGTAGGTTTGGCATTGGCTCCTTACCTAAAGGACAAAGATAAAGTCGCGGTTGAGTCCGTGATTAATGCTCTATTTGACGGCAGCACCTACTCCGTTGTTCGTCTTACAGCATTAGATTCTGACTACCAGATCGTGCGTACTTACCCAGTTAAACCAAGTACGGTGCCACAATGGTTTATCGACATGAATCTATTTAAAGCGATTCACGATAAGCGTGTTGTGACCAGTGGTTGGATGCAGCTCGCCGAAGTAGAAATCATTAGCCACCCAGGCGCAGCTTACGAGCAGCTCTGGCAAGGTTTTATTGGCTTGCTGTCTGTATTCAGTGTCATTTTTCTAGCTGGTTTAGTGGCAATTTCATACATCCTACGTCGCTCGCTAAAACCATTAACGGCCATCGTAAATAAAATGCATGAAATCGCGAATAACCAATTTGGTGAACCGCTTGCTCGTCCAAGAACCAAAGATCTTATCGCGGTGGTAGATGGCATTAACATGATGTCTGCTCAAATCGAGCTATCATTCAAAGAGCAAGCCAAAGAGGCGCAACGTCTGCGTGCTCAGGCTTACCTCGATCCTATATCTAAATTGGGTAACCGCTCATTCTACATCAACCAAATCGACCAATGGCTTGCAGAGCAAACGCAAGGGGGTATCGCGCTACTCCATGCTGAATACATTGGGGACATTTACGAGACCAAAGATTACCAACGCGCAGATGCCCACGTTAAAGAACTGTCTCAACGTTTGAAAAACACCATTGATGTACCGGGTGCCACTATTGCTCGCTTGTCTAGTGATGAGTTCGGCTTGCTTTTCCCTCATATGGATGAGAGCGAGTTACGCATTTTATCGGACAGCATCGTCAATTGTGTGAACGGCCTAAATACTGACCCAACAGGCTTAGCAAAACCTAAAGCGTCACTAGGGGTTGCACACAGCAAAGATCAGAAAACGCGCTCTGAAATCCTCTCGATGGTAGACAACGCACTATCGAAAGCCAAAGCGCAACCAGACAAGCCATACGGCTTCATTGGCAGTGATACACCTTCTAGTTTGATGGGTAAACAGCAATGGAAAGCGTTGGTTGAAGAGGCCATTCATAGTGATTGGGTTAAATTCCGTTTCCAAGCTGCGAAAAACACATGGGGTAAAGTATTCCACAACGAAGTATTTTCAAGCATCGAAAAAGATGGTGAAACGTATCGTGCGAATCAATACCTATTCGCACTAGAACAGTTAGACGCCACCAACATCTTTGACCAGTATGTCATTGAATCAATGATTAAGATGCTAGAAAGTGGTGAACTTAATGACCCAGTCGCGATTAACATCGCGCAAAGCAGCTTGTCTCAACCATCGTTTATTCGCTGGACAACTAGCATGCTAGAGAAACACGCCAAAGTGGCCTCTAAGCTACATTTTGAAATTCCAGAGGAATGCTTTATCGATCAGCCTCACCACACAGCACTGTTATGTAATGCCATTCGCCAATCAGGTGCTGAGTTCGGCGTAGATAACTACGGACGTAACTTCCAATCTTTGGAATACATCCAAGAGTTCCGCCCGAACTATGTGAAGCTCGATTACCTATTCACACACAACTTGCACGACGAAAAACAGAAATTCACGCTAACGTCGATCTCTCGTACTGCCCACAACCTTGGTATTACGACTATCGCATCGCGTATCGAAACTCAAATCCAGTTGGATTTCCTCACTGAACATTTTGTTGAGGTATTCCAAGGATTCATCGTCGACAAAGAATAAAAAGGTTTATCAACGATGAAAGACCCTTTACTGAATTCGCTCATCTACGTTAGCCGTTACTATGGGTTAGCTAACTCGCCAGAAGCGTTAGTCAACGGACTACCGCTATCTGACGGTAAACTGACCCCATTTTTGCTACCAAGAGCAGCGGAAAGGGCCGGATTGGTTGCCAAGGAAAACCGCGCAGAGCTGGAGAGCATCTCCAGCCTAATTCTGCCGGCAATCTTAGTTCTTAAAGGCGGTGACTCTTGCGTTCTCAACAGCATCAATATGGAGAAACGCGAGGCCGAAGTCACCACCCTAGAAAGTGGAATGGTGCCGATCTCTATTCCATTAGAAGACCTACTTGAGCAATACACTGGTCGGTACTTTTTAGTTAAAAAGCAATTCCGTTTCGATGAGCGCTCTCCCGAAGTGCTCAAAACCAACGAAGGCCACTGGTTCTGGTCCACCTTGTGGCAGTCAAAACGCATCTACCGTGATGTTTTAATCGCATCACTTCTCATCAACCTCTTTGCGGTTGCCGCTCCGCTATTCACTCGCTTGGTGTACGACAAAGTGGTTCCGAATCTTGCGTTTGAAACCCTATGGGTACTAGCAAGCGGCATCTTTGTCGTGTTCCTGTTCGACTTCATTCTCAAGTCGCTGAGAAATTACTTCATTGATGTGGCGGGCAAGAAGTCTGACATTCTGATTTCATCCAAACTGTTCAGCAAAGTGATGGGGATTAGAATGGAATCGAAGCCGCCTTCGGTCGGTGCCTTCGCTCGCCATTTACAAGAATTCGAATCTATTCGAGAGTTTTTTACTTCAGCGACCGTCAGTGCTCTCATTGATTTGCCTTTTGCCATTTTATTCTTAGTGATTATATGGCTAATGGCTGGCGATCTTGTGTATGTACCGATGGTGGGCGTGGTCATTTTGATTATTCACTCGCTACTGATACAAGGGCCGCTGCGCCGCTCCATTGAGGAGGGTTCACGCCTAGCATCGCAAAAATATGCCAATTTGATAGAGAGCTTGGCTGGGTTAGAAACCGTAAAAATGCTCAGTGCGCAAAGCCAATTCCAATACCGCTGGGAAGAGGCAGTTGCGCACATGGCGAACTGGAATATAAAAAGCCGACGAATTACGGATAGCATTCAAAACGCGGCGGGTTTTGTGCAGCAAAGTAGTAACGTAGGGATGATCATCCTAGGCGTTTACTTAATTGCAGAAGGCGACTTAACCATGGGCGGTTTGATTGCCGCAACCATGCTTAGCGGCCGCGCGATTGGTCCTTTGGTTCAGTTATCCTTACTCTCTACGCGCTACAACCAAGCGAAGTCTTCTATGACAATTATCAATCAAGTCATGGAAATGCCGGATGAACAAGAAGAAGGTAAACGTTACATTCACCGCCCAATAGTACAAGGCAAAATTGAACTTGAACGCGTGACCTTCCACTACCCAGATTCACCGGTGGCGTCGATTCGAGATTTGAGCTTGACCATTAACCCAGGCGAAAAAGTAGCGATCATAGGCCGTATCGGTTCGGGTAAAACCACGTTAGAACGTCTCATCATGGGCTTGTATCAGCCGACGGAAGGTCATGTTCGCATTGATGATACCGACATCGCACAGCTGCATCATGTCGACATTCGCCGTAATATTGGTTGTGTGCCGCAAGATTCGAATCTGTTCTTTGGTTCTATCCGCGACAACATTACGCTAGGTCGCCCATTAACCGATGACCGTGACGTACTAGACGCAGCGAATCGTGCCGGTGTTACTGCGTTTACGCAATCTGACCCAGCGGGCTTAGAACGCCAAGTTGGTGAAGGCGGTGCAATGCTTTCGGGTGGTCAACGTCAAGCAGTCACGATCGCTCGTGCATTTTTGGGTCGTCCTCCTGTTCTACTCATGGATGAACCAACCAGTGCGATGGATAATCGCTCAGAGATGCACATTAAACATCAATTAGCACAGTTGAAACCTAGTGAAACGCTGATTCTGATTACGCATAAAACGTCTATGCTCGACATCGTTGATCGCGTAATTGTGATGGAGAAAGGCAGCATCATCGCAGATGGCCCTAAAGCGCAAGTGCTGAACGATTTGAAACAAGGCAAAGTGCGTGCGGTTAGCTAGCCTGAATTCACATTGATAAAAAACAAGGGCCCCGTTTAACTTGTGTTTAACGGGGCTTATTTTATTGGGAGCCCGAGATAATTAAGTTCTTCAAGCGCGACCCAAACGAGTACAAGGCCAACAATCACTAATAAAATCATAATCGCCTTTTCATCTTCTTCCATTTTTCAACGCCCTAAAAGCTATTTCAATTAATACACCTTAGGTTATCAGGACAAAAGTCATATTCAGCTCGTTTATAAGGAACTAGCGTCATAGAATGTCGGATATGGGATACAGCTCAAAGATTGCTCTTTTCAAAATCACGTCAGCTTTGGTTGAATATAAGTAATAAAGCCAAAGAGTTTGTAATACTCACTAAGTCTTTGATTAACTTATATAGCACTCTGTGGAACCTCAACACAGAGACAAATGGTGTAAAGAAAAATTGTGATTACTTACAGCAAAAAATCAGCTATAAAAGCCGCTTTCTAGATATCGTCGAGATGAAGAAATGAATGATTGGATCCAATTAGAGCAAGTGAGCCAGTATTTCACTACGGGCTCCCTCGGTTACAAACTATTGATGGGCATTTTTGTCCTGATCGCGTATCGCATCCTGAAGAGGATTGTAAATAGAGCCATCCTAAATTTGGCAACAACGAAAGGTGTAAAAAAGGCTCGTTTGAGTTTTATTCAGCGCTGTTTCAATGTCGCGCTGCTATTTTTGACCGCCTCTATTTTTGCCATTATCACAGGTATTGGCTATGGCGATGTGTCTTTGTTCCTATCGTCCATTTTTGCCGTATTAGGTGTGGCGTTTATTGCGCAGTGGTCAATTCTGAGCAACATCACTGCCAGCTTTTTGATCTTTTTTGTCTTCCCGTACCGAGTGGGTGACCGAATTAAAGTCGTAGACAAAGATGAAGACATCTGCGGTGAGATTCAAGAAATCAGCATGTTTCACGTGTTAATTAAGCACGACAACGGAAACTTGATCACTTACCCAAACAACCAGATTTTGCAAAAAGCGGTACTAAAGCTGGCGAAAAACAAGCCAGAGCCAAGTAAAGCCAAATCTCGAATTTATACTCGCAGAAAGAAATAACCCACTAAAAAGCCGATGTATCTACACCGGCTTTTTGTTATCACTTGGTGGTCACAAATAGCCCAAAGTTAATAGCGAAAAACAGTGAAGAGACAAAACGTATAAACTGAAGGTCATCACTGTATTCTTTCATGATAAAAACATGACACATCGCCGAAACCAAAAGCGCTACTTTAACCAAAGGAAACGTCTTCTTTACAAACCTTAAATACATGCAGAAAATAGAGATGGCGCAAGCAAAGAAAAAAATCGTCATAAGTTATTTATCCTTTAGCGATAAGTGATGTCGAATCTAAGACTCCTTCATAATCACGGGTATACATCAGCTATTTTTATTCCGCTTTCACCCTCTGATAAAGGGTCAAAAATATTGGTATGTTAATTACGAAAAAGTAACCGACGACAGCTCCCCTCGCTGCAGGGAACGTTAACCAAACACCGAAACACAGCACCACAGAGACCACGAAAGCCATTATGATTATTACTTTAATTTTGACCAAAATCGAATTAGGGAACAAAGGTAATAAGTAAACTAGTGCAAAAGGAATGAAAGCATAAAGATTGGTATTACCGTCGCTAATTGAAAGCTCGGTGTGCAGCATAACTACCAACATCAATAGTAGAAACAGTGATACGCCCCTCGATAAAACGATCATCTACTCATCCTTTTTAAGATATTCCTTTAACGCTTTAATACTCGACACGCCAGCGCTACATCGTTGAACTCTATCCTTTATGCTACGAGAGCTAGCACCAATACTTCTGTAATACGTTCATTTATATACATGTTAATAGAGGGATATACTTACAAAATCCTGCTTCGGTTATATACTGATCTTGATAGATCATTTCTTTTCCTAAATATATCTGTTGTAACTCAATATTTTTTCCTTGATCATAACTAGCATCATAGGCACCGGAAGCAGTTAGTGTTGTTGTACTTAAAAGTTGTGTTTGTAACCATCTGCACATCTGCGGTGACAGGCTATCTGCATAATATTGTAGATTGCTTTTTTTATCTTTAATTATCGCAACTTTTGTCCCATTTCCCCATCCCCTAGAATCAGCACAAAGCACCTCATCCAAGCTCAAGTTTACAGTCTTAAATGTACTAGTATCAGGTGTTGTACAAAATAGCCAAACTAAAAATAGGGAGAAAAACGTAAAGAGACTACCTATTTTCAAAAGTCTTACTATTCTATTCATTATATTCTCCTATTGTTTTTATTGTACCAACGCCATCAGTCAAATTAGAGATTGAATGCTGATCACTTACCCAAACAACCAGATTTTGCAAAAAGCAGTGCTAAAGCTGGCAAAAAACAAGCCAGAGCCAAGTAAAGCAAAATCTCGGATTTATACTCGCAGAAAGAAATAACCCACTAAAAAGCCGATGTATCTACATCGGCTTTTTAATATCACTTGGTAGTCACAAATAACCCAAAGTTAATGGAGAACAACAGTGAAGAGACAAAACGTATAAACTGAAAGGTCACCGCTGTATTCTTTCATGATAAACACATGACACACCGCCGAAACCAAAAGCGCCACTTTAACCAAAGTAAGCTTCTTCTTTACGAACCTTAAATAAATACAAAAAATAGAGATGGTGCAAGCAAAGAAAAAATCGTCACTAGTTCCATCTTCCTTAAAATACAAGGACATGGTTTTAGTTAGGCTTATATTTTTAGCTTCATTATGAGCCACCCACTAATATTTAGCGAGATAAGGGCATAAAAGAGGTAAAAAACAAGACTGAACGAAACAAAAAGTAGTGCATGCACTTTTTCTTCTAAGCTCTCTGGATGAACATTCATATCCACATCAAACACCCCCGCTATAAAGTGTGCAAATACCGTGGAAGAGGCTGTAGAAAGGCCTCCTACCATAATGATAATAATCCCTCGCCTTAAGAAACGATGAAATGTACTTTTCCCGCCTTGGATCAGGTCTGAGTTTACATATTTTAATCTATTTTTCCGCCTATTAATCATCACTAGCATCAGTACCTTTATCATTGTTTCCAAGAGAGTTTTCTACATCTTTAAGATCTTCCTTTAACGCTTTTATAAACGACATTCATCGTCATTGCATTCACTGTAGTTATGCCGTCGACTTACCCTATAAGAAAGCTCTTTAGATACCAATTCGTACTTTATCTATCTCAAATCTCTTCTTGACCTCAACTTAGCTTGAGGTTTTAGCCTTAGTCGCACGATTAAAAATCAACAATGAAAAAAGGAACCATTGTGTCCAAAATTGCGATTATTTATTTCTCTAAAACCGACGTTACTGGTCAGCTTGCTCGCGCGATTGCCGCAGGCGTTGAACAACAAGGCATTAAGCAGCAAGATGAATGTGAAATCCTCTCTCACCGAATTGAAGGCAGTGAGATTATTGAGGGACGTTTTGTGAACCCTAAACTAATGGATGAACTTGCTGAGTGTGATGCGATTATCTTTGGCTCACCGACCTATATGGGCGGTGTAGCAGCGCAGTTTAAAGCATTTGCCGATGCAAGCAGTGAATCTTGGTATTACCAAAAATGGGCGGGCAAAATCGCGGCTGGCTTTACCAGTGGTGGAGCAATGAATGGCGACCAATCTTGCACATTACAATATCTACAAACGCTCGCTAACCAACACGGCATGATGTGGATCGGGTTGGATAAGATCAGCAATTCTGGGGAGCAAAACCTGAATCGTTATGGTGTACAAGGTGGTATTGTTGCACAAGGTGGTGAAGGTGGTCAGTTGCATGCCTCTGATGTTGCAACGGCGGAGTATCTTGGCAAACGAATCGCAATGCTAGTGGACAAGCTCTCCGCTCGCTAACAATAAAAAGAAGCCCCGTAAGACACATCTTCGGGGCTTCGTATTTATCGCTTGTTTTGAGCGCTACTTCTTGATGTAGAGATCTTTCGAGTAAATGCGCCCTTCTACGTTGTTTTTTGCAAAGCCACCCACGGTTGGACGAACCAAACGCGCTTGCATGTAATAATAGATTGGCGCAATGGGCATATCTGCCGCCAGCAACCGTTCAGCTTGGTCGTAAAATCCTTGGCGCGCTTTCTCATCGGTTGCAGCCAATGCACTGTTCATCGCGTTGTCGTACGCTGCATTGCTGTAACGTGCAAAGTTACCCGAAGAACCTGAGCGAAGTAAGCTCAGGAAAGTAGACGCTTCATTGTAATCACCGCACCAGGAAGCACGCATCACATCGAAATTGCCTTGTTTACGCGCCACTAAGTACGACTTCCACTCTTGGTTTTCTAACTCCACGTTTGCACCGAGATTTTTTTGTAGCATCGACGCTATCGCAACCGCGATCGATTTGTTTGCCTCACTGGTGTTGTACAGCAATTTAAAATCGAGCGGCTTGTCTTTGCTGTAACCCGCTTCTTTTAACAACTGACGCGCTTTCTCGTCACGTTGTTGCTGACTCCACTTACTATACTCAGGGGGCGTCGCATCAAAACCGGCAGTGTACTGATGCGCAAAGGTATACGCAGGAAGGTTGCCCACTTGCGTGACACCATTCGTAATCACATCACGCATGATGGAGTACGACACCGCTTGACGCACTCGCGCATCATCAAATGGCGGACGAGTGGTATTGAACGCGTAGTAATACGTGCACAGTAATGGCACCACCGTGTAAGCCTGCTTGTAATCTTGTTTAAGCTTCTGCGCCATATGAGTCGGCACATCGGACGTGATATCCAACTCTCCTGCCGCATAACGATTGATCGACGCGTTTTGGTTTTCAAACGGAATGTAAGTCACTCTGTTTAGATGCGTATCTGCGCTGTCCCAGTAACTTGGACTCTTAACCAGTTCAATGCGCTCATTCACGACCCACTTATCCAATGTGAATGCACCGTTGCTAACAAATTGGTCTGGATCGCTCCACGGCTTGTCGCGGTTTTCCACTGTCGCTTGATGCACTGGCATCATGGACGTGTGCCCAGTCATAGCAACAAAGTACGGCACTTGACTGTCCAACTCAAAACGTAGGGTGTATTTATCCACTGCCTTGATACCGAGATCGTCCAAAGGCTTTTTGCCCTCTGCTACATCGGCGATGTTTTTGATCTTGGTGAGTTTGAGATACCAAACATTTGGAGAAGCGGTCTTCGGGTCCACCGCTCGGCGCAGTGAATAGACAAAATCATCCGCTGTCACAGGCTCGCCATTCGACCATTTCGCGTCTTTGCGCAAGTGAAAAGTAAAGGTTTGGTTGTCGTTGGTTTCCCATGATTCTGCCACACCGGGAATAATGTTTCCGTCACGATCTTGAATCACAAGCCCTTCAAATAAGTCACGAATCACATGCATTTCTGGCAGACCTTCGGCTTTCGCTGGGTCAAGCGTCGCCGCCTCTGCGTCATTCGCACGTACTAAATGCTGTTCTGCGGCAAGTTGAATGTCTTTAGGTAAGGTCTCCGCAGCAACTGATGTAGCAAGAAAAGGGGTGAATAAAGAGGAAATCAGCAACGCCGTTGAATGTTTTTTAAAATCCATATCGTTTTTCGTTCTCCTAACGCGTCTTGTGAAGCAAGTGCCACAATTAACATTTCAACCGTTGACGAGTTTAAACGGTTCAGTTTAGCTAGGTGTAATTAGCTTAGATATTGATACTACTTCATCAATCAGGAGATTACGGTGAGTCTAATTCCAAGAACGGAAAGAGCGGCATTTTTAATTCGGCCAACATCATACGGTCAATCCGTGCTTGGTGCGCCATTACTGTATTTTCCGGCTCAAGTCGAAAGTGCTTCGCGAGGTTTGATTTTGGCAGGCACTCACGGGGACGAGACGGCCTCGATTGCAGGTTTGTCCTGCGCGCTAAGAAGCTTGCCTGCTGAAAACTTACGACATGATGTGATTCTGTCAATGAATCCTGACGGCAACCAACTAGGCACACGCGCAAATGCAAACCAAGTGGATCTCAATCGCGCGTTTCCAACCCAAAATTGGACTGAGCATGGCACAGTGTATCGATGGAGCTCTCACACACCCGTTCGAGACGTACAGGTAAAAACTGGCACTAAAAACCAACTAGAGCCTGAAGTTAGCGCATTAATTAACTTGATTGAACTGCGCAAGCCAAAGTTTGTGGTGTCGTTTCATGAACCGCTTGCGTTTGTGGATGATCCCAAACATTCCGACCTTGCCAAATGGCTCGGCGAGCAGTTTCAGCTGCCAATCGTGGACGATGTCGACTACGAAACACCCGGCTCATTCGGCACTTGGTGTAGTGAACGTGATTTACCTTGCATCACGTTGGAGTTACCGGCAATTTCTGCCGATCTCACCATTGAAAAGCATCTATCCGCTTTTATTGCTTTACTGAGGCACGATCCGGATCTTTAGTCCACTGTTGAACAAGCGATCATGTGAGGATCTGTTTGATGTCGGTACTGATATCGCTGATCAACTGACGGGCACTGTCGTCTCTTTGTTGAACCAAGATGATAAACAGCAAATCGGTGATCACGTTTTGCGCGGTACGCGAAGCAATGGATGAGCTGCGATGTTCCGTTTCATTGGCAATCGTATCAAACGTAATATCGGCAATACCGCGCAAGCGACTTCTTCCAGGCGCAGATAACGCAATCACCTTCGCGCCCTGCTCTTTTGCCGCTTCTGCCGCGACGAGAATTTCTTTGCGCTCACCCGAAAACGAGATTGCGATCTGAACATCTTCTGGAGAGAGCGTGCGGGCAACAGCAATCTGCACGTGGCTGTCTTGTTCAGAAAGCGCCGTAATACCAAGTTTAAGCAGTTTAAAGCTTAAATCCTTCGCGGTCAGTGCAGAGCCCCCAATCCCGACCACTTGCACTCGACGCGCTTCACTCAACCATTTCACCGCTTGGTGACACGCTTCGTAAGACAGCGTATTGGTAGTTTGAAACATAGCGTCGGTTTTCGCTTTCACCAGTTTCTGTGAAATAACCGCAATGGGGTCGTCAGCCAAAATATCACTGTGCAGCGGTGTCGACTGCATCGCATGCTTACGGCCAATCTCTTCATTCAGAGCTAACTTAAACTCGCTGTAACCTTTAAAGCCGATACGCTGAGTAAATTTCACAATGCTCGATTGACTCACTTTTACTTGCGCCGCAAGTTCTTGGCTGGTGAGCAGCGCCGCCTTTTCTGCGTTTTCAACAATCCAATCGCCAACCAAACGACCGCTTTGCGAAAGCTGAGTACGCCTCGCGACTATCCTATTGATAACTGACACAACAAAAACCTCAAAAATATTAAATAAATTATTCCAAAACAGAAATAATAGGCGTTTGATTTAACCCACTGATTATTCTAACCAAGACAGTTAATCCCGGATGTAATAGACGTATATTTTCTCTCATTATTCCAAATTTCTCCTGCATAAAGAATAACCTCAAGTGTGATTTTTGTCACCAAACCTGAATATTTTATTCCATAAAATCGCCCTCAGATTGAACATTACAAAGAGTGCAAAACATGAAAATTGATTTAAGCAGATTGGTGACAGAAAGCCGTAACCCAGCCAGTGCCGAGATCGATACGCTTTCGACAATCGAGATGCTGCAAGTCATTAATGAAGAGGATCAAAAAGTCCCGCTCGCGGTAAAAGCGGTGCTACCACAAATTGCAGAGACAGTTGACGCAATTACCCAAGCTTTTGCAAATGGTGGCCGTTTAATTTACATGGGAGCTGGTACGTCAGGTCGCTTAGGCATTCTTGATGCAAGCGAGTGTCCTCCTACCTACGGCACGCATCCAGATATGGTGATTGGCTTAATTGCTGGTGGGCATCAAGCGATTTTAAAAGCGGTAGAAAACGCAGAAGACAACGCGAAAATGGGTCAAGACGACTTAAAAGCACTTCACCTCACCAAGAATGATGTGGTTGTAGGCATCGCTGCAAGTGGCCGTACACCTTATGTACTAGGTGGTTTGGACTACGCTAAATCCATCGGAGCCACGACCGCATCTATCGCCTGTAATCCAGAATGTGCCATGGCAGAAGCGGCCGACATCGCGATTCTGCCGATAGTTGGCGCAGAGGTTGTCACTGGATCTTCTCGCATGAAAGCCGGCACCGCACAAAAACTGGTGCTAAACATGCTCACGACAGGCGCAATGATTCGTAGCGGTAAGGTATTTGGCAACTTAATGGTGGATGTAGAAGCCACTAACGCCAAGCTCATCCAACGCCAAACCAACATTGTTGTGGAAGCAACCGACGCATCAAAAGAAGAAGCAGAGCGAGCATTAAATGCCTGCGGTCGCCACTGCAAAACCGCCATCTTAATGATTTTGGCCGATTTGGATGCCGAACAAGCCAAATCACGCCTCGCCGCGCACAACGGCTTTATTCGCGCAGCACTAAATAATAACTAAATAATCCGAGTTCTGAAGGATAGACCCTATGGCAAAAATAACTTCAAACACAGTATCGCAGTTGCTGTCCGCAGTGGGTGGCAGTAGCAACGTAAGCAAATGTGGTAACTGTATGACGCGTTTGCGTTTATCGCTCGCCAACAATGGCTTGGCTGATCAATCAGTTATCAAGCAAATTCCCGGCGTAATGGGTGTGGTGGAAAGCGATGAGCAGTTTCAGATCATTCTCGGTCCCGGAAAAGCTCAACAAGCGGCTGAGATGATGAATCAATTGATCGACAGCTTAACCTCTGGTGACAGTGAAGAAGCAGATATGCCGCAACAAGATCTTTCTGCCGTCGCAGCCGAGCAGAAAAAGCAGATGAAGAGCAAACAAACCAGTGCGGTTCAGCGTTTTTTAAGCAAGTTTGCCACTATCTTTACGCCGTTGATCCCTGGTTTTATTGCCGCTGGTTTGTTGCTAGGTTTTGCGACGTTATTGGAACAAATGTTTGTTCTCGACCAGACACCAAGCCAGTTTATGTTGGATTTGATCGCCTACATGAAAGTCTTTGGTAAGGGTCTGTTTGCGTTCCTAAGTATTCTGATTGGTTACAACGCGCAGCAAGCATTTGGCGGCTCTGGTGTTAATGGTGCCATTCTCGCCTCTTTGTTTGTGCTGGGTTACAACCCAGAGGCGACATCCGGCATTTACTCTGGCATGAACGAGTTTTTCGGCTTTGCGATTGATCCGCGCGGCAACATTATCGGCGTACTTTTAGCAGCGATCATCGGTGCACAAGTCGAGCGTAAGGTTCGTCAATACATGCCAGATGATCTGGACATGATCTTAACGTCCGTTATCACTCTGTTGATCATGGGTGCGGTAACCTTCTTGATCATCATGCCAATCGGCGGCGAGCTGTTTAAAGGGATGTCTTGGTTATTCCTCAACTTGAACGATAACCCATTAGGCGCTGCAATCTTGGCAGGTTTGTTCTTAATTTCTGTGGTATTTGGCATCCACCAGGGTTTTGTTCCAGTGTACTTCGCATTGATGGAAGCACAGGGCTTTAACTCACTATTCCCTATCCTGGCGATGGCAGGTGGCGGTCAGGTTGGCGCGTCAATGGCGCTGTATTTCAAAGCCAAAAAAGACGCTCTACTGCGCACTCAAGTTAAAGGCGCTATTATTCCGGGTCTTCTAGGCATTGGCGAACCATTGATTTACGGCGTGACATTACCACGTGTAAAACCATTCGTTACCGCTTGTATTGGTGGTGCTGCGGGCGGCTTCTTTATCGGTTTAGTTTCTTACCTTGGCTTACCAGTTGGTCTTAATACGGTGTTTGGCCCGTCCGGTATCGTGGCGATTCCTCTCATGACATCTGAAAATGGCATCTTCCCGAGCATGATAGTGTTTGTTGCTGGCCTGCTTATCTCTTATATCGTTGGCTTCCTCGCGACTTACTTCTTTGGCTGCAAAGACGTCGATTTAAGCTAAATCATTCTTCCCCTATAGGAATGGACTAGCTCGCGCCCTTGGCAAACAAGGGCGCACCCTCTCTCTACTTCACGACAATTTTTCTTATTCCGTTACTCGGAAGGGGCTTTGTCGTACCTAAAACAATAGAAATGAAAGGTCGTTAATCATGAAAAAGCACATTTTGACTCTACTTCTCCCTATGTTGATGGCATCAAACGCAATGGCAGCGCAGCTGTATCAAGCGGAAGATGGGTCAGTTTTAAATATTTACTCTCGTCTTGGTTTCAATGTCACCAGTAAAAATGACGAGCACGGCGATGCAAATGGCGAGTTTGATGGCCGTATTGGTTTAAACGGTTCACAAACCATCAACGAGTACGCGTCGATCATCGGCCAAGCGCAATACCAAGTGGGTGCCGCTGAATACGCAAACCAAGTAAACGACAAACCGTCTCTGACCGCACGTTATGTATGGGCGGGTATTGATGCGAAAGATTATGGTCGCATTACTGGTGGTCGCGTGGCATCTGGATTGATTATGTTTACCGACATTGGTGATGTGTTCGCCTCTTCCGATGTTTCTATGGCGCGCCAAGCGAATAAAGTCGACAAAACCGCAACGCAAGTTTTCCGTCAAGATGGCACGCTGCAATACCAAAACAGCCTAGGTAATGTCGATTTTTCTGTCGCGTACATTTTAGGAAACAACACTTCTGAGCTCGACTACGGTTACAACGCTGCACTGCGTTATACGCTAGACATGGGGAATTTGGGTACCTTGGCACCAGTGATAGCGATGCAGAAGAATAAAGGTGATGCACGTGAAAGCAACGACACCGATTACACATTCTGGGGCGCAGGTACGCGTTACTACCTAGGTGATTTGATGTTGGGTGCGTTGTACTCGGAAGATGAACTAGAGGGCTATTACTCACAAACCAGTACCGACAAAGTGATGGAACTAACGGCGGTTTACAGTGTAAATGACAAATGGGTACTGCGTGCTGGTTATCGTTCTTTAGAAAACAGTGATGGTGACGAGCTAGAGCTGAAAGATACAACGCTAGAAGTGCAATACAAACTGACGCCTCGTTCTTCTATCTACACAAACTACGTTGATCGTAACGGCTCGCGTGGCTACAGCAATGGACAAGAAGTCTCGTTTGGCGGTGCACACGCAGACGAAAGCTACTACCACTTAGGTCTGCGTTACGAGCTGTAAGCACGATACTTAATGTAAGTTAGCTGAATCCATGAGCTTCTTCTATGTCCGGTCAGTAGTTATTGCCTTTAATGCTGATTTGAAGAAGCTCACCCTCGCAATATGTTTTCTTCGTTACCTGTTTTAACCAACACACCGGCATCAGGAAAGCTGGTGACAGTAGCTAACAATTTTCCATCGACAAAGTGCAATGCCGCATAATCGTGAATGCCATAACAAGTGATGCTCGGTTGAGAACGAGCAAAGGCTTGGAAAACCTCGAACTTCTCACCTACATGAGAAAAATGCGCCGCAGCCAAACCGTCAATAAATCCAAGACAACGCATAACTTGGTATGCTTCGGGATCACTGTCTGTCACCGCAAACTCAAACCAACAAATTGCACCTGCGCTCATGCCACAAATGATGATGCCTTGTTCATAACACTGCTTGAGTATTCTATCGATACCCCATTCGCGCCAAATGGCCAACATCGAACGCGTATTACCGCCACCGACGTAAATGATGTCTTGTTCAAATAGCGTTTCTTTCCAACCAGCTTCAAACTTAAACAGCGGAAAATGGGTCACGTTTTCACTAAGCTTCGCATCGTAAAAACGTTCAATCACTTCATCGGCGTCTCCCGTGGCTGTCGGTAGAAAACAAATGTTTGGATTCTCCTTACCAGACAAAGACAAAATGTATTGATCGAGCGGGCTCGGATTCTCTCCCATCATCCAGCCCCCACCGCCAATCGCAATACAGTGTTTTCGCATTCCTTTGCTTCCTCAATTGTTGCTAAGTTTGTTGTCGCTATTCGCCGACAGAATATATGTTCCTAAAGTGATCAATGAACGCTCGCGTTCTTCTTGGTAAGTGCTCACGTTTTGGGTAAAGCAGATAAAGCGGCAAAATCGCATCCGTTTGCCATTCTGGCAGCAAACTCACGAGTTTTTCTTTTTGTGCAGGGTCGAGTTTAGCCAGTGCAAATTCATCTAACATGGCTACACCACAGCCAGCCAAAGTAGCATCCAACATGGACTGGACAAGATTAAAACTCAGCGTACTTTCTAACTCAATGCTGCACTGCTGTTGAGTTTGCTTATGCGTAAACGTCCACTTATCTAACACCAAGTCGCGACTTTTATAAAGGATGTGCTCTAAGTCACCAAGCTCCTCTGGCGTACTTACATTTGGTTTATCAGCTAAATACGAGCGATGAGCGATCGGTTTACAGTGTAAAGTGCGTAGCTGATGGCCGACGTATCCCTCTGGAGGAGTATCGGTAAAGTAGAATGCGATATCAAACCCAGCCTCAATCAAGTCGAGAGGTGTCTCTGTGAAGATCACTTCGACGCTCACTTGTGGATGTTGCAATCGAAACTCGATCAATGTTTGGCTAAGTAACGCGGCTCCGAAAGAAGCAGACGCCGCTATTCTCAATTTTCCCGATACGATCTCGTTTGCCATGACTTGCTCATTGATCTGCTCAGCGCCTTCGAGCAGTTGCTTTACCTGCTGATAAAACCGCAAACCATCGTAGGTCAAATTAAACTGGCGCGTAGTTCGCTGAATAAGCTGCACCGACAATATGTCTTCAAGCTGTTTAAGTTGCCGACTTACATGCGCATTCGAACAATTCAGTCGCTTTGCTGCGCCAGCAATACTTCGCTCCTCGCACAAAGCGACGTAAAGTGGTACGTAGCTGAGCCATTTTATTTCCATACAGTAATTCTGAATCTCTAAAATCAAACTACTGGAAATAATAGAAAGCCTCTAAACTCTGTACAACCTAAATTTGAAAGGATGAGTTATGAGTGTTTTCAACACGTGGTTAAAAGGTCAAGTCATTAAAGATCACATCACTAATACCAATATCATCGTTGGCGATTACAGCTATTACTCGGGCTTCTATCATCAAAAAAGCTTCGAAGAGCAAGCGGTACGCTACTTGTTGGGTGACCCCGTCACACTTCAAGAATGGCAAAGTAGAGAACCCGATAGCATCGACAAATTAATCATTGGCAAGTTTTGTTCCATCGCTTCTGGAGCCACCTTCATGATGGCAGGAAACCAAGGTCATCGCATTGACTGGATTTCGACCTTCCCCTTCTCTCCTGAAGAATTTGGAGAAGGCGTACAAGACGGTTTCGAGCGTGCCGGAAACACAGTGGTGGGAAATGATGTTTGGATTGGCAGTGAGGCGATGATCATGCCCGGAGTAAACATCGGCGATGGAGCCGTCGTCGGAGCACGCGCCGTAGTGACGAAAGACGTGCAACCTTATTCTGTGGTGGTTGGAAACAACCAAGTCGTACGTCAACGATTCAGCGATAAAGAGATTGAAACTCTACTCAATATCCAATGGTGGAACTGGCCAATAGAACACATTAAACAAGCAATGAAAGTAATGTGTAGCAGCCAAGTGGGTGCGCTTGCGGACTACTATCAAGAGCACATTGTCGATTTGTAGATAAAAAAGCCCACACATCTTGTTGCGACGTGTGGGCTCAGTGAGTAAGAAAGCTTAAACCGCAGCGACGTCCTCTTCTTCCAAGTTCGCCGAGACTTTAATTTCGTATTGATTGAAACGGAACGAACAACCGCCATGAGTGCGCTTTGTCGTTACTTGTTCGTCGCCAAACTGCACCGTCACGCGAGTGAAGACACGCTCTTTGGCTTCGACAATATTTTCTTCTAACGCGACTTCAAAGTCATGTTCCGTTTGTTCTAGCTTTTGCTTTATCGCTTCAAGCTGCTCGTTGTTTTGTGTTTTCATCACGTCAATCTGAGCTTGTTCTTCGTCGGTACGTTCGGCTTTAGGACGTTTCTTAAATTCGAGCTCTTTACGAATCACATCCATCGTGCCTTCTTGAGCGCGTTTGTATTGTTCTTTAAGCTCAGCTAATCGCTCCTTAAATGCAGAATAGCGTGCGAACGCTTCTACCTTAGTGGCGGTGTCGCCTTCTACGCCCAATTGTAAGCACACCACTTTGCCACCGACTTTTGCATCTCCGCCGCTGAGCGTGCCGTTCCTACCGTTCGCGTCTAGCACCGTCAGATTGCGCCCACAAACAATATCGTTATTCATGCTGTGCACCGCCAACTCAATATCTTCGCCGGCTTGCAAATCACAATATTGGGCGTAGCTGGCACGAATCGAACCTTTGGCTTTGACGTGACAACTCTTTGGCTGGCCATCACTCACGGTGTGGCCAATGATCCCTTTACCAACTTGGATGTCGTCTTGCGCTTGTACGTCAGCCGATTCAATGAAGCCGCCTACAGTAATAGAACCCGTCGCTTTAACAATCATGCCAGATTCAATGTTGCCACCGATAATCACATTCCCTTTGAATTTCACGTGGCCTGTATTCACGCCAACGCTATTGAGGCAGAGTGCGTTATCAACTTCGATGGTTTTGTCTTTAATCAGAGGCGTACCGGATACCGATGCAATCAATAGGTTTGGGTCTTGCTTGCTTATCTCGGTGCCCTTGCCTGGCTTCATTGGGCTGTCTTTTCCGGCTTGTGGAGGAATCACTCGCCCTTGAACAGTAAAACCAGGCGTACCTTTGGTCGCAGGCGTGCGGCGCATCACCTCATCGCCTACGTCAACCGCGATAGTTTCACCGAGGTTACGTAAATCAATTTTGTCGCTAGCAGATTGGCCGTCTTTGGGTTTGAGGATGCGTTTGGTGATGTCTTTAACAAGAGGAGTAAAAAGAGCGTCTTTGCCTTTGATAGGTTGCTTACCAACCGCTACAGGTTGAGAAAAAGTTTCGCCGGGTTTGAGCTGAGTGCTGACAACCAACACTTTCTTCAAAGCCAGTTTGTTGATGCCTTTCGAAACTCGCGCTTGAGCAAGGGCTTGAACAATCTCGGGGCCACGTAAACCTCGGCCTCCGTACGCGCCGACAACGTTCATACTGGCGAGCATGTCATTATTCGATAATTCAACCTCAACTTGCGCGTTGCGTTTTTCCGCAATGACGATGCCTTCGTAGGCCTCGGCTTTACGTTCTTTGGCGCAGTTAATGAATCTCACGACTTCCCCCTCAACAACAAACATCTTTTCAGCGTTCATTGCGACGAGCTGCTCGTTTAATTCATTTTGATTTAGCTCACCACCGAGGTCCACTTCTCCCGGAAGACGGGCTATCACCTTGGTCTTATCTTCAGATAACTCAAGACACAGCTTCCACATACCCTTACCACTTTGCTTCCCATCAACACTTTCAGTCTAACCAAATCCGTTTTCTGAACAAACCTCGCATTTCTTATTATAGGGCTCACGTCACTAAAGAAAGTAATCCATCAATAACGGTTAAACAGCATATTAAGAGAAAACTCGATTTAACCTAAAGCTCAATCAAAATACACGCTGAAACAAAAAGGAGCTGGATTTACAGTGTAAAATCAGCTCCCAATAATTTCATTTACAGTGTAAATTTCCCTTTATTGTTTACAGTGTAAATCGCTCCAAATGTGTCTTACTTCGTCCCTTAACTGCTGCTCAACTTGCCTTCTTCCAGGTAAACCAAATTGCTGAGCACATTCAGTCCAACTACGGTTAAGAAAAAGCTTACTGATCATCAAGTCGGAAGCGGAGTTCAAACCTAAGTTAAGTAACCACTGCTGAAGCCACACAGACACAGACTCATAACTGTTACCACCATCAGCATAACATTCAATTAGTAATAATTTAGCGGGATGAAGTGGACTCATTCCCAAAGGTTGCGGTAATAGAGCTCGAAAAATAGGGGCTTCTAATTTTGGATAGAGGTCAGCCACATTGTTAGACAACATTTCTTCAAACAGCGCCTGAGATTGGTCGACCCAAGCAGTCTGTTGGGAATCACAAGGTTTGACCATCAAGACTGAATAACAACCGCTAGCAGCATCGCGCATTGACCCTAAGCGAATTGTACGGAAGTTCGATTGTCGCCAGAAATAGAGCAACTCTTCCGTCGCACCAAAACTCGTGGATAAGTAGGCAATGTGTTTAGCATCCATTTGCTCAAGTTGCTGCAGAATTTTTTGACCAATGCCTTTTCCTTGCAATGCTGGATGAACCGCAATTCTCATGACTCGCAGCGTCGATAGATTCGCGACATTCGGGAATCCTAGGTGGTTTGCAATCGTAATTGGGGCTAAGTGTCCTTTAGGACGACGCTTACCAAGCTGGATTTCTTCAACCAATTCATCGTCAAGGCCCCCCTCTTCGACCGCTAATATCACCCCCACAACCGCATTATCTTGCTTAGCAAAATAGAGCTGACTGTTGTCGTCTTGCAAAAGGTGAATCAAATCATTCGGAGAGGTCTGATAATGAGCATTCACCAAAAGAGCGAAGCACTCACGCAGCAAACTAGGCTGCGATATCAAATTGTTCTTATCGGCTTTAGAAAGGGAAATTGAGTCGACCTGTTTAAGTTGATGGTGCGTTAACTCCGCATCCAACAAAAACGCGTCATAGAGCCATGATTCGAGCGCATCATTCATGCTCCAGCGGATGGGCTGTGTCATGTGCCATGTTTTCATTCCCGAACGCTGTTTCTGAAGCCAATCAACAAATTTAATCGTAAAGCCCCGGCCACAACCTTCATAACCATGAACAGTCGTAGAAAAAACGAGTCGATGATAATGTTCGGTAATGCTTTTGAGCATAGGAACTGGAATTGCAGCCGCTTCATCGACAAGTAACAAATCACATTCAGGTCTGCTCGATAGAAGTTCGTCAGGAGCAATGAATTGAATGGCTCCCTGCCCTGATTCTAATCTGTCCTTCCTAATACGCTGCGCATTAGGAAGTAGCCGCAAAGCATGTTGGTAAACAGGCTCAACGGCTTTTATAGATGGTGCCGTAATTAAGATTCTAAGTGGCTTCTGCTGTAATAAGCTCGCACACGCAATGCCGAGGGCACTTGTTTTTCCACGTCCACGATCAGCGGTCAAAATTAATGGTCGCTTTCGATGTCCTGTCACCACCTTTTCAATTAGAGAAATGGCATGTTCTTGTTCCGTGTAGTGGCTTTCTTTTTCTGCTTGCTTGATGTCTGGAGCCGTTGGCAATGGTTTGTCTTGCTCAATAACAACGAGCTTCTCCCATTGTTTGTGCATCCATTGCTGAGCAAAATTCGCATTTTGTCGCAGCTCAGTAATGACAATAAGAAAACCGCCGCCAGCCAATGAGCCAAGCGCGGCGGTAAAACTATTGGCGTCAAAGCCATTTCGAGCATCAAACAATAGAACGTCACACTCTCTGCCTAGCAACATGTGCCCTTGTTTAGACGAAACACTGGATACGTTTTTCAAACCAAAATCACCAACAGAAAACCAACGTTGATGGCGCTGCGTTTTATGGAACTCTGACATCAACGCATTTTGCCAAGAAGCCTCGCCTTGAATGACAACACCAATCCTTTGGAAAGATTGGTGAGCTTGATGTTGAAGTGATGAAAGGAAATCAGATTGTGTCTGCATTTTGTCTATCCAACGTTGAACTGACGCAATGGTATCACATCTTTAATTTGACGCTTCTCAGATATAAAAAAACCGCCCGGAGGCGGTTGATTCAATCATCATTTGTTATTGCAGTTTGGTTTGTACAAACGCAAGAATCTCTTCCATTAAGCTGTCGTCAACTTTCTTCAAGTTCAACGCCAGGCTGCTACCTTTTCGGCTATAGCTTGCTCGACCTTTAACTAAGTCGACTTTTTCCGTCTTCTTACCAGGTTTTGCTGGTGCAAGTTCAGTAATCCAATTTTCGATGCTTTCCGTGACTTCTTTTGTCAGACGAGCAACGCCTTGAGCTGTGCTTCGCTGCCATAAAAATCCTTCGCTAGAGCGACATTTATCTAACAGCTCTTGCTGCTGCTCTGGCGTTAGCGTTGAAAACTGTTTGTGCAGTTTCACGATTGTTGGGCGACCGAGATCGCCAACATTCGGATACGCTTGAAGCAGTTCTAACGGTAATGCTGCGGCTTTTAAAGCGCCACTTACCAACGCTTCACTGCACTGGAACATTTTTGCCAATGCTTTCTGATCCTCAGCTTCACCACTATCAAGCTTAGCCTGCATCTCTTTACCTTTTTCGTATAAAGAGAGCGGTTTGTGAGCATTTGCCACATCAGACAAAAACTTAGCATGGTCAGTATTGATGTTGTCAGCAATATAAACCAAAAAATCTTGTTCAGCGAGGATACAAGACATGCGACGACGGCTACCATCTAAAACTTCGATCTTGCCATCTTCAGTTCTACGACCCACAGCTGGATATTGTTGGCCACGCTCTTTGAGTGTGACTAAAACATCAGATAAAGCATGTTCGTTTAAGAACGATTGCTCACGAGCGTTATCAACAAATACTGTTGTTTCTGTCGCAACTTTATTTGCAGGAATACGCACAAGTTCAAACTGAACAATATTTTCACCTGCAACTGCTAGTTCAATCGTTTGAGCTTTCTCTTTTGCCGCAGTTTGCGCCTCTTGCGGAGTCACAACACGACGCTTATTCGTTTTGCCAAATAATTTCGCGTTTAATTCAGACGTTTTCAAAGCCATTTACTTATTACCCCTGATTCAATGACGGCCAATTAGAGTGCAGCACACGCTCTAATTCCAGTGCGCTTTTATGAACAGCGTCTTGCGCGGTAGCTAGTGTCTTCTTACCGCCTTCAAAATCGCTTACTGTCAGATCAAATACTGTGCTGTAGGTATCGGCACAGGTTTCAAACGCACGGCTACGAGGAATAGTAGCCATCATAACTTGGTCACCTAGAAGATAGTTCATTTCAGTTAAAACAGAAACTTGCTTCTTATTGTCGTCCTCAAACATGGTTGGCATCAAGCGAACAAACTCAAGACCATTCCAGTCCTCCGGGAACATTTCATATACCGTAGGCAAATGCTGGAAGAAGTTTACTGTTGAAGCCCAGTCCAGACGCTTAGCCGCACAAGGAATTAGCAAGGCATTTGATGCATACATTGCATTCCATACTAATGGGTCAACGTGTGGACCGGTATCAATCATAATGATATCGAAGTCATCAGCAATTTTATCAATCAGTTGCTCTTTCAGCAGACGGACGATATCGAGTGATGGGTCTTCAGATAGCGTTTGCCATGCTTCCGCATTAAACATCGCGTCTTCTGGAAACGCTGAAATCGACTTTAAGTTCGGATATTGCGTTGGCAGCAATACGTTTTTACGTAAAAATTCACTGTCAATTTCCACACCATCAGGCACGTTACCCAACATAATGTCTACCGCAGAATAGATATTATCATGCTCTGCCATGCTGATTTGCGGGTTGAGGAATAAACGTAGCGAGCCTTGTGGGTCTAAGTCGATTAAACAAATACGGTATCGTTTATCCAAATTTAGCGCTAAACATGCCGCTAAATGAACCGCGGTCATTGATTTACCTGTACCGCCCTTTTGGTTCTGCACATTAATAATCCAAGGTTTGTTACCTGAATTCTTTTTACGCTCATGAAATTTAGGCACTTCAGCCGCATCCATGAGCATGTGTGCTTCTTCTAACGTAATTGAATAATGATTCGCGTTGTTTTTAGTAAATTGATGCCCAGCGGCTTCCATTTTACCAATCGCGTCGTCGAGCTTACGGCGAGTTAGACCAGAACGGGTTTCCATCATCGCTTTCGACATTGGTGGGAAGTAGTTATCGCTTCGCTCTTCTAAAACAATTTCAATACGGTCAGCTTGAACCTGCTGAGTCAGCTCCGCTAACTCAAGAAGGTTTTCAATCGTTTTTTCTCTTTTCATGCCAAATTCCGTTGGAAGGATTTATAATTGCAATTGTACAGCAGTAAAGACCAAAAACAACAAAAAGGTGCACGAACATTTTGAATTACCATCACATAAAAAAACACCCAAATCGACGCTTTTATGATTTATGGTCAAAAAGATAACTATTTTTAATCAAATAATCTTCTCATAAGTGGACACCTAAACTTAAAAATAAAAAGTGTTACAGCGTCACTCATTTACAATGTAAATCAATTTTCTACCGGAACGATTATAATCTTAAGCTAAATTACGGGTTATGTTAGACCAACCTAATTTAAACGATAAATAGTAAGTAATATCGGAACAATAAAGACCTGAACACCTTGATCATGTCTCCGAGCAAAATAGGGCAGTTCCAGCGAAACATCTATGGAAGTATGATCAAGGTATGCTTATGATCATGCTTCCGTGTTAATAAGCAAATCCGAAAGCATGATCATGGAAAAATAGAGCAGAGTACGGTGTAAACACGCAAATAAAATAAGATCCATTAATCGGAAATATGATCAAGCCTTAGAATCTCTCGGAAGCATGAGTTTTCTTCTCTGATTTACGGTTGAGTGCAGACAGAATGGGGGATTGAGCAGAAATTGACGTTATAGAAGCCGGAACAATGAAATTGCTCAAGTTGCTATGATAAATCACGCTCTCATGATCATGCTTCCTGTAAATAAGCAGAGACTAGGATTTACTTCTAAATATGAGCGACTTGAATGTATTTTAATCATATGAGTGATATCTCATCAATATGGGCGCCAGAACGATAGATATATTGGCTCTTGATCATCGATCCGAGTATAAATAACATCACCAATGCACAATATAATCATCGTGAAGATCATTATTAAATACTGCATCTGTGGATAACCTGTAAAAACATCATGATCATCGTTTCAAGACTCTTTTGATCATCTTTTCATAACCTTAATGATCATGCTTACGAATAAATATGATCATGCTTTCAGGTTATTGTTGATCATACTTTCAGACTTCTTATGATCATAGTTCCGAAACACATGAAAATAATAGTCTTATAGAACAAAAGCTTAGCGAGAAATTTCAAGCCAGATCATTAGATCATATAATCAATTAAGATCAGATTAATCAAAAAGATCAGTTATTTAAAAAACAATCTTTTTTCTTTATTTATGATCTGTTTTTCTTTATTCTTCGGAACCATAGCACAACTACGGCTAGTGTGATCTGGATCTAAAATGACGGCTGATGAAAAAATTCTGATTAAAGCACCGAGAAGCCACAAAGATGGCCATCTTTTTGAGGTACATGAATCCTCTGCGGATTGGGTAGAGCAGTACCAACATTTCAAAGGGGTGACCAAAAGCATCTTAGAGTTGCTTAATCTGATCTCATTACGAGGCTTCAGCAGCAAGGATGGTTTGGTTTCAACCACAGAGATTGTGGAAGCAACAGATGGGCAACTCACACGTGCAGCTCTGCAACAACGTTTGCGCGCGGCAGTAAATATTGGTTTATTTACTCAAACTCCAGTGCGTTTTGAAGAGGGACTTGCTGGTAAAACGATGCTACATAAATTTGTGAATCCCAATCAGCTTATATCTGTGTTGGGAGCAACAAGTCTTGTTACCGACAAAGTTCG
The DNA here is from genome assembly GCF_033337665.1 of Vibrio sp. Vb2960. Lineage (NCBI taxonomy): Bacteria > Pseudomonadati > Pseudomonadota > Gammaproteobacteria > Vibrionales > Vibrionaceae > Vibrio > Vibrio sp. Vb2960. The sequence goes on along the minus strand of NZ_JAWORD010000015.1, from coordinate 104,232 downwards.
CCAGAACGAGAAACAAAAACGTTCGAAAGCATTGGCTCAGACTCAAGTAAACAAACGTTTGTTGAATGAGCACGGGTTAAACACACCTCCCACGATGAAAGATGAAGCCGATCAATTTGTTGTATCTCCAACAAATTGGGCTGGGATAATTGACCAAGCACTTGCGCCACCAAGAACTCGAAAAAGTTATCAGAAATCCATGGTGTCGATCTCTGGCACAAAAGCCGTTATTGAGACGCGATCATCCAAAAATATCATGACTGTGGATGATCTCATGACCCTGTTCGCTCTCTTCACGTTAACGGTTCAGTATCATGATCATCACAAAGATCAGTATCAGCTTGATGCTGCTCACGTACCAAACAAAACGCCGCTATACATCACTGATATTTTGTCGCTCAGAGGCAAAAAAGACAGTGGCCCAGCTCGTGATTCCATTCGCGATAGCATTGATCGCATTGAATTCACTGATTTTCAGCTCCATGAACTTACTGGACGTTGGCTAAGTGAAAACATGCCAGAGGGCTTCAAAAGTGATCGTTTTCGTTTTCTTGCACGAACCATCACAGCCTCTGAAGAGGCACCTGTGGAGGGAAGCGATGGTGAAATTCGTATCAAGCCAAACTTATATATTTTAGTTTGGGAACCTTCGTTTTATGAAGAGCTGTTAACACGCGATTATTTCTTCTTGTTTCCGCCAGAGATCTTGAAACAACATACGTTGGTGTTTCAACTGTACTCTTTCTTCCGTAGTCGCATGGTTCGTCGTCACACGGATTGCATGCTACTGAGTGAGTTAAATCAGAAGCTTGCACGTAACATTGAATGGCGACGTTTCTCCATGGATCTGATCCGAGAACTAAAGCGTTTGTCTGATGGAAAAGGGAATGATGATCTATTCGTCGTTAATTTGTGGGGTTATCACCTGACGATCGAAACCATGATCGAAAATGACAAAGTGATGGACTACCAGATCGACATCAAATGTGATGTCGAAGAGGTCTTACGTTACTCGCGAGCGCGAACGACCAACGCAGGAAAGCGTAACATGGCGCCTACGCTGCCAAATCCACTTCGTAATGAGATGGTAACCCGACAACAGCTTGAGGAGCTCTCAGGCATCATAGACGGCGAATTTGAGCCTATTCAACGCAAAGCACCGTCTCCAAGAGGAAATTTAGGGCGACGCGTGAAGCAAAGAAAGCATTTGGTAGAGATCAATGCTGATGAGATCACCATTACTCTATCTAAATATACCTCACCAGAGGCTCTAGAACGCAGTATAACGGCTTTGTCTGCGATGACAGGGCACTCGTATGCCTCAATCAAAGAAGAGTGCTCAGATTACATAGAGAAGCTCGATTGGCTAAGGGTAGGGGATGAGCCGATTCCTTATGAGACATTAAGTAAAACCGTCGAGCTGTTTAACACCCAGAACGATGTTAAGCATCTTACCATCGAGCGCTTGATTGCGGGGTTAGCGGTGCGTCGGAAAGTTTGTCGTCAAATCTTCGATGGTCACATGGATGAAATGGTATTTCGTGCCTTGGATGAAATGGCGATTTAAAAGTGTTGCTTGATGTGTATCAAGCTATAGGTGTGATGTATCGGTTTGAAATGTAACAATGTCTTTCGATGATAAAAAACAGACTTAACTCTTACAAACCACTGACATTAGAAGCCAAGCCTAATACTACTATTTATCCCGAATAGACAACCTTTTGTCCTTTCTGATGATTAATAGATTGGCTCATATTGTTACATTCATTCTGAATAGACTTCGCGAGTTTCTCCTCAGGAAACTCGCTTTTTTTTGCCTAAAATTCCGCTAATTAAGCCTTGATCATTTTTCCGGACTAATGAGGTAAACCTTGATCATGCTTCTTGGGTTCATTCCAATGTAATGAACGCATCAACGCAACATGTGATTCGATTAAGCTATGGGCTTGTTCCTGCCACTTGTTTTGATCACACTGCTGATTACAAAACTCTAACGCCACAACGGTGAGATGCTGAAGTCGTCTCAAACACCAATCTTTGATCAGAATATCAGTCGAGACTTGGCATGCTGCTTGTTCAAGCTTTGCACTCGTATAAAGCAAGGTTTGATATGCTTTCTGAGGGTCTTGGTACCTTGCATGTTGAAACACGCGTAAACATCCATCCAACCAGCAAGCAATCGCTTTACTTTGAAGATCACTCAATTCGGGTCCAAACACGTCATCAGGCACCTGATATAAGATCGTTTCCAATTTTTCTACTTGATCATGTTTCCGCTGTTCGTACCACATGGCGATTTGATCTTGCCAAGTACTCAAATCCATTACGCTGCCTCAGTCCATTGTTTTACATAGTGATTTGGCCCTATTTGATCAAATTCGTCGACAATTATGCTGCTACGTTGACGAATTTCATCGGCATCTATCGAATAGTTTGGCTCATTTTTCACTAAGTTACCAAAAGGTAAGTCAGGATCAGGAACGGCAGAAATCAACAGCTTAGTATAAGGATGCTGCGGATTCTTAAGTATTGAATGAGTGTCGCCCCATTCAACGATTTGCCCTTTGTACATTACTGCGGTTTCTTCCGCGATGTAGTGCGCAGTCGCCAGATCATGAGTGATGTATAAAAAACCAATTCCCAGTTCTTCCTTCATTCGTTGCATTAAATTCAACACTCCCAAGCGAATAGAAACATCCAGCATAGACGTAGGCTCATCCGCAAGAATGATTTGCGAACCTACCGCTAAAGCCCTTGCTAAGTTTACTCGCTGACGTTGCCCACCACTGAGTTCGTGAGGGAACTTATTCAATGTCTCTTCAGGTAGTTCCACCAGCTTTAGGAGCTCTTCCAAGCGGGCTGGGATGTCGCGCTCGTTTTTGACTTGTTTATGAATTTTTAAAGGACGTGTTAGGTGATGGCGAATGGTATGAGTTGGATTGAGAGAGCCAAACGGATCTTGAAACACCATTTGTACTTTACTGCGATATTCTTGTAGAGCCGATCGTGACGTGATCTCATTTATGTCAGTGCCATTGAAAAGGATCTCGCCTTCCGTTGCAGGATAGACTTTGGTTATTAAGCGAGCGCAAGTACTCTTACCGCAGCCTGACTCTCCAACCAAAGCCAAGGTTTTTCCTGCGTACAGATCAAAAGTCACTCCTTGAAGCGCACGAAAGGTTTCCTCTTTCGCTAAACCACCGCCCACTTTGAATTCTTTAATCACATTTTTCATTTGGATGATAGGCTGGCTCATGGTTACGCTCCTTGTAACTCTGGTTGTTTGTGGACGTCATGGATGTTTGGGAAAGAAGCCCATAGCTTTTGCGTGTAGGGGTGTTGAGGATGATTGCGTATATCGTATGCTCGATTGACTTCGACGATTTCTCCGTGACGCATGATTGCAATTCGATCACATAGCTGGCTCATGAGTGCCAGGTCATGAGTGATAAAGAGGACTGAAAAACCGAACTCATCTCTAAGCTGATAAATTTGCTGTAAAATTTCTCTCTGTACCACTACATCTAATGCTGTTGTGGGTTCATCCATAATGATCAGTTTTGGATTTAGAGACAAAGCAATGGCTATCACCAACCGCTGACGCATTCCTCCTGAAAATTGATGAGGATATTCTGCTAAGCGTTCTCGAGGAATATTGACCAAGTCCAACAACTTTTCTGCTCTATCTTTTGCTTGAGCGTTAGTGAGGCCTTGATGGTGTCGTAACACATCTGCAAATTGCTCTTGTATCGTTAAGACAGGGTTGAGTGAGTTCATCGCGCTCTGGAACACCATGGCGATTTCACTCCACCTTAGAGCGGTCAGTTCAGAGTCTGAGATACTAAGGATATCTTTGCCATCAAACCATATTTTACCGCCAGAAATGAACGCTGGCGGCTTATGAAGACGATTTATTGAGAATGCGATTGTGCTTTTACCACATCCAGATTCACCGGCGAGACCAAATACTTCGCCTTTTCCGATATCAAAGCTGACGGACTTTACCGCATTAAAATCACCATTATCAGTGATGTAATCGACGCACAAATCTCGGATCTGGATGACCGGGTCATTGTGGTATGCATGACTTAAGTTAATACCATCCATATAAACACCTTACCAATCTAAAAGATAATTATTATCATTATCAGGTGTGGCGGTTTTTAGAAAGTATCAAACTATGAATCAGTGAAGTGACTCGAAAGTTAGGTGAAACAGGAAGTGGTGTAATGCGTCGTTGATAAAACTAAAGAAGAGCAGAATTGAGAGCTAGATCAGCACACTTTTCGTAGGGGGAATTACTCAAATTTAATCGTAAATTTGTCCCTTGGCAAAACTTAAATGATGAATCTATTAAGGAGTTAACGAAAGGGCGGGAGGGGTCACATTTCCCTACAGTTTTTCTTACCACCTTGTTCCGGTTTTGCTATAGATTACGCATCGAAAACATGGTGTGTTCGGAGGAAATATGTCCATTAATTCTATCGACCATGACGAGATGACCAACATCGCTCACAAATGGGAATTACCTGATGAGGAAACCGTTGTGAAGCCAGAGAAAACAGTGAAATCAGCAGAAGCCAGAAGACGCATTGAAGCGTTACGTGAGATCCGTGAAAGTGGGTTGACCATTGAAGAAGCAAGGGAGCTTGGCTTGATACACTGATCGCCTCAGGTTGGTTTAGCAACCCATAGGGTAGTCGACGGACTGCCCTTTTTATTTTTTCACTCTATTACTCTCTTATTCAAAACCTCCATTTATCTGTCTTGCGCCTCAAAAGCACGAGTTTCACACTCACTTCACGTCCCGAAGAAGTTTGACAATCTGACCTTGTGTTACTAGATATATCAGTAGCGATATGCTTTTTGTTGATTATCGCAACCACAAAGCAAGGAGCGCAAGTATGGTTGATCAAATCCTTTTTTATGAGCCCGATGAGCCCCACGGTTTTCTCTCAAATTTTTGCCATGCCCCAGTCAATATCTCCTCCCAAACTTGGCCCACCAGCGAACATTATTACCAAGCCCAAAAGTTTCTCGATGCTCAGTTGCAAAGTAAAATTCAGCACGCAAGCACCCCTGACGAAGCGTTTGCTTTAAGCCGCAAATACGAACACTTTGTCAGAAGCGATTGGGACGATATAAAGTTGGCTGTTATGGCTTTCATCGTTAGGGAAAAGTTTCTACAAAATCCACCATTAGCGCAGCAATTAATGAGAACGGGTAACGCTTGCCTAACAGAGCATTCTCATAAAGATGCCTTTTGGGGAGACGGGGGAGATGGTAAAGGAGAAAATCATCTAGGAGAGATTCTGATGAATGTGCGGGCAGAGCTGAGACATGTTGAGCCTTACAATCTCGTGAAGTTTATCGATAAAGCCAAATTGCCCACCCAGTGGGGCACATTTATGATGTACGGCTTTATTGAAGCCGCGACAAATAAAGAGCATCTTGCTCTGGTCTATGGTGAGCCAACAAAAAGTGCAGCTCCACTTATTCGGTTGCATTCGGAGTGTCTTACCGGAGATGCTCTATTTAGCACGCGTTGTGACTGTGGTTTTCAGCTTAATAGAGCGCTACAAAACATCGTCAAAGAGGGATGTGGCGTGCTGCTTTATTTACGTCAAGAAGGGCGTGGAATCGGCTTGATTAATAAAATTCGTGCCTATCACTTACAAGATGATGGCGCAGATACCGTGGAAGCAAATGAGCGTTTAGGTTTTGCCGCTGATATGCGTGATTACGCATTCTGTAAAGGAATGCTAGAGCATTTGGGGATTGACGCTGTGCGTCTAATGACGAATAACCCACGCAAGCTCGCCGCCTTAAAAGCGGTTGATATTAACGTCATTGAACGAGTGCCATTACAAGAAGGGAATAACCCAAGTAATCAACATTACCTGCAAACCAAGGCGAGTAAATTGGGGCACATGTTTGATCCTAAGTTTGTTAACCACACTAAGTAAGTGCTACAGATTTCCCAGAAACAAAAACGCCAACGTATCATCGTTGGCGTTTTTGTTAATGAGTTGATTCATTGATACTTTTGAATGATTTCATCAATTTCCCCTGAGGTTTTTAATTCAACGAGTCGTGTATTGATGTAATTTTGAGTTTCTGGTTGCATTTGAGGTGAAAAAGCCAGGTAGATTGAGTAGTCAGGAATAACCGAGCTGAAAGGCTGTATCTGAAAATTCTCTAACGGCAAATTGAGTCGCTTTAAGTTGTAAAGGACTCGGGATTCCATCTCGACAAAAGCTGTATCTCCAGGGGTTCGGCTTATCACTCGGTATGCGGCGTTGTAGTCTTTCACACGCATTTCATTGACACTGCCATTTTCAAAGAACGGTGTTAAATTTGGATAATCAAACCCCAGCAGTAATACAATAGAACGACCATGCATCGTATCCATATTTTTGAATTCTAAAGGCTTCTCGCTACTCGACACCAGTACATGTTTTACAGTGTAAATGGGCTCCTCAGATAAATTTTCCGATTGCACCTTGCCCCAGTTCGGGCTGCCATAAGTTAACCAGTTTGGCTCAGCGCCTTCTTCCAATATGGAAATCATACGTTTAAATGGATAAGTATGATAATTCACTTGGTAATCCGACTCCGCGAAGATAGCGCTGACGATATCGGTCACAATTCCGGAGTGCATTTGTCCCTGTTGTTCAATTTGAAATGGTCGAGCTTGTTCAGCAATGACGTAATAGTTCACTTGATTTGCGGTCACATGAGAACTTACAACAATTAAGCTAAAAGCCAATCTAAGTAGAAGTCTTTTCATCGTATCCTCGATTATTATTTGTGCGTAGCTATATTTAGAGTAGCGCAAGTTTATCGGAGCGGTTTCATATGGATGAAAAAGAGCGATCTCAACGTCGTTTTAGTATCGGCAACCAACTTATGTTGGCGGTATTAACGTTGAGTTTAATCTTTACGGTCATCATTTCTACAGTGAGCTTATATCGAGTTTTTCACGAAGATTTAGCCCATTTAGATGTTGAATTAAAGCAGGTTGAGTCTAGCTATTTATCGAGCTTTTCTGCGAGTTTGTGGGTAGAGGATAGGGAGCTGTTGCTGACACAAGCTCAAGGTGCAATGCGTATGCCCTCGGTGGACTACTTACGTATTGCTAGTGAAGACGAAGTTATCATTGAATTAGGTTCGGCGCTTTCTGAGGATGTTGTCGAGAGAAGCTGGCCGATGCAGTATCGGGTCGGCGATAAAACGTATGATCTCGCGATATTAACGGTTCAATCGGATCTTAGCGCGATATATGAAGATCTTTGGCAGCAGTTCTTTTTTCTACTTACGACAGAAGCGATCAAAATTCTTGTCCTCATCATTGGTGTTCTTTGGGTGGCGTTTCGCTTGTTGGTCAATCCGTTACAATTGCTGTCTGGTGCGGTGAGCGATTTTCGTGGCGGTACAGTGCCGAGTAAAGTGACTCTCCCTAAACGATGGTGCTTTGATGAAGTGAGTGTTTTGGCAGAGAAATACAACCGAAGTGTTGAGAAAGTGAAAGAGCACCAGACTGAGTTAGAGGCTGAACGCGATAGGGCAGAAGTCGCTAATCGTAAGAAAAGTGAGTTTCTTGCCACTATGAGTCATGAGATCCGCACACCGATGAATGGCATTATTGGTGTGTCGTCGTTGCTCAATGACACCGACCTCGATCCCCAGCAAAAAGAGTTTGTAGAGATCATTGACAGTTCTTCTCACTCACTAATGACGATCATCGACGACATTTTGGACTTCTCTAAAGTTGAAGCTGGCAAAGTAGAGCTAGAATACACGAGCTATGATCTTCGCGAGCTACTTGACGATGTCATCAGTTTACATAGTGTCAAAGCCAAGCAGAAAAACTTACAGCTGCTCAGCGATATTGATCCTCACTTGCCAACGGAAGTGCAAGGTGATGCCACACGATTGAAACAAGTTCTGAACAATTTGTTGAGCAACGCGATTAAATTTACCGAGCGCGGCCATGTGAAGCTTCTTGTAGCGTTATCTCGACTTGATGGAGAGACCGCTCATATCCGGTTTCGAGTTGTGGATTCTGGTATTGGTATTGCGAAAGAGCACCAACAAGCAATCTTCGAACGCTTCCAACAAGCTGATGGTAGTACCACCAGAAAGTATGGTGGGACAGGGCTTGGTTTGGCGATAGCTGCACAGTTGGTTAACTTGATGGGAGGGGAAATACAACTAACAAGTGAGCTTGGGCTGGGAAGCTGTTTTGAATTTTCGATTCCTGTTGCTGTAATAAATGCGCAATCGACCTATACCGACCAACTTAATGTATTAGATTTCCGGAAAGCGGAAGACAACGAAATCAGCCCTCAAGATAATGATAAACCTTGGGTATTGGTTGTTGAAGATACCATCGTCAATCAGAAGGTAGTTCGCATCATGTTAGAAAAACTGGGTGTGCGAGTGAGTGTCGCCAACCATGGCGAAGAAGCTTTGCAGCTGTGTGATCAGCAGCCTTTCGATTTGATTTTTATGGACTGCCAAATGCCTGTGATGGATGGGTTTATTGCTACGGAGCGAATTCGAAAAATGGGAGAGTGGGGGAAACACGTTCCAATTATTGCGCTAAGTGCCAATGTCATTAAAGAGGATCAGCAACATTGCTTCGATGTTGGGATGAACGAGTTCGTGGCTAAACCCGTTACCAAGACTCGATTACAACAAATATTCGAACAGCATTTACCAAAAGCACTGAAAATCAGCGCTGTGCCTAAATAGTTAACTTGAAATCGATCAAGTTAAGTGCGTTTCTATTCTGTAATTGTAACTCTGTGTGATATAGTGCCCGGCTAGTATTTAAAGTACCTTGAGGCTGTGAATGTCGTTTAATCTATCCCTATTGCCGCCTGACGAAAAAAACAAAATCGAACTGGATAAGCAGGCGTCGTTTTTGGTTTGGAAGCTCAGAGAGGCCAAATCTGGTCCTGAAGCAATAGAAGAACAGTTGTCCAAGATTAACGATGCTGATGAAAAGGCGTTTTTCCAGCAATCGGTCGAAAAGTACAAACGAGTAATGGGTGTCGCTTAACGCGAACCGTGGCAATGGTTCAATCCAATGTGACGAATGAGGTAACCTCCCTATTCCTTTGCTAAGCGAAATTGAAAAGGTTTCGCTTTTTGCTAAAATCCTTCGCATTAAATTTGAATTTAGAGAGACATCCCGATGGGAAGAAGTTTTGAAGTGCGCAAAGCCTCTATGGCGAAAACTGCAGGCGCGAAAATTAAAGTTTATTCCAAATACGGTAAAGAAATTTACATGTGCGCGAAAAACGGTGGTGGTGATCCAGACATGAACTTGTCTTTGAAACACCTGATCGCAAAAGCGAAAAAAGACCAAGTTCCTGCGCACGTTATCGATAAAGCGATCGACAAAGCGAACGGTGGCGGTGGTGAAGACTACACTCCTGCACGTTACGAAGGCTTCGGCCCTGGCGGTACTAGCGTTATCGTTGACTGTCTAACAGACAACGGCAACCGTACTTTCCAAGATGTACGCCAATGCTTTGTGAAAGTCGGTGCGAAAATTGGTGTTGAGGGCTCGGTTTCTCACATGTTCGATCACCAAGCGGTATTCCAGTTCAAAGGCGACGATGATGAAATTATTCTAGAAACGCTAATGATGGAAGACGTAGACGTTACTGACGTTGAGCTAGAAGACGGTGTTATCACTGTATTCGCACCTCACACAGAATTCTTCAAAACAAAAACTGCGCTTAACGGTGCATTCCCAGATCTAACGATCGATGTTGAAGAAATCACATTCGTTCCGCAAACTCATACGCCTGTATCGGGTGAAGATGCAGAGAAGTTCCAGAAATTCCTAGATCTTCTAGATGACTGTGATGATGTTCAGCAGGTTTACCATAACGCAGAGCTGTAATTAATTCGCTCATATCGTTGTAAAAAGGCTTCCTCAGGGAAGCCTTTTTTTGATCGCTTTTTCTCAAGCAGAGCTATGCGTTACGATATTTGGAATAACACAGCGACATGATTACACCAAAACAGATACCTTGAGTTAGCATCGCCGTGCCGCCATAGCTAAAGAAGGGAAGTGGGCTACCCATTACTGGCAACAAGCCACTCACCATGCCCGTATTGATAAAAGCATACAGAAAAAAGCTCATCGCTAATGCGCCACTTACCAGCCGACTAAAAAAGTGGTCAGACTGACATGCAAGCAACATAACGCGTGCAGTAATAAACAAGTACAATGCGAGTAAGACTAAACTGCCAACAAAGCCCCATTCTTCCGCATAGGTCGAAAAAATAAAGTCCGTATGACTTTCTGGAATAAAGCCAAGTGTTCCTTGCGTAGCATTCATCCAACCTTTGCCTTTCATACCGCCTGAGCCAATCGCAATCAAAGATTGGATGATTTGGTAGCCCGAACCCAGTGGATCGGACTCAGGGTGCAAGAACTGTGTTACACGGATCTTTTGATAGGTTTCCATAACGAAGAACCATAAAATAGGTGCTAACGTTAAAATGCTCGCAATAAACCCGCAGATTATTTTCCAGCTCATGCCAGCCAAAAACAAAACGAACAATGCATAAATGATGGTAAAAACTGCACCGTCTAAATCCGGTTGTAGCGCGATTAACCCGGCAGGAATCATTGCAATAAGTAAGCAAAACGCAATTTTCCGACTGTCTGGTCGACCTCCTTCAATATGCAGCATCCAGGCGATCATGATTGGAATGGAAAGTTTGATTAGCTCAGACGGTTGAAAGCGGAAGAAGCCGATATCGAGCCAACGTTGAGAGCCATTGGTGCTATCACCAAATAAAGCGACAGCAAGTAGCAGAGCAACCGCAATAATGTAGAGATATGGAGCTGAGCGCTGATAGCTGGACGCTGGAATCGAGGACATGACCAAGATACAAACTAATGTCAGTCCGCAGCGCGCCAAATGTTTGAAGAGCATCGCCTCATTAAAGCTACTGGCACTCCAGAGAGTGAGCGAACTTAACAGCATGATCGGAATGATCGCCATGAGTAGTGGCAAATCAACTCTTGGGAAATAACGCTTATTCATTTTCAACGACCTAATAACGCACCTATTTTGAGTGCGAAAACAACTAAAACTCGAAGAGTTCAAACTATTCCGATGCTAAGAATCTCGATTTCGAAACAACAGACACCATGCAAAGGTGTGTAAGAAAGGAGAGTGCGCACTGTCTGTTATGGGTAGTTGTGGGATGGATAAATACACTAGCCTCAGATTTTAAGCCAGTGTTTTTATTGTGACTGCCGTAAAAATGTAGCGTTACGAATGAACGGAATTGTATTTTCTGTTTAAGTGAATGTCATTCATCCTCTCTCAATACCATTCACTCCGCATAATTGCCATTGGTCGCATGCACAAGCAGCGTGCGACCTTCTCCCTTAATCTGAAACCATCAAATCACGTTCAACTAAGGACAGTACATGATGGTTTCTCAATCTCGCTCAATCAAAGCTCTTAAACTGGCAAGTACGTTTATCGCCGCATTTGCACTTAGCAGCAATCTGGCTCTGGCTAATCCAAGCGAGCGCACACTCAGTCAATTCAACCAAGCGGCGCAGGGTGACTCTGGTTTAGTTGATACCGTTTACGGCGAATTATCCAAACAACTTGAAGAGCAGGGCGCAACGCCGGTGACCTTGGTTTACTTGGGCAGTGCGGAGACGTTGCAAGGTCGTGAGGCGTTTATGCCTTGGAACAAGATGAAGTTCACCGAGCGCGGTCTTGCCACAATCCAAAAAGGTTTGGACTTAATGGCGAATCAGCCATTACCACTGCAAGAGCAACAACGCTTACAAGGCTTGCCGGAATACCAGCTAGCTACCGCCATGGCAGCTACTACGTTTACCTCTCTGCCAGACATGTTCAATCACTTTGAGCGTGGCTACGAGCTGTACCTTTCTCTGCTCGATGAACCGAGTTTTAGCCAACAACCTTTCGCGGCTACTTCGTGGATTTACCGTTATGCCATTGAAGCGGCACTGCGCGCTGAAGATGTTCAACAAGCCAAAATATGGTTAGCGCAAATGGAGCAATTGGGCGACAGCAATCTAGAAACGCAAACCGCGAAAGCGCTGCTAGCGAAATATTAGGGAGGCGTCATGATTGTTTTTAATCAACTTAGCCGCGATTACGCCCTTGGCAGCCAAACGGTGCGTGCATTACGAGACGTTTCTGGTGAAGTGTTTTCCGGCGAAATGGTGGCATTGTGCGGACCGTCTGGCTCAGGCAAAAGCACCTTACTTAACGTGCTTGGCATGCTGGATACTCAATACCAAGGTCAGGTTACATTTGCAGGCAGCCCATACCCAACCGGACAAATGCAGGCGGCGAAAATGCGTCGTGAAAAGCTTGGTTTTGTATTTCAAAAATTCAATCTTGTCCCCGTGATGACGGCGTTGGAGAACGTGGCGTATCCGTTACACCTCAACGGTTTTTCAAAAGCAGAACAAACCGAGCTCGCTACACAAATGCTAGAACACGTTGGCTTGGGTGAGTTTATTCATCACATGCCCGATAGCCTATCTGGCGGTCAGCAGCAACGCGTGGCAATTGCTCGTGCGTTAGTGCACAAACCAGCGTTGGTGATTGCTGATGAGCCAACAGCAAGTCTTGATAGCCAAACTGCCAACAAGGTCATCGACATTATGAAAGGGCTTGGACACGAGCTAGGCACCACTTTTATCGTCGCCACTCACGACCCTCGCATGGCATCCCGCTGCGATCGAACCATTGAATTGGTGGATGGCAAAATTACCCAAACGTACGCAAGTGTGGAGGAGGTTTCATGGGCAAGCTAATTCCTGTTTCGGTTCGCCTTGCTTGGTTGAATCTGCAACGCAATCGCCGTCGCAGTTTATTGTCGATGCTGATCATTGCCATTGCCGTGTTTGCGTTAACCAGTGCGGGCGGTTTTGGTCTGTACACCTATGACAGTTTGAAAGAGTCGACAGCGCGCGACACGGGGCACCTGACGTTAACCACACCGGGTTACTTTGCCAAAGAAGAAGAGATGCCGCTGAGTAACGGTTTAACTCATGCGGACGACATCACCAAGCAATTGATTGGATTGAATGAAGTGCGAGGCGTGCAGCCGCGAGTTGAATTCAGCGGTTTAATTTCCAACGGCAACAAGTCATCGATCTTTATCGGCATTGGTGTTAACGAGCGCGAATTCGATATGAAAGGGCCGTTTTTAGACGTGCGTGAAGGGCAGACGCTGTCCAACATTCATGCATCGCGTTATGACCCTGCAGAGCCAGAAGTGATGCTTGGCGTTGATTTGGCGAACAACCTAAGTGTGCACGTTGGCGATTGGATTACCTTGCTGGCGACCACTACCGACGGCGCATTGAACGCGTATGACTTCAAAGTGCGTGGTATCTATTCAACTGGCGTGCCTGAGCTTGATAAACGCCAGTTGTACGTGCACATCAACAGCGCGCAATCGCTGCTCGGTTCAGACAAAGTCAGTGCGTTATCTGTCTTCCTGTTCGACACCAGTTTAACTAACCAAGTCGAGCAACAAGTGGCTTCGGTTCTGAGTAAGCAAAAACAGAACTTTGGTGATCAAGATATTGAGATTACGCCTTGGCAAGAGCGCGCGTTCTTCTATCTCAAAGTGAAAGATTTGTACGATCGTATCTTCGGCATCATGGGTGCAGTAATGGCGCTGGTGGTCTTTGTTGCGCTGTTCAACACCATGACTATGTCGGTGACTGAGCGCACCCGTGAAATCGGCACCTTATCGGCTCTTGGTAGCTACCCTCGCGAAATTATTGCTGGGTTCTTGCGCGAAGCAGGGTTACTTGCGGTGATTGGTAGCTTAATCGGCGCTTTGTTTACGGCGCTAGTCACCGTCTTACTGATGGTCGTGGATGTGCAAATGCCGCCACCGCCAGGACGCACAGAAGGTTACCCATTAACGATTTACTTCTCTTGGGAGCTGGTAGCTATAGCAGGATTTGCAGTATTGATGATTTGTTTGGTTGCGGCGTTTTTCTCGGCACGCAAAGGGGTGAACAAGCCAATTACGGAGGCACTGATTTATGTTTAATTTCAAATCACTATTACCAATTTCATTGCTGACGGTAACTGGCGTTGCAAGCATGAATGCCAGTGCGAATGAAACTGCGCTAGATGCACTGCAAGTCGCGCAATTGATTGAAAAAGCCGACAGCTACCGCTTGCAAGATGATTCCTCCAAAGTGGTGTCACTGGTGCGCTTATATCAAGACCAAGAGTTAGATAAAACCCGCCTTTACCATGTGTACACGCGTCCAAATCGTGAATCGTTGGTGGTGTTCAAATCGGCAGTCGAAGCTGGGCAAAAGATGCTGATGATGGGCGATAACTACTGGCTGCAAATGCCAAAGAGCCGCCGCCCGATTCGCATTACGCCAATGCAGAAGCTGCTTGGTGAAGCGTCTATCGGCGACATCTCAACCCTGACGTGGAGCCAAGATTATCAAGGTGAATGGAAAGCGACAGAAACTGTTTCGGTGAACGGAGAGAGTGTCGCGGCTTATCACCTTGCCTTAACCGCGAAAACCAAAGGGGCGAGCTATCAGAAGATCGACTTGTGGTTGTCTGAGCAAGATGCGTTTCCAATTAAAGCCGATCTCTACTTGCGCTCTGGCAAACTCGCCAAGCAAGCGCAATACGGACGCGCAACCGACAATGGCGAAGACTATGTCAGTGAGATGACCTTGCTTGATAGCATTCAGCCGAGCAAAAAGACCGTTATCGAGTATCAAGAAATCGTGCCTTGGCAACTGGACAATAAGTTCTACAACCCAAGCTATCTGCCTAAAGCCAATACGACTCAGCTTTAGCCTGAACTCCGTAAATAGAACCATGAAAACGAGCAAGGAAGTTACATGAAATCGCACCAGCCTAACCTTAACAAAAGCACCAGTTTGTTGCTTGCTGCCTCATTGTGTGTGGGCGCGTCAGCCCCTGCTTTTGCCAATGATGAGCTGAGTTTTGAGTGGGATTGGGCTGTCAGCTACGAAACTGCCAAGCAGCGTGATAGGGCATTTATGCAAGCGCAGGGCAGTTCTCGTGATTCACTTAATGCACTCTTGGATGTACAGGTGAATTATCACAACTTCAATGGCTTGTTTGCTCTGTATAGCCAAGGTTTGTACCTCAATCAACAAGGAAAGAGTGATTGGTGGAGTGAAGCTGATAACCAATTGCTGATTCGAGAGCTGGCTTGGCTAGGGGAGTGGCAAGTCGGTGATACCACTCTTGATGTGAGTTTGGGTAAGTTGCGCGTGGATTGGGGCGTAGGTTATGGCTACCGACCTTTGGATCTGTTTAAGCCTTATCGACAAAATCCTGTTGGCATAGTCGCAGAAGAGGGTGCGGGTGTGTTTTCACTCTCACGCTACAATATGGCAGGCGAGTGGACAGTGATTGCAACGGATTCAAGCTGGGGGCAACAAGACCAGAGTGCACTTGATCAAGCCGCAGAGCAGCAAGGTGTTGGTATTCGTCGTTATGCGCTGGTGGGTGATACCGAGTATCAACTTATTGGTTATTACGATGATGTGCGCCGAGGTTTACTTGGCGCCAGTGCCATTGCGGTGTGGGATGAATCCATCGCCATGCACGGTTCCATGCTGTGGCAAAAGCAAAGTGTTGGCTATCAGTTTCAGCAGGGTGATCTTTACCAACCCGTTTCGGTTGAGGAGCAGGGCAGCGCATTCCAAGCCTTAATTGGATTGAACTGGGCAAACCAAGCTGGACACAACGTGATTGCCGAATATTGGTACGACAGCCGTGCATGGTCGAAAAGCGAATGGCAACAAGCAATAGAGCGCGGCGAATTACTCTCTCAGATCCCTGATCCTAACAACTCTCTATTGGCTAGCAGCGCTCTACTTGCGACAAGCTACGCCCAAGGGTTTCAGCATGCCAATATCGTTCAGCATAACGTAATGCTGCACTGGAGTTGGGATGTGGAAGCGTGGGCTGCATGGAACGGCAAAGCAGATATGGGCTGGCTAATTGATGTAACCCCCACGTTGGATGTGATGTTGTCGCCACAAGATGGCGGTGTGATTGTCACGCAGTGGCTTAACTACCAATGGATTGATACCGGCGATCAAAGTGTAGAAGTGGAAGTTGCCGCACGCTTTTTAACCGGAGACGACCAATCTGCTTACGCACAAATCAATGATAAGCATATGATTGTATTTAACATCAAAGGGAAATTCTAAATGTGTTCAGCAAAATCAGTGGTGAAAAGTGGATGGCCGCGTAGCTTATTAGTGACCACGGCATTTTGTCTCTTTATCGCAGCAATGACGCTCTCGGTTTGGGGCGGTCCATTTTACATTCATGTGGCGGTTAGCTTTGGATTTGGCTATTCGGCTATCTTCTTCTCATGGTTGATTGACCGTTTGTTTCCAATCATCCCACGTATGATAGAAGTGGTGTGTTCGCTTGTTGCCTGTTTATTGTTTGGGGTGATTAATGCGCAATTTTGGCTCGGAGAGTATTTTGGTATCTCCGATATGATCCCTGTTGGCTTAATGGGATTACTGTTTAGCGGTATGTGTTATTTCTATTTTTACTCGCGTGAGAAAGAGGCGGTTGCTCAACGAGAGTTGGAAGCCATCAAGCGCGAGAAAGCAGAGCAAGATCGTGCGCTCTTGCTGAGTCAGCTTAAGCAGATGCAAAGCCAGATTGAACCGCATTTTCTATTCAATACCTTGGCGAATATCAGCGCGCTCATGTCGCAAGATGTCGATAAAGCCAAGCTGATGCTAGAACAGTTGACCGCGCTGCTGCGAGCAACGCTAAAAAGCTCACGCGAAGAACACACCACCATAGACAATGAAACGGCGTTACTTGAGGCTTACTTAAGCATCCAACAAACCCGTTTAGGTGACCGACTCAGCTACAAGATTGAGGTGGAAGAGGGTTTGGGCAGAACCGAATTACCGCCGATGATGCTCCAACCTTTAATCGAAAACGCCATCATCCATGGTATTGAGCCAAAGCGTGAAGGTGGCGAAGTGAGTTTGCAGATCAAGCGCGAACAACAGAACTTGAAGATTGAAATCAGAGACACGGGTGTTGGCTTGAATCACGTTAGTGGGCACATGGGCTCTGGCGTCGGTTTAAGTAATCTCAAGCAGCGAGTTGAAGCTTTGTTCGCAGGGCAAGGAGAGGTTTCTATCAGTGAGTCTGCTCAGGGTGGCGTATGTGTTCGCCTGAGCTGGCCAATGGAATCGTAATCAAGGAAGAAAGGAATGAATACAGGGTTTACTGCCATTATTGCTGATGATGAACCGCTATTGAGGCGTCATCTTGATAAAAGCCTAGCTGAAGTGTGGCCAGAGCTAGAGGTAATAGCCAAAGTTGCCGATGGTGAACAAGCGTTGCAAGTCATTGAGCAAAACCAGCCTGACATTGCGTTTCTTGATATTCGTATGCCAGTTCTGGATGGCATGACACTAGCGCAAAAACTCAATCAACTCGCCAATCCACCTTTGATTGTGTTTGTCACTGCGTACGATGATTACGCCATCAAAGCCTTTGAACAAAATGCCGCCGATTATTTGCTCAAGCCTATCTCGGATGAGCGCCTCCTGACGACGTGTGAAAGAGTGAAAGCACGCCTTGCTAAGCGAGAACAAGAAAGCAGTAATGTGCAGATGAGCAGTCTGTTAGAACAGTTGCAGCAATTATCCGCGCCACAAACGCCGCAATATCTTCAGTGGATCAAAGCGACGCAAGGGGAAGATATTCATCTGATTGCTACGTCTGATGTGTTGTATTTCAAAGCGGAAGAAAAATACGTTTCTGTATATGCCCAACAAGGACAAGGCAAAGTGCAGGAGTATTTGATTCGTACATCGTTGAAAGAGTTGATAGGGCAGCTTAACCCAGAACAGTTCTGGCAAGTGCACCGTTCAAGCGTGGTGCAAGTGTGCAAAATTAGCAAAGTAAACAAAGACTTTGCTGGCAGAATGTTTGTTCACGTTGGAGAAACTAAACTCGCTGTGAGCCGTGCATCTCAAAGTTTGTTCAAAGGGATGTAATCGCTAGAACTGCTCACTCTTTACACTGTAAACTCGCTGCTCATTTGTTTCAGCAACAAAAAGCGCCTAGATCATAAGACATTAGGCGCTTTTTTCGTTTTATAGTGATGACCTCTCCGAAGAGGTGAGTGTGCTTATTCGCTGATTGTCACTTTCTCAATAATGATTGGATCGCATGGCACATCATCATGACCAAGCTTAGAGGTCGTTTTTACTTTGGCGATGCGATTTACAACATCCATACCTGCGGTCACTTTACCAAACACCGCGTAGCCCCAGCCCAAGTTGGTGGTTGCAGTGTGGTCTAGGAAATCATTGTCTTCCAAGTTAATGAAGAACTGTGCCGTTGCAGAGTGCGGTGCATCGGTACGCGCCATTGCGATAGTGCCAACAAGGTTCTTTAGACCACGGTTTGCTTCGTTCGCAATCGGTGCACGCGTTGGCTTTTCTGCCATGTCTTCGGTGTGACCGCCACCTTGGATCATAAAACCATCGATAACGCGGTGGAAAATGGTGCCGTCGTAGAAGCCATCTTCACAGTATTTTTTGAAGTTCTTTGAACTAACTGGCGCTCGTTCTAGGTTCAGTTCAATCTCGATGTCACCGAAATTGGTGGTCATAATAATCATCTGGTTTTGCCCTTGTGGGTGCTAAGTTGGCGGCATTATAGCTAAGTCGTATGAGGATAGCAGAAATAAAAACAGCGACGTTTGGCGTCGCTGTTTGCATAGTGAATGGGTGAGGAAAGCGTTAAACCGTAAAGCGACCGACCAAGTCGTACAGCTCGTTAGCTTTGTGGTTAAGGTTGCCACTGCCTGCACGGTTTTGGTTGGCAAGGTGTGCCGATTGGCTGCTTTGTTGAGAGATCACTTCAATACGTTGTGAAATCTCTTGCCCAACTTGGCTTTGCTCTTCGGTTGCCGTTGCGATCAGCGTGTTCATGTCCATGATGTTAGCAATTGCGGCTTGGATTTCTTGCAGTGCGGCAGAGGCTGCTCGTGCTTCTTCAACCGTTGCTTCACCACGCGCTTGGCTTGAACCCATGGCTTTCACTGCTGCATCCGAGCCAGACTTCAACTGCTCAATCATTTGGTGAATTTCGCCTGTGCTGTCTTGAGTGCGACTCGCCAGTTTACGGACCTCATCGGCAACGACTGCGAAGCCGCGACCTTGTTCGCCTGCACGCGCTGCTTCAATGGCTGCGTTCAGTGCCAATAGGTTGGTTTGTTCGGCGATGTCTTGAATCACTTCTAGCGAAGAAGAAATGTTCTGTACATCGCTTTCTAAACGAGAAATCACCGTGCTGGCTTCCGACACCTCTAGCGCGAGCGCTTCAACAGAGTTTGCTGCGGAATCAACAATGTGTTTCGCTTGCTGTGAATTTTCGTCGGCGTCTCTGGCTGATTGCGCTGCTTGGTTAGCGTTGTTTGAAATCTCGTGCGCCGTTGCTGTCATCTCGGTCATTGCCGCTGCGACTTGTTCGGTCTCTTCACGTTGACCAGAAGCTAATTCATCCACTTGCGATGCACGCTGTGACATCTCGTTGGTCTCTGAAACCACTTCTTGTCCTACGTGGCTAACGCTCTTGATTATGCCTTGTAGGCTTTCAACGAAGATATTGAAGTTACGGCTAAGTTGGGTGAACTCCGGCACGCTCGATTCTTCCATGCGCGCGGTTAAATCTGCATCGCCTTGTGCGAAAGAGTGAATTGAAGCATCAAACTGCTCAATAGGCTTCATGATGCTGCGGTTAACAAACACGGCAAAGACTGCAACTATCGCTGTAATCGAGGCACAAAACAGGGCTATCGCAGTTAGTGTGGTGTTGAGATCTTCGTGTGCGGCTTTTTCCATGTCTGCCACAATGGCGTCGATATCGTCCGTGTAGAAACCCGTTCCTAACATCAAGTCCCATTCAGGAATAAAGACTGAGTAGCTGAGTTTCGGTAGTGCTTCACTCTGACCGAGTTTCGGGAAGTAATAAGTCGTGAACTCACCAGTTTTGGCATTTTTTAGCAAATCCTGAATCAGGTAATTGCCTTTCTTGTCCTGCAAGTTATAGAAGTTTTCCCCGATGCCTTTGGTGTTTTTACCCACCACGACGCGAACGCCTTTTGAATCATAACCAAAGATGTAGCCGGATTGACCAAACTCTAGTTGTTTCAAGATAGGCAGAGCCTCTTCCAGTGGGGCATTTTGTGCGAGTAGCGGTTCGACAGCGGAACGCGCCATTTGTACGTAACTTTTGAGTTCGGCTTTTTTCATCTCCATCATTCGACTTCGAGTTTGCTCAATCTCGTGCTCGTTGTAGGCCGTGGTTTGTACGTAGGTGAACCACATCATGCCTATTGCCATAGTTAGAATTGGAATTATTGAAAGGATATATAGTCGTTTTCTGATCGTCAGATTCATAGAGACGTCCTTCTCTCGGCGCAGCGTTACAAGTGACAAGCTGAATAAGCTTGCCTGATAAAAGTGTTAATACTTATTGTTGTAATGCTTAGAGATTAACCGAGTTAATCAATCAGAAGTACTGGAAATTTGTAAATCTAGACGAAGGTCGTAGCATTTTTAAGCGGGATCACAATTAACGTGAACACGACCCACTATTGCAACGAGAAGTCCCTGTTAACCAATATGAGACGCGATACCTATTCTTTGCGAATTTGAGGTAAAGCCAGTCAGCAACAGGTTTAACGAGGCGCCAACGCAGTGGAGCGTAGAGCCAACCGCGACCAACTAATTGCCACGCACGATGAGTCACGTCCAACCCAAGCAGAAGCTCCCCCTTTTCGTTGAGGGCGTGCAAAATGGTGTTGGCTTGTTCAGGATCGATCTGCGGATAATCTGCGAATGTACCACTATAGATATCGACGGTTTTGATGTGCTGCTTGGAATTGCGTTGTTTTAGCGCCTTCATCTCTTTGGCACAAAGCGGGCAGGTTCCGTCATAAAATATGGTGAGTTTTGTCATTGCGGTCTTCTTATTTGAGATTTTCTAATCGCTTTTACGTGGCGAATTTTCTTTTGGTTCATTGTTTTGCAAGTAATGCAGCCAATTGTCGCGAATGTTGCCGTAATTGAATTGGCAGAACTCTTTGCGATCACGCAGGTAGTCTTTTTCTACTTCATCGAGTAAGGCTTTGTATTGCTCAGGATCACTACCGTACACCAAACATAACGTTGAAAAGTAACGCTGCAAATCAAAGCTGTGTTCGTCAATGTACTCGCCAAAATCGTAGTAGTCCGGTCTGTCGTCGGATTCGAATGCGAACATGTCGGCGGCGCTAATGGCCATATCTGCGCCATCTTCTAGGAAGTCAATCATTAAAATAGTGGCAAAATTATCGACCGCATCTTCTTCTTTTCCGAGAACAGGGATGCTTTGATCTTCGATGTAAGCATGTCCAGCTTCATGAAGTAAAGTGTGCAATAACGTATCTAGCGCCCCTGTTTTTGGGGATTTTCCGAAGCGTTCTTCATACTGATTATTGGAGAAGTAATTGAGCGACTCCAAATAAAAAGTGTAAGGAACGTATATTGTGTGTGTATCAGGATCATACATTGGACCATCTTCTCCGCCGTAAACCAGCGTGAGAGCTTTATCAAATGGAAAGTAGGCCTGAGATAGCTCAGCAAAGATGGTGTTTACATCGCTGCTTTGAATAGATTGTTGGGCTATTTTTTCATGAGTTGTCTCTACGGGAGAATATTGAATACGAATGTTTTCAGCTGCTGTAGCTGATGAGGCTATGCTGAGTAATAGCGCAGGGCAAAGCGAATGAATGTTCATGTGGGACTCTTGTTATTGAATAACTTGTATAAAAAATTATACATGTTTTTGTCTGATGCATAGTTGGGGTTGTACTCATTAGCCAAAGTCGGGACGTCGGTCTCGAAAAGCAATCATGATAACATCGCATATTTCGGCTGCTTGGTTCTCTAGGGCGTTTATCAAGACCTCTTGGATAAGAACGGCGGTGAAGTTATTAGCTATGCATCGTATTCTAAGAAGCTTACTGAGTAACTGTGCTTCGATCTTTATCTGTGAAAATGATAATAGGCAGTTAATCATTGCAAGGTTTAACCATGGGGTTGGTGAATGTCACTGAATTGAAGAAAATTATCAGCGATATGTTATAATCCTGCTCCGTTGTGACGAAAACGTTTGTTGCAGCCTGAGAGTTTCCTTGGATTCGGCTCGTTTATACACCATGAGCCAGAGTTGAAAAGCTACGACAGGAACAGGCAAACCCAATTGTTTTGAACGCGCTCTCGGCGTTTAGCGGTTACAACGGGAAGGAACTTTGTTTGATAGTAATTGACACATTCTGTTTAAGTAAGGGAGCCCGAAGTGGTTCAGAAAGTGTCACCCAGAATTTACTCACAACACGACACCCCAAGCGATAACGCACAGGTATTGCGAGGGGCCATTTGAAGGAGCTGTATCAGCTCCTTTCACATTTAAGGGCTTGCTAACAGCGTAAAAACTGACACATCGCTTAAGGAGCGCCCCTTAAACTAGCCTAAGGCGCATCTACACCAACTTTTTGAGTATTTTCGAAACAATAAAGCGAGAAAATTTGCTATTGAACGAAGGTTAAACTAACACTCATTCATTACGGAGAATGAAGAGAACAATAATAAGAGGCGATATGAATCATTTAATATCTGTAGGTGCACTGGAGTCCTTCTTGGTCGCAATCAGTGTGCTTTTCCTGGGGCATTTTATTAATGCTAAGCTACCGATTTTAAAGAAATTCAACATACCTGAGCCGATTGTAGGTGGTCTTATTGTGGCCTGCATGATTACTGCTCTTCATTTCAACGGCATCGACTTAGAGTTCGACTTGCCATTACAAAATACGTTTATGTTAATGTTTTTTGCGACGGTTGGTTTGGCCGCAAATTACACTCAGTTGATGAAAGGAGGTGCGAAGGTTTTTATCTTCTTAGCTGTCGCATCGTTTTACATCATCATACAAAACGGCGTTGGCGTTTCACTCGCGGCGGCGCTCGGTTTAGATCCTTTGATGGGGTTAATTGCTGGCTCGATTACTCTGTCAGGTGGTCATGGTACAGGTGCTGCGTGGTCACAAACCTTTCAAGACGTGTATGGATTGGATAACGTCTTAGAAATTGCAATGGCATCAGCGACTTTTGGTTTGATCATCGGCGGTATCATTGGTAGCCCTGTAGCGCAGCGCCTCGTAGAAAAAAACAGCATTGAATCGGAGTATGGTCGTGGTGGTCGAGATGCCAAAACTCACGAAAAATTCCCTGAGTTGGTGACCTACAACGAATATGAAGAAGATAAAGTAACGGCGAAAAAAGTGGTGGAGAAACTCTTCTTCCTACTGATCTGTGTTACTGGGGCGAAGTATGTTGAGCAATGGGTTAGCACGTATGAAATCTCATGGTTGATGATTCCAGACTTTGTATATGCGCTGTTCATTGGTGTGATCATCACGAACTTCTTGGAGGTGACCAAGCTTCGTAAGTTAGATGCAGAAACCGTCGATATGCTCGGTACCGTTTCTTTGTCATTGTTCTTGGCGATGGCATTAATGAGCTTGAAGTTATGGAATATCTTTGACTTAGCGATTCCATTCTTGGTCATTTTAGCTGTGCAGTCTGTGGTCTTAGCTATCTTCACTTACTACGTTACGTTCAAAGTGATGGGAAGCAACTATGACGCTGCGGTTATTGCAGGGGGGCACTGCGGTTTTGGCTTGGGTGCAACCCCAACAGCGGTAATGAACATGGGTTCGATCGTTAACCGATTTGGCCCGTCGCCACAAGCATTTATGGTGGTGCCAATTGTGGGCGCTTTCTTTATCGACATCGTCAACTTAATTATCTTGCAAGGCTACATTTCATTCCTTGGTTAAAGTTAAGTGGATGAGCTCCTAGAGGCGAAGTAAAAACGGTCACAACACTGGTTGTGACCGTTTTTTTATGACTTGGTTTGGTCGTTTATTGAACGAAGCATTATTGGATAGTTCGGCTGAACTTGAGGCTAGCTGTCCAACCAAGAATACCAATGAAGGCGTAAATGCCAACGTTTAACCAACCCGCTTGAGGAATGGCATTGAATGGGTTTGGTGTAATAATGGCGTGCAGCGGAAGGTAAAGCACTTCGGAGAAAAACTGATCTAGCCCGTAGAAACCAAAAAGTGCGATAGGCATCCAACGCAGCGCATAAATGGCGATAAGCAAAATGACCAGTGGTGAGTTCACTTTTTGTGAAATAGCCATCGCAGTTAATGCCAGCGGTAACAGCAGAATACCGGCGAAAAACATTCTGATTAAAAACTCTCCCCAATGCAGCAGCACGTAACCTAACGAGGCTTGGCGGTACAATAAAGCCAGTTGGTGATCAGTAGAGATGTTCAGCAACCACAACATTAAATTTGCAGCGAGTACGAGCACCGAGCAGACGAGCGGAATCACCAATAAGCCAAATCCTAGCTTCACTAAATGGGTTTTTATGTCACTGACAGGCATACTGCGCCAAAACATAATGCTGCCTTCCGCCCGTTCTTTGCGTAGCGTTCTTGGGAAGTACTGAACGGCTAACAAGATAGACAGCAGCCCTGCTCCTCCGGTAATCAACGTATTGACATCATCACCAAGCTCTTTGTGAATGTCACTGACATCGCCACCAAAGCTCATTTGGAAAAACATATTGTGTTGTAGAGTGTCGTTACTCATTAAACTCACAAAGAGAATAACTCCACACGCCAACACAAACAGTGGAATACGTAAAACAAGAGGGTTTTCTAACCACTCTTTTTGCAACATCGCGACAACTGAACGCATTACGCTGCCTCCTTCTGCAATGCTAAAAATAAATCCGCTAACTTCACCCCATGGATGGAGCCCATTGTTTCTGCTTGTTGGGCATACTGGGCTTTGAGTAACCATTTCGTTGAACCGAGGCCTTTTTGTGACGAGAGTGGGTTCATCGCTTCAATTTGTGTGCGGTGCTCGTCGTTGGCTTCAAGAATGAAATAGTCTTCACTGATACTGTCCATCGAGGTTTGCAGAACGGGGCGACCATGCTTAAGAATCAGAACATCTGTCAGCAAGTGCTCAATCTCTGATACTTCATGACTGGCGATGATCAACACGCGCTCGCCGTCGTGAAACCATTCCAATAAGTGACGATAAAACGTCTCGCGATACACGAGATCTAACCCGAGTGTCGGTTCATCCAATATGAGGATTTGGGTGTTGGTCGCGATCACAATCGCGAGGTGTAATTGCACCTTCATCCCTTTGGATAAAGATTTGATACGCGCACGAGGTTTGATGTCCGTTTGACGAAGTAGCGTATCTGCTTGGGCGCGATTGAACCCTGGGTGCACGCCCTCGGTATAGTTAAGCAGTTGAGCAACGGTCATCCAATCTGGCAGAACGTTGACATCCGAGATGTAGGATAAGCTCTGCATTATCTTGTCGCGTTGCATAATGGGTTCAAATCCGTTGATACGAATAGTGCCCTGATATTCATGTGCACCGAGTAGGGCATTAATAAGCGTTGATTTACCTGCGCCATTATGGCCGAGTAAGCCAAGTACTTGTCCTGCATGTAGGTCGAAACTCACTTCATGCAGTGCTTCTCCTTGTTGCTGATATTGCTTGGAGACGTTGTTTACACTGACTAATGCGCTCATTGGTCACCTTTCAAGTGTGGTTTTAGTTGTTGAATGAATTCGTCGAGTGACATATCCAGACGCTGTATTGTGTCGGCTATCTGCGGAATTTGTTGCTGAAGAAAACGTGCCTTCTCGTCTGCGAGTAATTTGAGCTTTGCTCCTGAAGCGACAAACATACCTTGACCGCGTTTTTTCTCCACTAGCCCGTCATCAACAAGCAATTGATAGCCTTTCATAACGGTGAGGTGGTTAATTTTCATATCTGCAGAGATGCTACGGACGGAGGGCAGAGCATCGCCTTCTTGCCAGACACCTTGCAGTATTTGCTGCGTGATCTGGTCTGCCAACTGTCGAAATATCGGTTGGCGATCATGCCAATTAGTCATGAGTGAATCTCTTGGTTGAGATGGTGTTATATATATGTATAACACCTAGTGTATTAGAGAGAAAGTAATAATTTAAAACCTAGTGTATCCGCCTGTCTCATTCGCTCTAAATATCCACCTATGTGGTCGTTGTTTTGAGGTTTTGTTTTATATGGAAATTAATTGCTTCTCATAAGTTGAGAAGTGTTGTTTTTCTCTTCCCATCAATACACTTATCACCTGTTCTAAATGAATATTCTCACTGAATGATAATTAGCATAATTTTAGGTCTGCCTATTTCTTACTTGATGAGAATTGATGGTCAAAGAGGCCTAGAAAACAAAAGTTTCGAGAGGCAATCTGACTGGCTTAGGCACCTATCTCACGTTGAGCGCGTGCTCAATGAATGAGAAAGAGTAGAGTAAAGAGGTCTCATGAATCAGGTAATATCTATCGGCCCACAGGAGTCGTTCCTCGTCGCAATTTGCGTGTTGTTTTTAGGGCAGTTCATCAATACCAAGTTACCAACCTTAAAAAAATTTAATATTCCAGAGCCAATTGTTGGTGGTCTAGTGGTCGCTTGCGTCATCACGACGATGCACTTAAATGGTGTGGATGTCTCCTTTGATTTACCACTGCAAAACGTCTTTATGCTGATGTTTTTTGCAACCGTTGGCTTAGCGGCAAATTACACCCAACTGATTAAAGGCGGTGCGAAGGTTTTCATCTTCCTAGTTGTGGCATCGGTCTACATTCTTATCCAAAATGCGGTCGGCGTGTCCTTAGCAACAGCGTTGGGGTTAGATCCACTCATGGGGTTGATCGCCGGATCCATTACGCTTTCTGGCGGACATGGAACTGGAGCTGCGTGGTCGCAAACTTTTCAAGAAATGTATGGTTTGCATAATGTTCTAGAGGTGGCAATGGCTTCTGCTACATTTGGCTTGGTGATGGGCGGGATTATTGGCAGCCCTGTTGCACAAAAGCTACTAAACAAACACAACTTGGAATCGGAATACGGACGCACCAATCAAAGTCATCAGAGTTTCCCTGAACTGGTGACGTACAACGAACATGAGGAAGATCGTGTCACAGCGAAAAGAGTCGTTGAAAGCTTGTCCATCATTCTACTTTGCGTGACAGGCGCGAAGTATCTCGAGAGTTGGGTAAGCAGTTTTGACATCAAGTGGTTAATGATTCCCGATTTTGTTTATGCGCTGTTTATTGGTGTTGTTATCACTAACATCATGGAAGTGACGAAGGCGCGCAAGGCTGATTTAGAAACCGTTGATATTCTTGGCACGGTTGCACTATCTCTATTTCTTGCCATGGCCTTGATGAGTTTGAAATTGTGGAATATTTTCGATCTTGCGATCCCATTCCTTATTATTCTTGCTATTCAGTCGGCAGTGTTGGCGATGTTCACTTACTACGTAACATTCCGCATGATGGGAGGCAACTACGATGCGGCGGTGATCGCTAGCGGACACTGCGGTTTTGGGTTAGGTGCTACACCGACTGCGGTCATGAATATGGGCTCCATCGTGAGTCGATATGGTCCATCACCACAAGCATTTATGGTGGTTCCAATTGTCGGTGCATTCTTCATCGACATTGTGAATTTAGTGATTTTGCAAGGATGCATCGCTTTTATTAAATAACATTCGCTTTTTTACCGAAATAACAAAGCCAGCACCTATACGCTGGCTTTGCTATTTGTAACACGAAATCTTGTTTGCCTGACTTCAAGCCGTGAAATCAATGCGTTACTATGACGACATAGTGTTCAATTTTGCAGCAGCATGAGGTACCCACATGTCTGAAAAAATATCGACGTCGGCATTAGCGAAAATGCGCAAGGTAGAAGCTAAGCTGCTGTTTGCCGATCTCAAACGTGCAGGCTACATCGTTCGCCAAGATGAAAAGTGGATTTTGACCGAAGAAGGGGCAAAGTTTGGCGGTGAGTATGTGGATCACCCTAAATTTGGCCAGTTCATCGTTTGGCCGACCAACTTACATATTGAGCTGACTCCCAGCTCAGGGAAAACATTGAGCGCGACACAACTGGGTGAAAAGCTGAAATTGAATGCGAAGCGCATGAACCAGCTTTTGAGTGAACTGGGTTGGTTGACCAAATCCGAAGAGGGATGGAGTGTCACAGAAGCTGGTGTGCGCGCTGGTGGGCAGCAAAGAACCGATAAAGAAACACAAAATACCTTTGTCGTATGGCACGATGTGGTGATGCGTAACAAGCGTCTTAAGCAGTCTGTCATTGAGTTTTTAGGGCAAGACGCGGAGTCACATTCTACGGATAAATCGTACTCAAGCTTTCGCCAAAAATTTGAAGCCAAGCACCGAACATTAGATGGGCATTACGTGCGCTCTAAGGGGGAGTTGCTCATCGACAACTGGCTGTACTTGGCTGGTGTTGTGCACGCTTATGAGCGTCAGTTGCCGATTGACCAAGATGTCACTAGCGATTTTTACTTGCCAGGTGGCAAAGTCTATTTGCAATTTTGGGGAAGTGACGATGGGGAGATGGCTCAGGCCGACCGTGAGACCATTCGTACTGTTTATGAGCAGCATCATTTCAATCTTATCGAAGTCGAACCGAGTGAACTAGACAAGTTGGATGAAGTGCTTCCTAAGCGTCTTCGTCAGTTTGGTATTAAAGCTTATTGACGACTTAAGCCCGCTGTTCAGATAAGAAAAAACCCGTGTTCAACACGGGTTTTGTATTTTTAGTGTGTTTCTAGGCTGCCATCCTATGGGTTAAAAGCCTTTGATGTTTTCTGCTTCTAGCTCAGAGAAGTACTTCACTGTCTTCACTTTCAGTTCTTGTTGAGCTGGTTCGTCGCATACGATCACCGCTTTAGGGTGAAGTTGAAGAGCAGAAACTGTCCATAGGTGGTTTACACAACCTTCCACGGCTGCTTCAAGTGCCTGAGCTTTGTTATGACCAGTGACCAAGATCATCACTTCTTCTGAGTCTAGAAGCGTACCAACACCGATAGTCAGCGCGTATTTAGGCACTTGGTTGATATCGCCGTCAAAGAAGCGAGAGTTCGCAATGCGAGTGTCTTCAGTGAGGGTCTTGATGCGAGTACGAGAAGAAAGAGATGACGCTGGCTCGTTGAACGCGATGTGACCGTCGTTACCCACGCCGCCCATGAACAGGTTGATCTTGCCGTAAGACTTAATTTTGTCTTCGTAACGCTTACATTCTGCGTCGTGATCGTCTGTGTTACCGTTCAGTAGGTTGATATTTTCTTCTTGAATATCAATGTGATTAAAGAAGTTGTTGTACATGAACGAGCGGTAAGATTCTGGGTGATCCGCAGGGATGCCAATGTACTCATCCATGTTAAAAGTCACGACGTTTTTGAAGCTGACTTCGCCGGCTTGGTAAAGCTCGATTAGGGCTTTGTAGGTTGCTAGAGGAGTGCCACCAGTTGGTAGACCCAGAACGAATGGACGCTCAGCAGTAGGTTTAAAGTCGTTGATACGCTTAGCGATATGCGCAGCTGCCCACTTACCTACTTGTGCTGCTCGAGTTAACGGGATAAGTCTCATTTTGTGCCCCTAGTTATTGGAATTAACGATGTACTGAAACATTAATTCGCATTATAAAATAAGTAATAGCGAACTGCTATTGTTTTAGGTCAAAATTTTGCTTTTTCTTTAACCAATGTTGGTTTTGTCGACGATTTTTATATCTAAATGCTTTTATAAGACGATTTTTTACAAAGAAATTGCATTATGAAACTGACGAATCAATAGATAAAATTTATGATCTAAATTAAGTTCTGCCTTCGCACTTAACCTTGTTTTTTAACAACCTACAGAGTGCGAAATCGCACACGAACTTCAAATATTATGGGTTAGATATGGCATGGCGCTCATTCTTTAACCATAATTGAAATGTGTAAACCAGTGAGGAATTCGGTATGAAAAATGAGTTAGATCCGAGCAAAGTACTACAGGCTTACGAATGTGTGATGAACAACGGTACGCCAACCGAATTTGGTAAAATGTATGAAGGTGTAGAAGCGTTTTCTGACTACGATGGGTACAACGTTTTCTTGAGAGGGAATGGTGTTGAGCTAAAAATTGGCTTCCACAACACCTATCACTTGGAATATGACCAAGAGCATTTGAAAGAGAGCTTTCTGAAAAAGATTGCGACGCTCGCCAAGTAAACGGTCATCACCCAAATATTAAAAAAGCCCTTGGGAGAATGCCCCCTTGGGCTTTAGGAGAAGAAATGAGCTTGTCTTGCTCGCTCAGTAAAGTCAAACGAGCTTTCGCCTACTGCTAGAAAAAGGCGAGAACTAGGTTATTGGTTATTAATCGTCTTCAACCAAACTCTCTTCAATGTATTCTTCTGTGGCGTCAGGCTTGTTACGACCATTTAGCGTATGGAAGCGCTTGCGACCACGAGCAAGTTGGGTGTACTTTAGCCACGTACGCTCAAGTTTTGTTTTTGCTTTGCCCGGGTTTTCTAACACCTTGATGAAGTGTTTCTCTTCGCTGTTTTCAGGTGTTAATTCGCCTGACTCTAAGCCAAGCATTGTATCCCCATAAATTGTTAGGATTTCCTCTTCTGAAAGAGTAAAATCGCCAGACTTTGCAAAGCCGCGTGGGAATTTTACGTTATCGTAAAAACGTTTTTTGCCATGACGGAATTCAGTGTCAGACATGTCAACAGCCTCTGTAACCGTTATTGATGAATGTAGTGAACTTACGGCGAAAATTAGGCTTAAATCTAACAAAAGAAAAACAAAACTTTTTTGTCGTCATGATTTTAATTAGTTGTTAATCTGGTTTTATATTAACCAGGAGATGGTTTATGGATGTAAAAGTCTTTCGAACATTTTTAGAGCTGGCAAGAGTTCGTCACTTCGGACGTGCTGCTGAGAACCTTTATATTACCCAAGCCGCTGTGAGCGCACGTATCAAACAATTGGAAAGTTACTTCGATACGCAATTGTTTATTCGTGATCGAAATAACATAAAGTTGACCTCTGCAGGTGAGCGCTTAATCAGCTATGCCGAGGTAATGGTCACTACATTGCAACAAGCGAAGCTAGAATTATCGCTTGAAGATGGCAAAGCGCTGCAACTAACGTTAGGTGGCACGCCAAACATTTGGGACGCTTATTTACAGAATTGTTTAAGTGTCGTCACAGATTCGTTTGGTGGTTATGGCTTCATGGCAGAAGTGATGGGACGTGAGATGCTCAGTCGTAGCTTGCTAGAGCGCACGTTAGATATGGCATTTGCGTTCGATCAGATCAAAGCTGATGAGCTTAACTGTAAAAAAGTGGCAGATGTTGTTCTCGTTCTGGTATCAACTGAGAAAGATTCTTTAGACACCGTTTTCGAAAACAAATATGTGTACGTTGACTGGGGGACGCGTTTCTCCTCAGAGCATTCTGAACGTCACCCTAAGATTCCGGCTCCATATTTACGCACTTCAACAGCGCGTATCGCATTGGACTTTATTTTAGAGAAGGGTGGAGCCGCGTACTTACCAATCTCTCTCGTGGAGCCATTTATCGCTAATGGGCAGCTTCACAAGGTGTCTGGAGTAGAAGATTGGTGTCGCCCTATCTATTTGAGCTATCGTAAAGCTAGCTCGTCTGTAGACGCGATTAAGCAAGTGGAAGAAATTGTCAAAGAGATCGATCCACTGACCGCTTACAGTTTTCAGCAAATTGGTTCTGGCACTTCCGACGAATAGCGTTGAATGAAAAGTCAGAAAAACGAAAAAGCCGCCTTGAGAAATCAAGGCGGCTTTGTTTTTATCTCGATGAATCGATAGTTATGGTAAGTCAAACAACAGGGCTGTTGTGCTTTCGTTTGATGTATTGCGCAAAACAACCTTACTCTGGTGTTCAACCTTCGCGCCGTCGCCAGCCGTCAAAGTGGTATTGTCGACACTAAGGCTCCCAGTCACTTGATGGATGAATAGATTTCGGCCCGACTCAATCTCAAAGTTTAGTTCGCTACTTGGCTCAAGAATTAACTGATGCAAAGTCGCATCTTGCTTAATAAGTAGCGTGACGTTTTCTCCAGTTGGAGTTGCGATAGTCGTTAACCCAGGATTGCGACCAAAATCTTTTTGCTGATAACCTGGCTTGGTTCCAAATGTGTTCGGTTGAATCCAAATCTGTAGAAACCGCAGCGTATCTTGGTTCGATGCATTGTACTCACTGTGGTAAATCCCTTTCCCTGCCGACATGAGTTGGAATTCACCTGCAGGTAGTGTTTTGACGTTGCCTTCACTGTCTTTGTGTGCGATAACACCTTCCAACACATAGCTGATGATCTCCATATCACGGTGGCCATGTGTATCAAAACCCGCGCCAGGCTTGACTACATCGTCATTAATGACTCTCAGCTCAGAAAAGCCCATATGTTGAGGATCGTAGTAGCTACCAAAAGAAAACGTATGTTTGCTATCAAGCCAGCCAGAGTTTGCTCGACCTCGGTCTGCTGCATGTCTTACCGTAATCATAAGGCCTCCTTAAGAGAGCTTTTTGTTTAAAAAGTTATCTAACGCTGCTTTACCTGCGCCAGAGAACGCCAGAGAAACGCTTGCTGCCAGTAATGCTAAGCCAAACTCGTAACCGTTGTTTGCCATGAACAGGCCATTCTCAAAGTGGACAGAGAATATCGCTACCACCATCGTGAACGCCAAAGCAACCGCTGCTGGTCGAGTTAGCAGACCAAGTAAAATGAACAAGCCGCCAAAGAACTCTGCGCTGCCCGCAAGTAACGCCATGAGTACGCCAGGACCTAAACCGATAGATGCCATCCACTGACCTGTGCCTTCTAGGCCGTAGCCACCAAACCAGCCAAATAGTTTTTGTGCGCCGTGCGCCATAAAGATAATGCCGATTGGAACGCGAAGTGATAGTGCGCTGTAACCTGCGTTTGATGTGGTAATTTTCTGTAATAGTGCTTTCATGATTCTGTCCTCTGACTCTTTTCAATGAGTGGGAAGCGTGTGCTCCCGTGCTGTTGAGAACAGTTTAGGTAGAGGCGAACATAAAAATAACGGGAGGATTTTGATAAACTCGTTCTAAAAAATTGAATGATTGGTTTTTATTTATTTAAATCAATGTCTTGATTTTTATATTCGGGTGTTTATTTGCCGATTATTTTCTGTTTTAAATCAAGGTCTGTCATTATTTTCGATAAACATTTTTGCTGTTAAACAAAAAAAAGAGCACATGTACTGTGCTCTATTGCTTTCGCTTTTAACAAGGGAGAAAGGTGTGTTAAAGAAAACCGTCAGAGGTTCATTAAGCTCTCTAATGACTCCTCTACATTGTTGTAGTGATAAGTTCGAATATTACGTCCATCCGTCGCATTAATCTGAATTTCTGAGATCTCGTTATCTGAGTCTCGTTCGATAATTCCAATAGAATGATCTACGGATTTACTGGTAATAACCTTTTGGTTTCTTAATACAATTACGCAAGTATGTAAGTCCATGCCAATTCCCTTTAGCCGACGTTGTTGTGATGTTCTGGATCTAACTTTAGTGTACAAAAGCGCTAATGCCAATAAATCTCAATATTGAGTTCCGAAAATGGCTAATTGTGGGCGCTTAAGCAAGCTACAATAACACTATATTGAACGATGCCTATGAACAATAAATGACAAAAGGCATGAGCAAGGAAAGCACTATGTTTATTCACCCCCATACCTCACTGACCTTCGAGCAGTGTCACAAGGCGCGAGTCGCGCGAGACAGTCGTTTTGATGGGCGATTTTATGTGGCGGTAAAAACAACGGGAATCTTTTGTCGTCCGATTTGCCCGGCAAATTTGCCTAAAGAAGAAAATGTTGAGTATTTCGCTGATAAGACGCAAGCCCTTCAAGCAGGGTACCGTCCGTGTTTACGCTGTCGACCTGATAGCGCGCCTGGATCTTGGGCATGGAAAGGTGTCGAGACGACCTTTCAACGAGCGATTTCGTTAATTGATAGAGGGGAGTTGCATCACCATTCGGTGTCTGAGTTGGCTGAGCGTGTTGGGATTTCTGACCGTTACTTACGTATGTTGTTTGAGCAGTATCTAGGTATGTCACCCAAGCAGTATGCGCAATATCAGCAACTAATGTTCGCCAAACAGTTGCTTCACTCCAGCTCTATGTCGGTCACCGACGTGGGGTTTGCGTCAGGTTTTAACAGTACGCGCCGCTTTAACGATGCTTTTCAAAAGTTTCTCAAACTAACGCCTTCTCAAGTACGCCGTAAAGAGTTTGATGGTGCGGGTTGCAATCGAATTGCCTTACCTTATCGAGGTGAGTTGAATTGGTCGCACATGTTGGACTTCTATCGTTTGCGAGCGGTTGAGGGGGTTGAGCTGGTGAGTGATGAGAGTTATCAGCGCAACGTTTTTTTGGATGACAGCAAAGCCTGGTTTAAAGCGACAAAAGGTGAAGGATACTTAGAACTGGCGTTTGAAATTGAAGACGTAACGAAGCTGCAAAACTTGGTGTCTGACATTCGTCGTATGTTCGATCTTGACGCTGATATTTGTACTGTTGAGCAGCATTTGGAGTATGTCGCGCCTGGGCTCGTGTCGAGTAAAGGTATTCGTATTCCTGGTGTATGGAATGCATGGGAAGCAGGGGCTAGAGCGATTTTAGGCCAGCAAGTGTCGGTTAAAGCTGCGATTGGTCAACTTAACTTATTGGTGGCCACACTTAGTGGTGAGTCAGAAAAACGTTTTTTCCCGACTCCCAGTGATATTGCAAACGCCGACGTGAGCTTTTTGCGCATGCCGCAAAGTCGTAAAGAGACGCTAGTGCGCTTCGCTCAGTTTATGCAGGACAACTCAGAAGCTGACCCCCAGCAGTGGCTAGCTTTGAAAGGCATTGGACCTTGGACCGTCAGTTATGCTCAACTGCGAGGGCAATCTCAACCCGATTGCTTTCTAGATAAAGACTTAGTGGTGAAAAAGGCGATGCAGCGTTACCCATCACTGAATACGCACACTGCGGCCCCTTGGGGAAGCTACGCGACGTTTCACTTATGGAATCAATCATGAAAACATTTTATACCGAAATGCCGAGTCCACTAGGAACGGTGACTATCCAATCGAACGCTGAGGGCTTGCTTGGCATTTGGTTTGAAACATGCACCACTAAGCCTAGTGAGCTGGGAGTGCGAGACGAGCAGCATCCGGTTTTGCGCCAAGCTGTCACCCAACTGGATGAATACTTTGCTGGTCTGCGCAACGAATTCGACTTGCCCCTTGCAGCGACAGGCACTGATTTTCAAAATCAAGTTTGGCAGGCACTAACGACCATTCCATATGGGGAAACGTGGAGCTATCAAGATCTTGCGAATGCGATAGGTAACCCTAAAGCTGTGCGTGCTGTTGGGTTAGCAAATGGGAAGAATCCGATTTCTATCGTGGTACCTTGTCATCGCGTTATTGGCAAAAGCGGAAAACTGACTGGATATGCAGGTGGAGTGGAGCGCAAGCAACGTTTGCTCGCGCTGGAGCAAGGTACACCGCTTTAAGTGAAGCGATTCTC
Organism: Vibrio sp. Vb2960; assembly: GCF_033337665.1. NCBI lineage: Bacteria > Pseudomonadati > Pseudomonadota > Gammaproteobacteria > Vibrionales > Vibrionaceae > Vibrio > Vibrio sp. Vb2960. Next base: position 68,548 of record NZ_JAWORD010000015.1, on the reverse strand, counting down.
ATATTGGGATTAAGCGTGCTACACAGGGGTAACGATAGTGTAGAGTTTCATAATCGTTATACGAATAGAAGAAGGACAATAAGGACATGCCTTTCAAAACGGATTTTGATGCCTTCATAAGTGAGTGTTGGCAGCATCACGAGGAAAATCCCGAACAAGTTTATGCTAAGCTAGAAACGGCTCTGAGCGAGGTGGAAGACGTTACCCAAATCGAGCGAATATTCGCATTGATGCTGCATACCGCTATTGGGCATCTCCAGTGCCCAGAACAGTTTCTTACTTGTTTAGAGCACTTTGATGAACGCAAGGTTGCCGAGAGTTTGGCATTTCAACGCAGTATTGCCGTTGTGCGCTATTTCGTAGATGGCACTGACAATATGGAATTATTGGAAGAGCAAGAACAACGCCGAGTTTACGCTTTGATTTCGAATGAACTTTCTGCACTTGTTCAGCTTGAACTGGCGAGTCAATGGTTGGTGAAGGCAGCGTTAGGAATGACGCCGAACGATGCAGAAGGGCCATTAGCGCGCGCTATCGCGATCACTGCAAACAACTTAGCATGTCAGTACGAAGCGCTGGCTGAGCGCACGTGCATGGAAAAATCGAAGATGTTAGAAGCAGCGACACTCGCGCTAGACTATTGGAAAGTAGCAGGGGGTTGGATGCAAGAAGAGCGCGCAGAGTATCGCTTAGCGATGAGCTTGCTTAAAGCGGATAAACCGCAAGAAGCCAAAGTGCATGCTGAGCGCTGTGAGGCTATTTGTCAGCAAAATGGTAGCGACGCGTTTGAGCTGTTCCACGCACATGACTTGTTGATGCAAGTACACTTCCATCTTAGCCAGAAATATAAAGCTAAATTGGATGAAGAGATGCAGCAGCACTGCAAAACGAGCTCTTTGACGTGATCTTAGCGTTGAATGAAAAAGCCCCGAGCGACTGGCTGGGGGCTTTAGGGTTGTTGACTATGCAGCGATGATTATGCTGCTTGCGCTTTTGCTTGGTATCGTCCTGGTTTATGGTTCATCGCCAAAATCAAGTTCGTAGCGATGGCACCTAGAACAGATAGAGCGATAAGGTGCACATCTACAATGAACAGTGACATCACCACGATGGCACAATCTAACCCCATTTGAACTTTACCCGCTCGAACTCCAAAACGTTCCTGAAGGTACAACGCTAGAATGTTAAAGCCACCCAAACTCATTTTGTGACGGAAAATTACCAACATACCGATTCCAATCAGCCCACCACCCAAAAGTGCCGCATAGAGAGGTTCGATTCGTGAAATCTCAATCACATGATGCAGATGATCGACCGCAAAAGAGACAATCGAAACCGCAATAAAGGTATTGATAGTGAAGCGCCAACCCATGCGCATCACAGATAAAATATAAAAAGGGAGGTTAAGAGCGAAAAATATCTGACCAAAACTGAAGTCACTCACTTTGGTTAGGAAGATCGCCAAACCAGCCGTACCGCCAGTGAGCAATCCTACTTTGCTAAAAAATATCACCCCAAGTGACACCAACGCACTGCCGAGCGTCAGAGCCAAGAGGTTCTCTCTTAGGCTATGATCTTTGTCCATAAATTAATTTCCTTGGTTTAAAAACCGCGCCGGAGATAATACGTCTCACGGACGCGATAGACAGTCGCCAAAATAGCAACTAACAAATCGGCCAATAAAATGTCGCGAAAAGTGATGGATGTCGAGTTTTTGGACGAGATTATGATGATATTAACCTGTTTAACATAATGTACACAGATAGAAAAACAACAAGGAAAAGTTATGATTAAGAAAGTTGGCAACACCCAAATCAACACATTACATCGACTGAGTTGCCACTGTGGAAAAGTTGAGTTGGAACTGGCGTTACCCAATGGTATTGAGAAACCGAGACGGTGTGACTGTTCTATGTGTCGACGTCGTGGCGCGATTGTCGCATCTGTACCTTTGAACGGTATTCGTATTATGCAAGGCGAAGACGTCTTGAAGCAGTATCAATTTAATACACACACTGCGAAGCACTTTTTCTGTGGCGAGTGCGGTATTTATACGCACCATCAGCGTCGTTCTGACCCGAGTGAGTATGGCTATAATGTCGGCTGCTTAGAGGGCGTCAACCCATATGAGTTGGGAGCGATTGAAGTGATGGATGGCGTTAACCATCCATCTGACCGCTAGGTTATATTGCGATTTAAGTGCCTGATTATCGGTGCTTTTAAGTAAATAAGCCGCTATTCATCCACAAGTGTACCGCAATACTGGCGGCATAACCCAAGGCGATGACGGGAGCCCACTTTAGGTGGCCAAAGAAGGTGTATTGTCCACGCGCAGCTCCCATTAAAGCGACGCCTGCCGCGGAGCCAATGGAAAGCAAACTGCCCCCGACACCTGCGGTTAATGTGACCAGTAGCCAGTTGCCCATCGACATGCTTGGTTCCATGGTCAGTACAGCAAACATAACCGGAATGTTATCAACGATTGCAGATAGGACACCAACCATCACGTTTGCCCAGACTGGGTTCCATTGCGTGTACATGACGTTTGAAACCAGTTCGAGGTAGCCAAGTAAACTTAAACCGCCAACACACATCACAACACCGTAGAAGAACAACAAGGTGTCCCATTCGGCTCGAGACACACGATGAAACACATCAAACGGAACCACTGAGCCTAAGCGCTTCAATGCCTGATCATCGCCATTGGCAATTGCCATAGCTGCTTTTTTTGCGAGTGAGTGTTTAAGAGTTTGACGCAAAAAATATCCGAAAAACTGTAAGTACGCCAAGCCCATCATCATGCCCATAACGGGTGGGAAGTGCAGCAAGGCGTGGAAAGAGACCGCAGTGGCAATAGTCAGAATGAATAATGCGACAATACGCCTTGCCCCGCGTTTTAGCTCAACGTGTTGGTGAATCGTATTCGGTTTTGTGTTTGGAACAAACAGTGACATCAAAAACGCGGGAACCAAGTAGTTCACCAATGACGGTACAAACAACGGAATGAACTCAGCAAAGCTGACATGACCAGCTTGCCACACCATCAGGGTTGTAATATCCCCAAATGGGCTGAATGCACCGCCAGCGTTGGCTGCGATAACAATGTTGATACAAGCAAGATTGACGAACTTAGGATTATCACCAGAGACTTTCATCACTACAGCGCACATCAAAAGGGCCGTAGTTAAGTTATCGGCAATCGGTGAAATGACAAAAGCGAGAAACCCCGTCAGCCAGAACAACTTTTTGAATCCAAAACCTTTACCAACCATCCACGCCTGTAAGGCATCGAAGAGTTTGCGTTCTTCCATTGCGTTGATGTAAGTCATCGCCACGAGCAAAAACAGCAGCAACTCGGCATATTCCAACAAGTTGTGTTCTAGTGCGGATTTGGCGATTTCAGGCTGGTTGTGCTGAGCAAAGGTGTAGCCAATCAGAATCCAAATTAACCCAGCAGCGAGCAGCACTGGCTTGGATTTTCTCATTTTCAGATACTCTTCCAACATAACCAGTATGTAAGCGATCGAAAAGATAATCAGAGCCGCGTAACCGACACCAGAATTAATGAGGTTCAGTTCATTGGTTGATGCAGCAAAGGTGGCGCTAGAGAACAACAAACAGCAGAAAGCCACAATTGGATAGATTGGCATAGACATTTCTCCTTTGTCTGGTTGGAGAAATATTAGCCACAAATGAATGAGTTAGTTGTGAGAGAGCTCGAATTAACAGTAGGAGTTAGGAAATGATAGTGTGCGCCACTATTTTCTGAGTGACGCAATGCTTGCTGCGCCGAATAAAACCGCAGCGGCATATAAACCGTAAGTTAACCAGTGACTAATCTCTAAAAAAGGAACGAGTCCTTGACCTGCCCACATACAGCCTCCGTTTAATGAGCAATGTTGTAATAGTCGAGCCAATTTAAAGGAAATGAACAATGTTTTTTGTGAGTGAAAGCAAATTCTGAAGGATTAGAAAGTCAAAAATTGGTCAGTGAGAGAGAAATCTCATTTTTAACTGGCTAGCTCTAACCCTTTTGAGTTAAAGCTAGCTATATCTAGAGCTGAATGCATTTAGCGTAGGAGCCATTTTTTCAACGGTGAAGTGTCAATTGCTTTCACAAGCAGTATGGTTGCAACAATCGTTGCAGGATAAATAAACACATCTTTCGCGAGGTGTTGCAGCCCGATAAATCCAGCGACATTCATCATGACAATTATGATAAGCAGATGGCTAACATATATTCCTAACACGCTAGGAGATAGTTTGAAGACCCAAGGCATGTCGCCAAAATGAGGGTGAGCCAAAAGCCACATAAAGACACCTACAGCCCAGATAACGGTACCGAATAGGAAGTCGTGCGAGTTGAAAGCGATGTCATGTTGCATCAGCCAGTAAGCTTCACCAAAATGCAGTGCCATGCCAAGAATAATGCATCGAATCGTATTGTTTCTCGACCACCGCCACTGCGCTTCTCGTGCGAAATAACCTAGAGCAACTAGCAACGTGCTGAAAAAAGGCCCGTTACGAGTAAAGAAAGGCGCTGGCAGGTCGGTAATGGTCGCGTAACTGCCAGCAAAGGCCCCGTATATGTATAGCAATACTGCGGTTGGCAGTATCAGTTGCGCCATATTGATATGCACGAGAAAGGCAATTAACGCTACGGCAATGACCAGAGCCGGAATAAACCACAGATGAACGAGTCCGCCTTCGATGAGTGAATTGATCGGGGTTGACATTAAGTACCCCCAATAACCTTGCCTTTCGGCGAGATACCCAGCCTCAGCGACCGTCTGCCATTGGAATGGCATCAGTAAACTGATCATGCTCCAAATGAGCCAAACCTTCATTAACGGTTTGGCGTAGTTCTTAAGAGTATCGATAGGTGAATGACTCAACTTCGGCTGGATTAGATAACCCGAGATGAGAAAGAACAGCGGAACAGCAAAACGAGCCAGTTGGTTGAGCATATAGCCAACCCATGGTATCCCATTCCACTGCCAGTACGTCAGTGCCATCTGGCAATGCAAACCCACAATCGCAAGCATCGCAATGATACGTGCAAACTCTAAGCTGGCTATTTTTTGTTTCTTTGCCATTACATTGTTTACCTAAATAAAAAACTTAGGTGAAAATAGCAGGTTGTTACTGAAGTAATACGTGAAAAAGTCAACAGACTTGCGCTTACATTGAAGCTGTTTTGAAAATTAAGACTTACTTCAAACTTCTTAATTATTAACCTATTAACCTATTAACCTATTAACCTATTAACCTATTAACCTATTAACCTATTAACCCAATCAATACCTGATTCGTGAGTCGAAAATAGCACTGAATAATGGTTAGACCAGTTAACTCGAGATTGCAAAAAAGAACGATCGTGCTAAAAATAAGACTATGCAAAAAGGAAAAGTGACAAAAGAGTTTATTCTGCAGCGGGCTTTTGAGATCGCCAGCGAAGACGGATTAGAAAGTCTTACGATTGGAGAGTTAGCCAAGCAATGCGGTATGTCGAAAAGTGGTCTGTTTGCCCACTTTAATTCGAAGTTGAATTTACAGCTATCGGTGCTTGATCACGCCAATAAAGTGTTCGCTGATCGGGTTATTGAGCCTGCTCGAGAACTCGGGGATGGCAATATCGAGCGTAAAATTCGAGGGTTGCTCGACTCTTGGATGACTTGGAATCACGCATTCCAAGGAAGTTGTATGTTTCTTGACGCTTGGAATGATACGGCAGATAAAGATTGCCCGCTTCAGGCCGGACTGCGTAAATCCATAGACACTTGGCTGAGTTATTTGGAGATCCAAATAGCGAAAGGCAAAGAGAAGCAAGAATTTGCAGCAGACTTAGATACACGCCAAGCAACGTTTGATTTGTACGGTCTCTATTTGAGTGCGCATGTTTTTTACTCAATTAAAGGTGAGCAAGAAAGCTTGCGTCTGTTTTGGCAAGGGATCGACAACTTATTTTCTCGCTGGAAAGGCTAATATCGGTTATTCGCTTCCCAGATTCGTAGACATAAAATCACAAAGAGCGGCTGAGTTCGCTCTTTCTTATCAGCGTAAAAAGCACGACCGTTCTATTTTGTGCAAAGCTGATAGTTAAGGACATGATTATGAGTGAAAAAATTTACTTTAATACATCGCAACGTTTCAGTATTAAGCGCAGTTTGGTGAACATGAGTACTCGGTTACACCATACACTGGCCCCGTCACATGCAAAGAAGACCGCGCGCAAGCTTCTTCTGACACCTGCTCGTACGCAACCTAAAAATATTGAACCTCAAGGGCTTATCAAAGGTGAAATTAAAGGGCATGCAGGCATCATCAAAACCTATACTTTGGGCTCTGGACCTATTTGGGTGCTAACTCATGGTTGGTCTGGCACGGCAAGTCAGTTTTATCCACTGATGGAACATATTGCGTCGAAAGGGTTTACTGCTTTGGCGTACGATCATCCGGCACATGGTGAGAGTGAGGGGAAGTATGGGCACATTCCGGGGTTTGTCAGAGGATTAGAAGATGTGTTGGATACGGTCGAGGATATTGTTGGCCTAGTTGGGCACAGCATGGGCACCGCTTCTGCTCTTGAGTGTAGGCACAGCAAATTAGAAAACAAGCCTTTGCTGCTTATTGCTCCGGTATTAAATTACGTAGAGAACTTATTCGGTAGCATTGCACGTTCCGGTTACTCGATGAAGCTTTTTAATGCTGTGGTTTCAGAAGTTGAAGACCAATTTGGTTATCCGTTACAGTCCATTGATCCGATGAAGCGTTTGTCTGAGCGTCCGTCTCACACCATTATTATTCATGATGAGCAAGACAAGTTCACCAAATACAGTGTCTCGGCAAAAGCGGCTGAAGAGATTAAAAACGTTGAGTTAGTGACAACACAAGGTCAGGGGCATGGTCGAGTGATGAAGTGTGAGCAAGTCTTCAGTAGTTTTGACCGTTTGCTCGATAGTGCTTGGTAACCCTTACTTTTACTGATTGACTCGCTTCGTTTTGCGCTAATTCGATTTGAAAGTAACACCTCAGATTTTTTCGTCTCTGGTGTTGCTCTTCTCGTTAAGAGGTTAAATCCAAAAAGGACAGCCGAAGCTGTCCTTTGTTTATTTAGCAGAACGTCTGCAAGGCTGAAATTAGTTACAGTTAGCTACGCCAACTTCTTTCCAAACGCCCCATTCGCCAGATTGGCTAGGATCGTCACCCTGAGTCCACCATTTCGCTTCCCACGTTTTACCTGCGTGAGTCACCTGGTTACCACCTGTGTACACTGCGCTCGCATCCCATGCGTTGTCACAAGTACCAGGGTTCGGATCGGTTGTGTGCTGTGCAACAACCACTGTCGCGCTTGCCGATGAAGACGCTTTACCGTCGCTCACACTTACAGTGAAGCTTAAGCTTGTGTCTTGCGGGTATTCCGCAGCAGTGAACGTGACTTTAGAGCCTTCAACCGTTGCATTCAGACCTTGAGGTAGAGTCCAGTTGAATGTCAGGGTATCGTTGTCTGCATCGCTAGACGCAGATGCATCTACAACCACAACGTCACCAGCGTTTGCTGTTGCTGGAGCAACAACTTGCGCTACTGGTGCGCTGTTCACTGGATCAACAACACCTGCTGGTTTCACTGTTATTACAACGAGGTCAGATGCCGTTGCACCTTCGTTATCAGACACCGTCAGCTTGAAAGTTAATTGCTCTTCAACAGTAACTTCTGCTGCATCAAAGCTTGCTTTCGCTGAGTTTGCACCTGTTAGTGCCACTGCTGTGCCAGATACTTGTTCCCAAGCGTAGCTTACGATGGTGCCGTCAGAGTCTTTTGACAGGCTGCCATCTAGAACCACATTTGCAGGACCTGTTACCGATTGATCTGCGCCAGCGGCTGCGGTTGGCTTACGGTTTGGTTGAGGAACCACACCACCAGCCATACCTTCGTGCATCGCGTTGAGAATGTCACCGTTATCCGCGTCAATTTCCCAAGAGAATAGACCAGCAAGACCAAGAGACTTCGCGTAGCTACCTTTTGCTAGCACTGAACGGTGGTCATCAAATGTGATCAACTCACCCGTTGTACGGTTCCATACCCATGGTGCTTCTGCTTGTGCATCGTAGCCGTACTCGAAGCCGTTAATGCCAGTGTTGTTTGCACCTAACATGAATGACTTAATGCCTTTGTAGTCAATTACGCCATCTTCCCAAACACCTTGCGCTGTGCTGCCCTTCAGTTTACCTGTAGCAGTACCTGTCATTGGGTCGTTTGGATCTGTGAGTGTATCTGGAGTTACGCCTTCCCAGCCACGACCGTACATTGCTGTACCAAGTACTAGCTTGTTTGCAGGAACGCCTTGAGCAAGAAGAAGTTGGATGCCGTTATCTGCTGTGTAAGCAGGACCTTTGTACGGTTCGCCGTTCTCATCAACGCCACTACCGTCACACTGACCAGGACGCATGAATGAACCACAGTAAAGCGCAGTCTGGTGACCAGGAACGTTGTTCCAACCGCCGTAGAAGTCGTAAGTCATTGCGAAGATGTAATCCATGTACTGCACCGCATCTGCGTAGTCTACGTCTTCAATCTTGTCGTAACCGACACCGATAGCGGACGTTAGCTCGTAAGTACGGCCTGTCTCAGCTTCTAATTCATCAAGCATTACGCGCAGTTCACGCATCAGTGCGATGTATGCTGGGCCATCGTTTACAGGGTCGCCCTTATCGGCTGCTGCACCGCCGCCGCCAGGGAATTCCCAGTCGATATCAACACCGTCGTAGAATTTCCAAGTTTTCAGGAACTTCTTAACTGATGCGACGAATGTGTCTCGGTTTTTCTTGTCCACGAAATCGAAGAATGGGTCAGACAGTGTCCAACCACCGATCGATGGGATGATTTTTAGATCAGGGTTACGTTGTTTCAATGCCATTAGCATTGCGTAGTTACCCTTGATAGGCGTGCTGTATTCATGACCAGCTTGTGGGAAGCTCTTCTGATAAGCAGCCCAAGGGTCATGGATAACGACTTCATAATCAGGCACACCTGTACAAGCAGTTTGTAGCGCGTTGAAACTGTTGCCGCCAACAGACTTCACAGACTCATTTGGGCCACAAATTGGGATAAAACCGTAAAGGATGTGAGTCAAGTTGTCGACCGGCATATTATCGACGGTGTAGTCACGGCCATAGATGCCCCATTCAACAAAATACGTACCCATCACGACGCTTGGATCGGTATTGTAGGTTTTGTTGTTTGGATCAACATTCATCGTTAGTGGCTTCAGGTGAGAACCATCGGTATCTGCAATCGTGATTTCAGCTGGTGCGCTTTTCGCACAACCTGTCGCATCACATGCTTCGATTTCCATTTGGTATAAGCCACCTTGGCCGTATTCAAACGAAGCTGTCGTTTGGCTACCAGTGATAGGGCCGCTTGCTACTTTTACACCATCAAAATAGACGTTGTAAGTGTCACCAGGTGTGCCACTCCACTGGTTAAATTTAACAGTGATCTTCGCTTGCTCATGGTATTTCACCATGTCGTAGTAGCCTGACGTGGTTTCCATCGCGAGCTCAATTTTAGAAAACTGAAGGTTGTTGGAACCGTACATATCGATACTTGGTGCGGTTGGAGCCGCAACTGCAGCACCTGATAGCGCTAAAGCAACTCCAGCTGCACATAGGTTAAATCGAATCATAACTTCTCTCTCAATCCTTGGATTCATGTTCTACCTAGAACATAGGCTGCTCTTGCACCAGATAAGATGATTGGATTTACTCCACGTGCAAAAGCATCACACTCAGCATTTCAGAGAGTTTTTTTTCGTCAAAAAAAATTAAGACGGTTTTCGAGGCACTTGAGAGAACTTAACTAAAACTCGCACTCTGTTACACAGAAAGTGTCAGACTGAGTCAATAATTTATAAAATCTCAGCAGAAACTAAAATTATTGTTTACTCAGTAACGAGTTGGTTAAATGCGATGAAGGCCTTATTTTGTTGTTTATTAAGGTTTTGTTTCATTGATATAGAAAGAGAATTGAAAGGAAAAATAGCCGTGAAGACGTATTAGTCACGGCTGAAGTGTTCACTCAACGCCGCGCGACGTTTAGAGGCTGCGCCGGTTTCTGAGCCCTGAACGGTATGCTCAAATCCTTTACGAATGAATCGCTGATCTGGAATAAGAGGCTCAATACGGCGTATTTGAGGTGAAAGATGAGAGCCCGAGATCTGATACGCGGTCTTTCCTAATCCGGTATTCAACGTGATGACGTTGCCATCGAATTCAAATTCCGTCGTAATAAGTCGATGGTTTCGGTATACCCCATCTTCAGTGAAAACGAGACGTTCTGTTTGGTAGGGTGGCGCGCCAATCTCAATCCATTCGCCGTACACCTTTTCCGGATCAATGTGGTCTTGATAGGAGAGGTGGATTTGATAGCCAAAAAACGTCAACAGACCCATCCCGAAGCAGACAAATGTACTCTTGAGGATTTTGGATTGGTGGCGAGCCAAAAATGAAAGTTTTGGTTCTTGTCGTGCTTTTCGCCTTCGGCGAGTCGAGTCCGTCATAGATCTAATTTTCTCCACTTTTTTAACATGGTGGAAACCTTCCTTTTTAAAAACAAACAATCCCGCCATTGAGACGACGAAACTATGATCTAATGTCCACTTTTACATTCAGATACACATCTTATTGATGATTTTGTTGTTTGCTCACATTCATTACTTCGCAGGTTTTCTTGCTCGGTTTAGGTCGCCTGATTAATCCTCGCGAAAAGAGGTTCTCGCTCAGTAGCAAAGGATGTGCGTTATTACGTTGAGTTTAATGGCTTTCAAAGCTTGAGTAACGGAAAGAAACAAGGTAAAAAAGAGCGGACTTTTGATAAGGAAACCAATAATGAATATTAAGGAAAATAGCTATTTTGCTGGTAGTGTAAAATCACTAGGCTTTAACCAGAAAGATCAGGATGTTAGCGTTGGTGTGATGCTTCCTGGTGAGTACACTTTTGGTACTCAAGCACCAGAGCGTATGACGGTTGTAAAAGGTGCGCTTGTGGTCAAGCGTGTTGGCGAGAGCGATTGGACGACTTATCAAAGTGGTGAGTTTTTTGAAGTGGAAGGTAGTTCTTCATTTGAGCTTCAAGTGAAAGAAGCGACTGCGTATTTATGTGAGTACTTCTAGCGTTCATTTGTTGCTCGTCATAAAACCACCTTCGGGTGGTTTTTTCGTCTATGTGCTTCACTTATAACGCATCTTTTTGGTTATTTGGGTATATACTTAATAAAAATGTACCCATCGACCAGGGAGGAAGTGATGGCAGTACAACGCAAGCATTCTGATCTCCCTCCTCGTTACGAGGATAAAGATCTCACCAATGAGCAAAGACAGCGCTTTACCGAAGTTGCCAACGCCGCTCATAAGAGACGTGAATTTTATCGACGTGCTCTAGGGAAGAGCTTAATGGGCAAAATGAAGGGCCGTGCGTTTAAAGATCACCCCACTCGTCAGCAAGACAAGCCGAACAGAACGTTGCAAGTAGTGTGGTTAATCGTATTCCTCGTTGTGGGGCTTTGGGTGATGCATGTGTTCGCTTAGTCATTAGCAAGCTTCTGGTACCGCTGGTGCATCAGATGTTGACTGTTCTTCAGTATTGCAGTGCTCATAAAAGGCGTACTGGTTTTTACCAGTATGTTTAGCTGCGTACATTGCTTTATCTGCACATCGAGTCAATTCAGACAAATCCTTTGCATCTTGCTTATAGATAGCAGCACCTACACTCATCGTTAACTCGTTAATCATATCGTAGCTTCGGTAACCTGTTGGAAACAGATTCACGATCCGTTTTAGGATGCTGTCGAGGTCATCTTTACTTTTTACATCGTAAAGCATGATTACAAACTCGTCGCCCGCAAATCGAGCGATGGAGTAGTCGTGTTTATCTGTTTTTCTGTCTTTGTTGCGAATGTTATTTTTTAATCGAGTGGCGAAGGCTTGAAGTACTTGGTCACCAATATCGTGCCCGTAGGTGTCGTTGATGTGCTTGAAGTTATCGATATCGAGAAAGACCAATGCGGTGATGCTGTCATCAGATGAGTGCTTGATTTCATCGAGCTTTGCGCGCGCCCAAGTCTCAAAGCTCCAGCGATTGGCAAGCCCAGTGAGCTGGTCAAAATATGCTAACTCCTCAATCCCCTCACGATACAGTGTTTGAATGTAATTGAGGACTTTCGTGTAGTAATACGAGAACGTGTGACACACAAACGCGGTCGCTATCAGGGTCAGCATCAATCTCCGCTCTATGATTTCTGTGGCTGTTGGCAGTCGATCTAAAAAAGCGACCCCAAAAAAGATCAGTAAAATGTAGGTGCCACTGAACAACAGACCGACCTTAAACTCATTAATTAATACCAGAGTGGCGACAATAGGATATAGCCATAGCATCTTGCCTGACGGAGCGTCGTTATACAGAAGTAACAATAACCCTTCGAACATTAAGACAGCACTTAGCCATAAGTCGGCGTATTGATGGTGCCGCTGGACTTTTATTACATAACTGATTGCTAAGCATGCCAAGGCACACAAAGCATGGAAAAAGCTTAAACCCCAGTTATTCTCAAGTGATTGAGCAATGGAACCATAAGTTAAACAGGCAGCGGCGATACTGGAGCATAAAAAGACAATTTTCTTTTTTCTTGTTGAGCGGATGTCCGCCATTTCTTCTAAGCGCGCCCCAGCCAATGTCGACATTACGTATCCTTGCTTAATTAACGTGTACGCTTATTCTAGGCGGTATTTTCGCGATAAATAGAACAACAAAGTTTCCAAATGTGATATCAGTCATTTTTAGTGCAAAGCCATCAGTGTGATTTGGTGCGAGTGTTCAAAGAGGAATGGTGGCGCATGCAGGTTTTCATGACGGTTCTTCATGGCTCTATATGGTTGGACTGATAACTCAAAGTAATATATCTAGTTAGATATATTACTATTGATTATCCTGATTCTGTTCGGTGCTCGTTGATTGAGAGTATTGTTCACCAATCTCTGCTCTACGTATCGTCAAGGCATATGTCGTTTCGAAAATGCATTAGAAATATTTTTCCGAAACAGGGCGAAATATTGTTGTCGTTATGACCAATATGCGACTAGAATCCGCGCTAAATCACAACCTCATATCGAGCTTCGTTCGAGTCACTATTTTTAAACTGCTTCACAAAATTGTGAGGCAGTTTTTAGTTGTAGGATAGGTTACAAGCATGCCTAAAAGCCAAAACATCAACCAACGAATGTCCATCGTGGCATTAGCTTGGCCAATTCTTGTCGAAATTTTGCTACGGACGGCTTTAGGAACCAGTGACGTGTTCATGCTGAGTGGCTACTCAGACAAAGCCGTATCCGCTGTTGGTGTGATCACGCAGATTACCTTCTTTTTAATCATCGTTTCGACGTTTGTCAGTAGCGGTACGGGGATTTTGATTGCCCAATACAATGGCGCTGGACGCGAGCAAGAGTCAGTGAGCGTTGGTGTTGCGAGTATTGCGTTGTCTGTGCTCGTCGGTGTGCTATTGAGTGTGATTGCCGTGCTTGGTGCGATATACCTACTCCCGTATTACGGCTTGGAAGCGCAAGTCGAGCAGTACGCTCATGAATATCTGCTGATAAGCGGTGCGATGACGTTTAACGTTACGATTGGCGTTGTTTTTACAACTATTCTGCGTAGTCATGGTTATTCACGTTCCCCAATGGTGGTGAATTTGATCTCGGGTGTGTTCAACATCATTGGTAACTATATTGCGCTTTACCAGCCATTTGGTTTACCTGTGTATGGCGTGCAAGGCGTGGCAATAGCAACCGTCGTCAGCCAAGTCATCGGTACGTTAATGTTATGGTTTATTCTCGCGCGCAGCAGCATTGAGCTACCAATGTCGACCATGAAACAAGTACCGGCAGAGATTTACAAAAAAATCTTAAAAATCGGCGGCATGAACGCGGGTGAGGTGCTATCTTACAACGTGGCGCAAATCTGCATTGTATACTTTGTGGTGCAAATGGGGACGGCATCGTTGGCGGCTTTCACTTATGCGCAAAACATTGCCCGTTTCTCGTTTACTTTCGCGCTGGCAATTGGTCAGGCTGCGCAAATTCAGACCGGTTACTACATCGGTAAAGGTTGGGTGAGTAGCATTTTAAAACGCGTACAAATCTACTTCTTAGTGGGATTTGTGGCATCAACGGCGGCAACCACACTGATTTACCTGTTTAGAGAAGAGATTCTGCGCGTATTTACCGATCAACCAGAGATACTCGCATTGGCAGGTTCGTTAGTCATGGGCTCAATTTTGCTCGAGGCCGGACGTGTGTTTAACCTGATTTTTATCGCGGGGCTCAAAGGCGCGGGTGACATCAAGTTCCCAGTGCAAATGGGGATTTTGAGTATGTGGGGACTAGGCGTGCTTTTCTCTTACATCTTTGGCATCCACTTGGGTTATGGCGTTTTAGGGGCTTGGATGGCAATCGCTCTCGATGAATGGGTACGTGGTATCATCATGGCAAGACGTTGGCGCTCTCAGGTGTGGACCAAGTTTAAGGTGAGCTAACGGTTTTCGGTATCGCGCATCACGCTTATTCTGTTGTTAGAAAACAAAAAAAGGCACTGATAGTCAGTGCCTTTTTGTTATTTAAAATCGGGAAGACGTTAGAATTCGCACTCAGCTCGGAACACCATACGCTCTTTGCTGTATGGATGATCCAGCTCTAGCATCTCAGCATGCAGGTGTAAGCGATTCGATTTTTCGCCGTATAAACCATCACCAACCATCGGCATGTTTAACCCCATGTGATGAGCACTGTGTACACGTAGTTGGTGAGTTCGCCCGGTTTTCGGATACATGTATACCTTGCTGCGTCCATCTTTGACTTCAATCAGTTGCCAGTAGGTTTCTGCATGTTTCCCGTGTTCAAAACACACCAGTTGACGTGGGCGGTCGTCGGGGTCACCACGCATTGGCAGTGAAATTTCCCCTTCAGGCTCGTTTAATACGCCTTCGAGCAGTGCCATATAACGTTTTTGTACGCCGCGAGCCATAAACTGTTTTTGCAGACTTTTGTTCGCGCGCTTAGTTAAGGCAAACACCAAAATGCCAGAGGTCGCCATGTCGAGACGATGAATCACAAACGGCCCTTCCACATCAGGGTACATCGCTTGTAGGCGCGTATAAGCAGAGTCCTTGATAGTTTTACCAGGCACTGAAAGTAAGCCCGAGGGCTTGTTGACGACGACCATAGCGTCGTCTTGGTAGATTATCTCTAGCTCTTTGTCTTCTGCCCAATTCTCCGCCAATGGGTTAGGTTCGACATCCAGCCCTTGCATCATATGGCCCAAAATCGGCTGACATTTGCTGTTGCACGATGGGTAGAATTTTTTGTGTTGGCGAACCTCAGACTTTGGCGACACACCCCACCAAAATTCTGCCAGCGCCAGCGGTTTGAATCCGTATTTAAACGCGTATTGGAGCAGTTTTGGCGCAGCACATTCCCCTGCACCTGCTGGTGGTACTGGGTTTGTGGTGTCCGCAAAAATGTCCACCAAGTCGCGTGTTTTGCCATGGTTGTTTAGAAAGCGGTATTGTTTATGCAATTTGTGCTGCAAAGCGTTGGAGAGCGTTTTGCGCTGTTCTTTCAGATGAGCAAGTTGCTGCTCTAACTCGGCCAAGCGCGCCTCTTTGATTGCAAGCTTTTCATCCCACGCTTGCTTTAAGTATTTGAGAACGTTTTTCTCGGCGACACTTTGCTTACCCAACTCATCCAATAAGATTTTGAGGTCATCGGCATTGAGTGTTTGCTCGCCCTGTTGACGCTGTCGTTTGCGTGCGGCGCGGCCGTCAATCATCACTTGGCGCTGTGTTTGCTCTTCTTGTTGATAAGCGGCTCGGTCGGCTTGTATTTGCGCTTTAAGATCTGCCAATTCCGGATTCGCGGCACAGGTTTTGTACTCCGCATTGGCGGCGTTGATGGCATCCGTTTCTGCGCGGAAGAAACCTTCATCGGTCAGCATGTCATACACAGGAGGGACAAACCCTGGAATCAAGTTTTGGTCAGCAATTTTGCCAGAAAACGCACTTAAAAATCCGAGTTCGCCTTGAGGGTTTTCTACCAGCAATACGCCAAACATTTTGCCTCGCCCCGTTTCTTCATTAACCACACCAAAATCGTGTTCGAAGTCGGTTTGCGCTAATAAGTGCTGTTGCAATTGCTTTGCGGCCATAACGCAAAGAGGATGTGGCGTGTAGTAGAACGGAAACGTAAACTGCGTTGGCAATTCATAGTCAGAAGTATCAGCAGTAAAACGAGTAAAACAATGTTCAGGCGAGTGCATGGTGGGTATCCGCGCGAGTAAAAAATCGAGCGAGGATTGTACCTGTTTGAGTCAGGATTGCCATGTCGGTGTTGGCACTCGCTCTTGGATTAAGAACAAGAGCGAGTGGGGAAGAGCTTATTGCAGTTTTTGTAATGCAAGCTTCCACTGTGCCGGTTTGTCGTAGTAGGTCGAGTGCGGCAAGGTCAAGTACTCGCCATTTACTTCTGCAATCAGGGTTGGATAACCACCAACGTGTAACTGTCGCATCAATTGTCGGCTAGAGCGAATTCTCTCATCTAGTTCGGCTTCGCTTAACGCCATGTTTTGCTCCCACGCATCACTTGTTAAACCTAGCGATTCTGCAATGGCTTTGAGCGTCGATGCTTCATTCACTTTTAACCCGAGCTGATAATGCGCAGATTGGATGGCCTTTAGCATGTGCCATGGATTCAGCCCCATTTTCTCCGCACTCAAGATCGCTTGTGTGGGTAGATAAGAATCAAGAACAAACGCATCTTCGCTTTTCACGCGTTGCAGATATGCTTCACCAAACGTTGCTCCGGTTTCGGTTGCGATACGAGCGTCACTGTTGATGATGTGCTGACGAAATTCAGATTCAATCGCGCGTTTCTCAATCATACCGCCGGGATGAAGCTCTACCTTAAATTGAGAGGTGTCCATCAAGGCTTCGATGAGTGGTGATGCCCCGTAGCACCAACCACACATGGGATCGAAGAAGTAATGCACGGTTACCATGACATTTCACCAGTATGCACTTTAGCACCGATTTCTAGCGCGATTGGCAATTGAGCTTCTGGGTATTTCGCTGACATGGTGTCAATGAGTTGAACGCTGTTATTGCTGTGTTTTTTCGCTTGCTGAAAATCCTGCAAGTATTGTTGCGAGTAGCGAATGGTGTCTGCGTTCAGCTTTGTGCCTGCTTTCATGTGACCAGGAATGACCACTTGAGGTTTAAGCGCAAGCATCTCGCTAAGTTGTTGCTCCCAAGCATTGATAGCGGTTTGGTCAGCGGCATCGGCCATCCACAAATGTACGTTTGAGTACACGGCTACGTTACCTAGAATCGCTTTGTTATCTGGAATCCATAGGTAAGGGCGGTGTGCTGATGTGCCATGGTTACCACGGATTTCAATCTTATGACCTTCTAGCTCTAATGATGCTTTATCGTACGCGACAGGGATCACTGGTTTTACCGGTGCGTTTGCGCCAAGCTTTGGCCCCCAGTACGCCAGCTTTCCAGCCAATTTCTCTTTAATAATTTTTTGAACCGCAGGCGTTGTGATGATCTGCGCATCAGGGAACTGTTGGTGTAAGGCCTCTGCGCCAAAGTAGTAATCTGGGTCCGCTTGGCTGATAAAAATGGTTTTAAGTGTTTTGCCTGAGTCCAGCACTTTAGCGGCAATGCGCATCGCGTCAGCTTTGGTGAAGCCAGTGTCGATAACCATGGCGTCAGTCTCACCGTATACCAAGGTTGAGTTTACGTGGAAGCTGTTACCGTCGGCGTTGTAAACCTCAAGCGTAAGGGGAGAGTGGTTTGCCGCTAGAACAGGGCTTGCCATTAAAATGGATGCAGCAATCAAAGTGAATTTTTTCATAATAAGCTCCTAAAGAATTTGGGGCCAAGCGACCATGGCTTGGGAACGGGAGCTATATTAGGAAATTGATACGCTCGGAAAAATACACAATAATGTGCATCACTATTTCTTATTTCGATCAAATGTATGGACAGAGTAACGGCAGCAAAAGTATTTGTGGATGTGGTGTATTCTGGCAGTTTTACCGCTACCGCCGAGCGGTTAGACATGTCTCGGCCAATGGTGACTCGTTATGTAGAGTCGATGGAGAATTGGCTACAAACTCGTTTGTTGCACCGCACTACGCGCAAGGTGTCACTCACCACCGCAGGGGAGCGCAGCTTGCCTCAGATTGAGCGCTGGTTAAAACAGGCCGATACGTTGACGTCGAACATTGCCGCTGATGGTGAGCTGTCCGGAAAAATCCGTCTTGCGTCTAGTACTTCATTTGGATTCTCACAGTTGATCCCCGTAGTAAACAGTTTTATGCAAAAGCACCCCAAAGTGTATATCGACATAGATCTGCAAGATTCAGTGAGTGATCTAACCGAACAACGCATCGATCTGGCGATCCGAATTGCGTCAGATCCCGATCCTTCTTTGATTGGTAAGCCGATTGCGGTGTGCGAATCGGTGTTGGTAGCATCACCGCAATATTTACAAACTCACCACGCGATCGCGCATCCCCGAGATTTATCTTCACACGACTGTTTGGGTTACAAAAACTTTGAGCGTCACGTATGGCATTTGTCTCAGGGCGACCAGTTCGAATCGGTGGGAATTGAGTGTCGCCTAACCAGCAATGAGGCCACGGCGTTATTGCATGGCGCTTTGCAAGGCATGGGTATTTCGATGCTGCCAACTTACTTGAGCAATATCTATCTCAAATCGGGTCAGCTTGAGTCGGTGTTGCCGGATTGGAAGCCAAATGATCTCAACATTTACGCGCTGTATTCATCACGTAAACACTTGTCTCCTGCGGTGAGAGCTTTCATCGATCACAGTGAAGATTACTTTAAGCAGCACCCTTGGTGAATGCGAAAAGCGTTGTCATCCCGACTTGAGATTCATACAAGATCCTGTACCTTACATGGATATATTTTCGCAGCATCATTTAGAGTTTTCGTTAATGTCACAAGTTTGCATCAAATTTATTGCTACCGATATGGATGGCACATTGCTTGACCAGTACGGTCGTTTGGATCCAGAGTTTTTCGATCTGTTTTTGCAACTGGAAGAGCAAGGCATTTTGTTCTCCGCTGCGTCTGGTCGTCAGTATTACAGCCTGCGAGACACGTTCGCGCCAATCAAAGACAGACTGTTGTATGTGGCTGAAAACGGCACCTTGGTGATGTACCAAGACAAAGAGCTCTACAGTTGTACCATTCCTAAAGCGGAAGTGTTGGAGATTGTGAAAGCGGCTCGTGAGATTGACGGGGCGAACATCGTATTGTGTGGCAAGCGCTCGGCGTACATCGAAACGCATGATCAGCAATCGCTGGAAGAATTTCAAAAGTACTACCACCGCTGTGAATATGTGCCGGATTTGCTTGAGGTCGAAGACGAGTTTATTAAGGTAGCAATTTGTCACTTTGACGGTTCGGAAGAGCTCCTGTTTCCGACCATGAACGCGAAGTTTGGCGCAACGCATAAAGTCGTGGTGAGTGCAAAAATCTGGCTGGATGTGATGAATGCCGAGGCCTCTAAAGGTGCGGCCATTCAGCATCTTCAAGAGACGATGAATTTTACTCCGGCAGAAACCATGACGTTTGGTGATTACCTCAATGACCTCGAAATGCTGCAAGTCAGTGAGCATTCGTACGCGGTTGCCAACGCGCACGAAGAGATTAAGAAAATTGCTCGTTATTCTGCGCCAAGCAACCAAGAGGCTGGGGTACTCAAAGTGATTAAAGAGAAAGTGTTAGCGAAGTAACGCTCATTTATTCGATGTTATTTTCTTCTTCACGTAAAAAGCCCCGCAGTGTATGCGGGGCTTTGTTTTTTTTGTGTGTGTGGTGGGAGGGGGTAGTAATGTTCCCGTTTTAGCGTACGTACTTGGCGGTTGCGCTGACTAAAAAGTGTTGCAATTTCCCGTCTGATTTTGGCACCCACAAGTCGTTATGATAATGGTAAATACGACCATTGATGGTCACAGACAAGGTATTATCACCCGTTTGCTCCATGCGAATAAACTGATCCGAAGTGACCAAAAACGGCTCTTGCTCTTCAATGCTCTGGCCCGTTGCCAATACGAAGTAGCCGAATCGGTTGCCAGCATCCGGATCGGTTGAGTAGATTCGATGTCCAACGAGGCTGTAGTCGTCGTTGAGTGCCTGCTCAAGCGTTTTTTGCCCGATGGTTTCGTGCGATGGAATAAATACCCAAGCCAGCACACCTGCCGCAATGACTGCCAGTAGAAGCAGTACTTGCATGAACTTTCTCATCATATATACCGTTTAACGTTGAAATTTCATTTTGTACATGCGCTTATCCGCTATGCTGATAAGAAAGTCAACATTGTCACTGTCTTTAGGGTATTGCGCTAAGCCCATGCTTGTTGAAAGTGTTGAGACTTTATCGGAGTTTAATATTTGTGCACCAAAGACGGTATTTATCTGCTCACGTACGTTCTCTTCATTGAGATGTTCACCTTCAAGGATAACCGCGAACTCATCTCCTCCCATGCGATAAACAGTAAAATCATTGAGTGCCATAGAATTAAGCCGCCTAGCGATTTCCCGCAGTACAGTGTCGCCAACTTGGTGTCCGTGTGTGTCGTTGACTTCTTTAAAACCATTTAAATCTAGAATCCAGAGAGAAAAGGGCCTTTTTTCTTGAGTAAATTTGTTTAGGGTTATGAATAGTGCATTGCGGTTCCCTAGGTTCGTCAAAGGGTCGCTGAGCGCCAATTTTCTATGAAAATGGGATTCACGATAAAAGAAATAAGTTAGAGAGATAATCGACAAAACGAACGTCGCAAACAACATATATTGTGCTTGCATTAAGCGCTGGGTTTGACCTTTTTGTGCTTCATAAGCTTTACTGCTTAGGCGGAAGTTTTGATTAACGAAGTCTATTAAGCCTAAATATAGTGTTTGAGTTGAACGATAAAATGCAGCAGCAGCTTGGCTGTCACCTGTTCTAGCTTCTACTAGTTGTTTTTCTAGCTCTTTGAACTCTTCAAAAAGGTTAATGAAGTAAAGGTGCATGTTGTTCCGAGAAAAGAACTTATTGGCTTTCGTGCTACTGGTCAATAAGTCAAAGCGACTCCACGCTAACTCGTATTGAAGCTCTGCACCATCAATATTCAATACGTTTTCATCTAACCGTCTGGCCTCGCCGACAAGTTCTGATAGTTCTTTGGAGAGTTGGAATAAAAACCAAGTCGCTTGTTTTTGTTCGTTATTAAAATTTTGTGAGAGTGAACGTGTTTGCTGTAAAAGCACGACATTCGCGAGAAGCAAAGAAACGGCAAACACCACCAGCAGCATTTTGCTGGTGGTAGAATATTGCAATATTCTTTGTTTCTTAGAATAGGGTTCTGATAACTTCATTCTTATTATTTTTCTTTTATTTCATTTACTTGCCATACCATTTGCGCATGATATTTATTGTAGTTTAGCTCTGGATAGAGATTGAGTGGATATATCACCCAGAAAGGGCCTTTATTCCTGACTTTTATGTAATTCTGATCTTGTTGATAAGCCAGTATTGGTTGATATCGAAGAATATCTTGTCGGGACAATGTCGAGTGATAGTCGTTTAAGCTGCTGATATCAACCTGCTCTGGTACCTTTCCGTAGACGTGTGTAAGAAGCGTGCTGAGTTTAACGCCTAAAAACTCTGACGAGGCAGGAAGCCAAGGCAATGTCATCGTGTAGCTAGTGGTAGGTAAAGCTTGGATCTCTTCCAGTTCCAGTATGACACTAGGCTGCTGGCTACTACTAAATACGATCGTATTTGCAGACAAGAATGGCGCAACAAAAAACAGACCTAGCGCGACTATCTTTTTCATCATATGCCCTTTTGAGTTTTATTCTTTTTTCTTAGCTAGGACAAAGGTGCTAGCGGTAATTTATTTATAATTATAGAGCCAACCGGATGAGATTTTATAATACGTTATGTTTCAAAAATAACTGTCGGTTTACGTCACGTCAAGGTTATTAAGTTGCTTCTTAATTAAAAGCTCAGAGTCTTGGGATGATAGTAGAGTTTCGTAATGATTTCGCGGTATTTAATTGGTTTTTAGTGCAACTTTGTTTCATTTTTAATAAAGATACTGTGTCGGAAATGAGAATTTAATAAGGCGAGAAATGGACGTCGAATTTGTTCTTAAGTTACATTATTTTACATATTTAAATCATCGATATTCAGATATGTATTTGTTAGTACGTAAAGAAAATAAAGTCACCTGGTTTTGGTGACTTTATTTTTTATTTCATGAGCTTACTTAATTTAACTATGCAAACAAATATTTTGCATGGAAGTTGAGGTGCTCTTCAATAAAGCTTGAGATGAAGTAATAGCTATGGTCATAGCCTGGTTGCATTC
Organism: Vibrio sp. Vb2960; assembly: GCF_033337665.1. Taxonomy (NCBI): domain Bacteria; kingdom Pseudomonadati; phylum Pseudomonadota; class Gammaproteobacteria; order Vibrionales; family Vibrionaceae; genus Vibrio; species Vibrio sp. Vb2960. Next base: position 46,057 of record NZ_JAWORD010000015.1, on the reverse strand, counting down.
TCAAGGTTAGGTTTGAATCGTGTATTCTTGCCGCAGCAATCAGCGCTTCCGGTCTAAGCTGCTCATTTAAGAAGCCATCAGCATCACCTTGATCAACCAAAATTGGTAATGGTGATTGTTGTTGTTTTAGAAGTTCACTTGCATCGTATTGCTTCCAGCTTTCAAGCTCCTTGCCTAAGTAAGCAGTAAAGGCTTTTTGTCCCCAAGGGCATTGCATTGGGTTACTGATTGGACTGAACGCTGAAATAGAACGGTACTGTTCTGAATTTTTCAGGCCAATGGTGAGCGCTCCGTGGCCGCCCATGCTGTGACCCGAAATCGACTTCACGTCAGAGACAGGGAAGTTACTTTCGATGATCGCAGGTAACTCCTCAGTCACATAGTCGTACATGCAGTAATGCAGTGACCAAGGTGCTTGCGTCGCATTAAGGTAAAAGCCAGCTCCTTTTCCTAGGTCATAGCTTTCGTCGTCAGCGATACCTTCGCCTCTCGGACTTGTGTCTGGTGCAATGATCGCAATGCCAAGCTCGGCCGCCATACGAAATGCGCCCGCTTTCTGCATAAAGTTTTCATCGGTACACGTTAAACCAGAGAGCCAGTATAGCGCGGGTACGGGATTTGATTTCGTTGCGTTAGGTGGCAAGAATATCGCGAAGCGCATGGTGCAGTTTAGGGCATTGGATTCGTGTGTATATTGCTTGTGCCAACCGCCAAACACTTTGGCTTGGCTTACATTTTCAATGGTCATGAATAAACTCTCTAATTAGCAGAAGGAATTCAGGCTCCCCAAAAGGAGAGCCTGAGGCAGCATTATTGATCCATATGGATAACTGTTCGGATGCTCTTACCTTCATGCATCAGATCAAACGCTTTGTTGACGTCTGCTAATCCCATTGTGTGGGTAATGAACTCCTGTAAGCCGAATTCACCAGCCATGTAACGGTTTACGATTTCTGGAAGCTCAGAGCGGCCTTTAACGCCACCGAAAGCGCTGCCACGCCATACACGACCAGTTACCAGTTGGAATGGACGAGTTGAGATCTCTTGACCTGCACCAGCAACACCAATGATGACTGACTCACCCCAACCTTTGTGACAGCACTCAAGTGCTTGGCGCATCACGTTTACGTTACCGATACATTCGAATGAGTAGTCAACACCACCGTCTGTCATTTCAACAATCACTTCTTGAATTGGCTTGTCGAATTTTTGTGGGTTGATGCAATCAGTTGCACCAAGTTGTTTCGCTAGGTCGAATTTGCTTTCGTTGATGTCTACACCGATGATGCGGCTGGCACCAGCCATGCGAGCCCCGATGATTGCAGAAAGACCGATACCGCCTAGACCAAAGATTGCCACTGTGTCGCCTTTTTCAACTTTAGCTGTGTTTAATACCGCACCCATACCAGTGGTTACGCCACAACCTAGAAGACAAACTTCTTCAAGTGGTGCTTCTTTGTTTACTTTCGCTAGTGAGATTTCTGGAAGAACCGTGTACTCAGAGAAAGTAGAACAACCCATGTAGTGGAAGATAGTTTCGCCGTTGATAGAGAATCGGCTTGTGCCATCTGGCATTAGGCCTTTACCTTGCGTTTCACGAACGGCCTGACATAGGTTCGTTTTGCCAGATTTACAGAACTTACACTCACCACATTCAGCAGTGTAAAGTGGGATAACGTGGTCGCCAACTTCAACGCTTGTTACGCCTTCGCCAACCATTTCAACGATACCGCCACCTTCATGACCAAGGATTGAAGGGAAGATACCTTCTGGATCGTCACCTGATAGTGTGAATGCGTCAGTGTGACAAACCCCAGTTGCTACGATGCGTACTAGCACTTCGCCGGCTTTTGGAAGTTGTACATCAACTTCTTCCATTTTAAGCGGCTCACCTGCAGCCCAAGCGACCATTGCTTTTGATTTTATGTGAGTTTGACCAGGTTTGATTTCAAGCGACATTGGATGTTTCCTTTATATTTTCAGTATATGGAGTGACGTAATAAGCGTAGTTAAGGTTTGCTTACCGCGCTGCGTCGTTTTGTTGGTGCTCATTTTAGGTGTTTCAGTAAAAATGATAATCCGTCCATTTTGAAAATGATTTTTACATATGCGTAATAATGATAAGGTGAGCGTGTAAAAAGAGTGCGATGCCTCCTTAAAGCGGAAGGGAAATGGAAAAGGTGATTGACCTGAAGTTAGATAGAGGGGCTAAAGTAGAAAACAGTCAAACCATCAGCTAAGTAAGAGTGATTATGAATAAGACGGATCTGAGTGCCTATTTAACCAAGCTAGGCTTGCCTAGTGAATTGCCCGCCGATTTGGAGTCATTGCACAGAGTTCACGTGGCGCAGCATCGTTGCCTGCCGTTTGAGAATTTTGACATCGCATTGCAGCGAGGCGTCTCTGTTGAGATTGAAGATATTATTCAAAAAACCGTGTACCACTCTCGCGGTGGTTACTGCTTTGAATTAAATGGTTTAATGCTTGATGTGCTCAACACTCTTGGGTTTGAAGCGCGAAGTTTGCTAGGGCGTGTACATGTGTCTGGTACACCAACAGGTCGTAGTCATCAAATCACGTTAGTGACGTTCGAGGAACAAACATGGATTGTAGATGTGGGTTTTGGCTCCAATACCCCTCGAGCGCCATTGCCATTTATCCTTGACCAAGTGATTCAGACGGATTTACAAACCTTCCGTTTTGTCAAAGATGCTCAGTTTGGTTATTTCCTCCAAGTGCTTTCAACCGATGGAACGGACGTGTGGAGCAATCTATACAGCTTTGACCTAGAGTTCGTGTGTGCTGGTGACATTGCATGTAGCAACTTCTTTACCTCGACTTCGCCTAATTCGCGTTTTACTAGCGCAAGAGTCGCTGCTAGAGCGACAGAAAGTGGGTTGGTGACGCTGCTTAACTACACACTCAGATGCACCAATTATGAAGAGCTAACAGAAATAGAGCTAGAGCCAGGTCAAACCTACCTGGATACGTTGAAAGAATATTTTGGCATTGAGCTTGATGCGCAATACGACGAACTTCGTCCGTTACCTGACGCGTAAAGTTTTCCCGTTTTCAAAGCGTAGCGCGACGAGAACAATGTAATCACTATTTGTCTAGAAGAGGTCGACAGGAATACAGCATGGCGAATTGGGAAGGAGTCAGCGAGTTTGTTGCCGTAGCGGAAACCAACAGCTTTACAGCTGCCGCGGCTAAACTGAAAACGTCAGTGGCACAAATCAGTCGCCGCGTATCGGCACTTGAAGAGCGTCTTGCGGTCAAGTTACTGCATCGCACGACGCGAAAAGTTTCTCTGTCTGAAGCTGGACAGCTTTATTATCAGCAGTGCAAACATTTGGTCGAAGGGCTAGAACTGGCCGAGCTTGCCGTAACGCAAATGCAAACCGAACCGCGAGGTTTGCTGCGTGTGACAGCGCCTGTGACCTATGGGGAAATGAACCTCGCACCGCTCTTGCATCAGTTTTTGGAGAAGTACCCGCGTGTGGACCTCGATTTAGTTCTGACCAATCAAAAACTGGATTTGATAGAGCAAGGGGTAGACGTGGCGATTCGTCTTGGCCGCCTGCAAGACTCCAGCATGATCGCAAAGCGTCTTTCGTCGCGTCAAAATTACGTGTGTGCTAGCCCTATGTATTTGGAGCGATTTGGTGAGCCTCACACATTATCCGAACTGGCTCGACATCAGTGCTTGGTTGGTTCGGTCGATTATTGGCATTTTAAGGAAAATAAACGCGATAAGTCTTTGCGCGTGTCGGGGAGGATTAAATGCAATAGTGGTTTTGCGCTAATGGGCGCCGCCAAACGTGGTTTGGGTTTAGTGCAGTTGCCGGACTATTACGTTCAAGAAGCCCTAGATAACGGTGAGCTAGTCGAGGTGCTGACCGATTACCGAGACGACCGTGAAGGCATTTGGGCACTGTATCCACAAAGCCGAAATTTATCGCCCAAAGTGAGGTTGTTGATCGACTTTTTAGCGCAGGAACTAGCGGATTAGAGTTTTCATGAACTTTAATACAACTGAAGTTGCTAAAACGCCCGGTGATGCCGGGCGTTTTTATTAGGATGAGAGCTGGAATCGAAAAGACATGAATCACTATTGGTTGGATTCCGCGTCTTCACGTTTAATCACTTTGTGCCCATCTTCAGACACGCCTTGCTTCCAATAGCTGCTGATGTAGATATTCTCGCGATCGACTTCTTTCTCGTTGCGGAAATATTGGCGCAGCGCGCGCATTGAATCGAACTCACAGGCACACCATACCGAAGCGTTACCGTCTAACCACTCGAGTTCGCGAACGCTATCAGCCAAGGTTTGCTGTTCAGTTAGCCAAATCAACTCCATACCGGCTGGCGCGTGTAGGGGTTGAATGTCGGCTGGAGACATCACGCTGATCACAGCGTAGCCTTTGGCCTCTTCTGGCAACGTACGAATTTTCGCAGAAAGCGCTGGAAGTGCGGTCATATCGGCAGCCATGAAGAACCAATCCGCCTCAGTATTTAAGTTGGAGATGCTACCTGGCCCAACAATGCTGATCGTGTCGCCTTTTTGCGCGGCCATTGCCCAACGCGCTGCAAATCCGCATTGCAGATCTTGCGTTACGTGTCGGACGAAATCCACTTCGATTGAACTGGTTTCTGGATGAAAGCGTCGGATAGTGTAGGTGCGCATGATTGGTCGGTCGTCTTCTGGCAGGATGCTCAGATCCGCGCCGCCCATATCGTTAAACAGTAATTTGATGTAACTGCCTTCGCAGTCACGAGGAAAGTGGCTCAGCGCCTCACCTTGCAAGGTAATGCGCTGCATGTTTGGAGTGATGGTTTCTGTGTCTGTGACAACAAGCGTTTTAGGTTGAGGCTTCTTTTTCATTGTTACTTTACTCGATAATTATTCTCTTTCTCATTTAAAGATTATCAAGTTCCCTAACAAGAGGGTAGCGTCTTTAAACAAATTTACACTGTGAATTAACGCCAAAGCCTCAAGCAAAATGCAGTATCTGTCCTTTCCCAATTACGTAAAGTGAGTCGTTTTTTAACCCAAAATAGACTTATATCATTGGAATCGTAGACAAAAGCAACAGCGCAGCCATGCTGTAGTTGAACCCCTTAACGCGTTTATCGGTGGTCAACCAACGCTGCAATTGCATACCTGCCGCCGTCCAAAATGTTACCGATGGCAAGTTAGCTAAGCAGAAGATACCGGCGATAAAAGTCAGTTCGAGCCATGCACCGCCACTGCTGTATACCGTAATGGCCGTCAACGCCATCGACCAACCTTTTGGGTTCACCCATTGGAATGCAACAGCCCCTAAAAAAGACATCGGGCGAAAATCGTGTTTTGCTTCTGTTTTGTCGCTGGTGGCGATTTTGTACGTCAAGTACAGCAAATAACTCAAGCTCAACACTTTCAAAATGGAGTGTGTAATTGGATATGCGTGGAACAGGCTCATCAAGCCAATGCCCACCAAAATTAGCATGGCACCAAAGCCAAAGGTAATGCCCAACATATGTGGGATAGTGCGTTTAAAGCCGACATTTGCCCCTGAGGTCATCAACATAATGTTATTGGGACCCGGCGTAAAAGTGGAGACAAAAGCGAACAACGCCAAAGCGCCCAGTTGATGATATTCCATAGATTGTTCCTTGAATCAGTTCTCGATAAGTTGAGAACAACTATAAGTAGAACTGAGGTCAATATTGTGCTTTTATTTGATGATTAGAAACTAAATAAGCAATGAAACATCATGATGGATAGATTTGACGAAAGAATATTGCAAGTGCTCAAACGAGACGGAAGAATCTCCAATGTGGAGCTGTCGGAACGCGTTGGTTTATCTCCGTCTGCAACCTTACGCCGAGTGCAAGATTTAGAGCGTAAAGGCGTGATCAAAGGCTACCGAGCAGTACTGGATAATCAGCAACTTGGCGTGGGCTTTGTCGCTTATGTGTCGATTGGTTTGGCCTCGCACTCTAAGCAGGCACAGCTGGGTTTCGAAGAGCATGTGCGTTTTGTAAACGAGGTGGTGGAATGTCACAACATTACGGGATCTAACGAATATCTCATACGCGTAGAGACGCAAAATCTCGCCGCTTATAAAGCGTTCCATGCTGATGTGTTGGGTGAGTGCGAACACGTCAAGTCGATCACAACCATGGTGGTGATGGACACACCAAAAGACGAGCGATAGCCAAACGAGAGTGACAGTTTTTGTGGCACATGAATTTGAAGTGACTCGAAAGAGTCAGTCGAGTATGAGAATGGTTCACAACAAATGCTGGAAAGCAGATGGCACTCTTACAATTTCCATATTTATTCTCACCTTCTAAATAATCCCATCCTGCTAGTTTTGCTTAAACCGCTTGTGTTTCAGAGCGGCGAGTCAGCAAAATTAAGGATGAACGATGAAATCACATGTAACACTTCCTCTTTTGAGCTTAAGCGCTGTTGCCGCATTGAGCTCATTTAACGTCAACGCCCACGGCTGGGTAGAATTTCCAAGCGCTCGTCAGAATACGTGTTATTTAGACGGTGGTTTTTGGACCAACGAGATCCCTAACCAAGCGTGTAAAGCGGCTTTTGAAGAATCTGGCGCGTATCCGTTTGTGCAACGCAGCGAAATCGCGGCGAACGTACCAAATTACCGAGATATGGAGCATGTGAAAGCCGTGGTTCGCGACGGTGAACTGTGTTCTGCCGGCGATGCGGCTAAGAAAGGCTTGAACATTCCTTCTCCAAACTGGCAGCGCACCAATGTTACGCCAGATGCAAACAACCAGATTGAATTGGTGTTTTACGGCAAAGCGCCGCACAACCCATCGTACTGGGAATTCTATCTCACCAAGCCAACTTATGATGATTCAAAGCCTCTTACTTGGAGTGATTTAGAGCTGATCGACACCGCAGGTGATGTGTATGTTGATGCGGAAAAACGCTACCGTATTCAGGTGACTTTCCCTGCTGATCGTTCCGGCGATGCGGTGCTTTATACTCGTTGGCAGCGCATTGATGTCGCTGGGGAAGGTTTCTACAACTGTAGTGACATTACGTTAAACGGAACGAGCACGACGCCACCGACTGACCCTGTTGATCCAACCGAACCGGGCAACAATCTGACATCTCTAGGCTACTTTGTTCAGCAAGGTTTTGGGCCAGTAGAAGCGGGTGATACCATTCGTTTCCGTACGTTTAATGCGACAGGCAATGAAATTGTCGATATTTCACTACCAATCAGTGCAAACAATACGGCGACTTGGGCGGCAGAAATTGCGGATCAATTTAATGCGCAGCAAACGGGTGATTGGTACGTGGGCATTTGGCATCAAGAGATGAACCACTACATGTTCGACAGTAACAACGTGAATGCAAACCAAGTATTAGCGCCAAGCGCAGACTTCAGTTACGCGTTGTCATTGATCAAAGCGGATGTCACGCCACCAGTTGAACCAACCAACTTGTGGGACAAGACAGCCGTTTACAACCAAGGTGATGTGGTGACACACAATGGTAAAGAATGGACTGCCCAATGGTGGACGTCTGGTGAGGAACCAGGCACAACGGGTCAGTGGGGTGTATGGCGTTAAGCCATTTATTCGGGCCCTGAACAATAAAACCCTTCTCACATGAGAAGGGTTTGTTTTTTTCAGTCTAAAACGACCACTTTGGTTGAGTGGCTGTCTTGAAAATCAGAGCACATATCGTTATTCGCTTGCTCTCCACTCGCTCCAGTTGAGCATCGCGTAGTCTGCCAGTTTGAGCATCGGAATGTCTTCATGCGTATCACCGTAGGCATAAACAGACGCAAACTCGTCGAGCAAAAACGCCGCTTTCACGCGTGAGACTTTTCTTTCTAAACTGCAATCACCTTGCTGGTAAAAGCCACTCAGTTTTGGCTGTTCTGAGATCAGTTCACTGCACAGCAAGTGGTAACCGTTCGCCTCACACCAAGGCTTGAGATACGCATTGAGTGATGCCGACACCACTACGATGGTATCGCCTCGATGTTGATGCCAAGCCAGCCTGTCCATCGCTTCTGGCCGTAAGTACAGCGGGATCACTTCATGGGCAAACTGAGTGCCAATCGCTTCAATTTTCTGCGTTTCTTTCCCTGAAAATGCAATAAAACTGCTGAGAGGGCGCATAACACGAGCGGGTAACACTCCGAGTTTGTACAGCGCATAAAATGGCATGATAGCGACCTTTCCTACTCGTTTGCGCAGGCCATAAGCAGAATAGTGGAGGAAAAGGCTAAACATATCCTCTCGGGTGATGGTGCCATCAAAATCAAACAGTGCCAGTGACGGCTTAGTAGTATCGAGCAAACTCAGCGCCTATTTTTTGGTTTAAGATCGTTTTGTGTTTATTGATAAAACACCGCCAACCAGATGGTTTCTTGCGTTGGGTCAGTCCAGCTCACTTTGTGTTTGGTATGAGCTGGAATCGTAACGTGATCGCCTGCCTCAAGTCGTTGCACGACACCTGATTCAAAAGTCAGCTCTCCTGCTCCTTTAAGAACCAAGACCCATTCATGTTCTTCTTGATCGTACCAGCCACTTTCGGGCGAGGTTTGCCCCGTTGAGACAATGCGTTCTATACGCAGGTTTTTGTGGGTCAGCAGGTCTTCGAACACTTCCTCGTCGAGGTTATTCGGTAAGTCTTTAAACAGGTTCATGGCCTTTCCTTAGAGAATGATCAGTCCAAAAGGCGCAAGCAATTGCTCTTGTTGCCAATCACAAATTTTAACACCAAACAGAGAAACGCGGCGAACATCCAGCCCGTCTAGTTCGACATGAGTCAGATCACACTGCTCAACGTTAAAGGTTCCCCATTGTTCTGGCGAGAATTCGCAGCGAGATAAATCCGAGCCTTTGAGAGTTGCCCCTGCGAGGTTCGCACCGTTCCAACGGTTTTCAAAGAGGTCACATTTTTCTAGTAACACTCGCTCGAAGTTACAGTAGGTGAGGTTGCAGCCAGTAATAAAAGCAGAACAGAAAAACATGGTGTTACTGACGCGATTAGCAAAGTTCGCACCTTGGAAGTTTGCCCCTTTGAGATCGCACTTACGTAGCTCCAAGCCCATACAATTTGCGCCGTTAAACAGGCTCATCGCCAACATGCAGTTCGTAAAGCTAGCGTCTTTTAAGTTCGCGAAGCGAAAACTACACCCTTCTAGCGCTTTGGATTCGATAAAGCGACAGTCGATGAACTTAGCATCGCGCAGATCGGCATGGTCGAAACAGCACATATAAAAGTGGCAGTTTTTAAAGGTAGCATTCTGAAAATCGTGATGAGAAAAGTTTTCTCGTTCAAAAATGAGATCGGTTTTTAACATGTCTTCTCCTTAGCTGCGAGCAGACTAGCACTCCAAGTGACTGATTTTCCAGAAAAATAACTTCTTGTATTTCAGTGCTTTACAAACCCCTCAAATCGCGATTTTAAGGGGGCAAACGAGCGTTTTAAGTGGGTTGTTTTTTGAAAATAGAAGACGTAGAGGACGAAAAAAGTTTTTGCTGGCTACGAGCCTTAACGAGAGGATTCGCATTTATGGGTATGCATGGCAACTCACACGCACAGTTTGCATTACAGAATTGTATCCTATTTGCATAATTTGTTGATCAATATGGCGTTTCTCCATACAAAAAACCTATATTTTTCACAAATTGATTTCCATCAAAATAGTAGGGTTTCTATGTGCTAGATTGCGCACAGCTCAAAAAGATATAGATACCCGTGTGCTTCAAGGCGCTGAGTTTACTTGAAATCTCAGATCAGTTAGCAGGCACCCCTTTGGGTACGACATAACGAAGCCCTACGAAAGGAAATAAAAATGAAAAAAACAATCTGCAGTCTAGCAGTGGTTGCTGCACTCGTGTCACCAAGTGTTTTCGCTCATAAACAAGGTGACTTCGTTCTTCGTGTTGGTGCGGCGTCTGTCGTTCCAAACGACAGCAGCGATAAGATTCTTGGTTCTCAAGAAGAATTGAAAGTGGATTCAAATACGCAGCTTGGTTTGACGTTTGGCTACATGTTTACAGACAACATCAGTTTAGAGCTTCTAGCAGCAACACCATTCAGCCACGATATTTCAACAGACTTGTTAGGTCTTGGTGATATCGCGGACACCAAACACCTTCCACCAACGCTTATGGTGCAGTACTACTTTGGCGAGCCACAAAGTAAGTTCCGTCCATACGTGGGTGCAGGTCTCAACTACACCATGTTCTTTGATGAGGGCTTCAATAGCACGGGTAAAGGCGCTGGTCTTTCAGATCTTAAGTTGGATGACTCATTCGGTCTAGCAGCGAATATTGGTGTGGACTACATGATCAACGATCAATGGTTCCTCAACGCTGCTGCGTGGTACGCAAACATTGAAACAGAAGCAACTTACAAAGCAGGTGGAGAGAAGCAAAAAACCGACGTCAAAATTAACCCTTGGGTATTTATGATCAGCGGCGGTTACAAGTTCTAAGAAAAACCAGTAGTTACACGCACATTACTATTATTGGCATGACTTTGGGGGCGGTTACGGGGACTGCCCCTCTTTTTTATCCTCGTTTTGATTGCACATCATTTACTCCACTTAGCAACATGCAAAATTGGATCTTTACCTTGCAGATCATTTTATTGTCGGAAGATCGAAAAGTCCTACACTGATCACATAATTGAACAAGTGGACAATATAAATGAGCGACGACATCGCAAAGCATTCCTCCTCCAGATCTAAGCTGGTAAAAACTCTTTTCTTTACTCTCTGTGTTATCGCATTTGGTGCGATGTATTGGTCTTGGCAGTATTCAGACAGTCACCCAAGCACGGAAGATGCCTACGTTAGGGCAAAAATTTTGTCGGTAGCGCCTCAGGTAAAAGGCCAAGTGGTTTCTGTGGATGTCAAAGACTTCCAATCTATTAACAAAGGTGACCTACTGCTGAAGATAGATTCACGCCCATATTTGTTGGCAGTGAAGCAAGCAAAAGCGGCATACCAATTGGCGGTCCAGCAACATGACGTTGCCGATAAGCAGGTAACTGAAGCCGTTGCGGGCTTAGATGCGGCGCGCTCTAACCTGACAGAAGCGCAAGTGGAGTACAAACGTACGGATTCCTTGGTGAAACGCAAACTGGCGTCGGACCAAGATTTAGATACGGCAAAAAACAAACTAGCCAATGCCCAAGCGAGCCTGGAGCAAGCGCGCGCGACGGTAGAAAAAGCCATTGCGAACCGTGGTGAAGAAGGCGCAGAGGCTGCGGTTGTTCAACAAGCGGGAGCACAGTTAGCGCAAGCAGAGCTGAACTTGAGCTACACCGACATTACGTCACCAGTGGATGGCATTGCCGGTGAGATCAATACGCACGTAGGCTCGGTCGTTAGCGTGGGTCAAACGTTGTTCCCTGTGATTTTAAAAGACAGCTATTGGGTACGCGCGAACTTTAAAGAAACCGACCTTACTCATATTAAACCTGGCATGCATGCGGATGTGGTGATTGATATGTACCCAGACGTGGTGTGGAAAGCAACGGTAGAACAACTATCGCCTGCGAGTGGTACATCGTTCTCCTTGATGCCACCAGAAAACGCAACGGGTAACTGGGTTAAAATCAAACAGCGTTTCCCTGTACGTTTGGCATTAGAAGTACCGGCCGATGCGCCGCAACTTCGCGTGGGTGCGAGCTCAGAAGTCACCATTGATTTGCAAAGTAGCGTGCAATGAGCCACCAAATTACGGCAGACAAACGGGGGATTGCCACCGTCGCCGTGATGCTTTCTGCCATCATGGTGTTAATCGATATGACCGTTGCGAACGTGTCGCTATCGCACATGATGGGCGCGTTGGGCGCAACGGCAGACCAAATTACTTGGGTGCTGACGGGTTACAGCATGGCGGAAGCGATCTTCATTCCGATGACCAGTTTCTGGGTGTCGCGCTTTGGTGAACGCAAAGTCATGCTGGTTGCCGTGGTCGGCTTTGTGATTGCCAGTGCGCTTTGTGGGCAAGCACAGTCTCTTGAAGAGATGGTGCTATTTCGCATTATCCAAGGCGCTTTCGGCGCGTCGGTGATTCCATTGGCGCAGTCGACGTTAGTGCAGATTTATCCGTATGAGCAAAAAGGCAAAGCGATGGCAATTTTCTCCATCGGCATTTTGCTTGGTCCTATTTTGGGCCCAGTTGTGGGTGGTGTGATCACCGACAACATTAACTGGCGCTGGATTTTTTACATCAACTTGCCATTCGGTTTGATCTGTACCTCTTTGATTTATCGCTATATCCACATCGACAACAAATCCAAACCTAACTTTGACTGGTGGATCATCGGTTACATGGCGTTAGGTGTGGGCGCGTTGCAGTTTGTGTTGGATAAAGGGAATGAAGAAGACTGGCTCAACTCACGCATGATTCAGACGGCGATATTGCTCGCAGTCATGGGATTGGTGATGTGGATCTATCGCAGTTGGAAAACTAAAAGTCCAATAGCGCCATTGTGGCTGCTGAAAGACCGAAACCTTATGGTCTCGTCATTGATGATTGCCGTGGTGTCGATGGCGATGTTTGGCCTGACGACTCAACAACCAATGCTGTTGGAAAGCTTGCTGGATTATCCGGTCTCAACCACTGGTTTATTAATGGCACCGCGTGGGTTGGCGTCAGCGGCGATGTTGATTTTGGTGATTAAGCTCAATCCGCAATTCGATCCCAGAATCAAAATAGTCTTTGGCTTGAGCTGCATCGGGATTGGTAGCTATTTGATGACGCAGTACTCACTGCAGATCGATACATTTTGGATTGTGATGCCGAGTATGATTCAGGGGATGGGGCTTGGTTTAACCTTCTCGACGCTATCCACCTTGGCGTATTTAACGATTCCGAAAGAGCAATCTGTTGCGGCGGCGAGTATTTACAATCTGTTCCGTACCATTGGTAGCTCGTTTGGTATTTCTATCGCCACCACGTTCCAATATCGTGATAGTCAGCAGCAATGGCATGCGCTGGGAGAGGGTATTAATCCTTATAATCCTAACTTGCATGACTGGGCGGCCAATCAGGGGCTTTCTATTACCGACCCGGTTGCGTTAGACCAATACCAACAGATGTTGCAGCAGCAATCGCAAATGGTCGCGTTTGTGCACACCTTCCAGCTTGTGGGAGTGATGTTCGTGATCATGATGCCGATGCTGGTTTTCATTCGGTCGCGTGAATAACATGAAGTTCCGGTGAATAGTGTAAGAGAACGCCTCTCAAGTTGTGTCAGCTTGAGAGGCGTTTTTTATTGGACAGTGCCAGTGAAAGAAGGACGTTTACTCAAATGTCACTTCGTCAAAATGCGGATTGGTTTTGAGCGCGCGCATTGCGACTAATTGTTCAGTCGGGAAGGCGGTGTGCTCACCATCCATATCTAAAAACAAGCACTCTTGTCGCTGCATGTCGTAGCCTGTGTCGAACGCGTTGCCCTGATGAGTTTCACCATTTTTTAGCGTGATCTCGATAGGGAGCTTAAACATACAGGCGATTTCAATAAAATCGTATTGGCTGCAAGTCACCATAGCTTTCTCCTTTCAAACCGACGCAGTATTCAGAAGGTTTGAGAACCGTATCCTTAATATAGAAAACGTTTGATTGAAACTGAATCTTCATCTTACACCTCATTTTGGTCACGAAATAGACATACACGCACGTTTTAATAAACCTACTGTTGAGCGTTCGCAAGCGAGACAAAACTACGATATGTCTGAAACGATACTTAAGCGCACATACCTAACGAGTGAACAAAAGACACAAAAGCCAAGTTCACTGATCTCCCCTCAAACCTACCATGCGCAGTTGGCGCACCGTGTTCACCACTCGCCTCAATTTGAAAACGGCCGCGTTAAAAACGAGATGCCAAATATCCCTAGCCCGCAATCATTCTGGCAGGTGTGTTGGAGCTATCTTGGTGGTAGAACGCCATTGAGTCCTAACGAACATCTGCCACATTTCCCAATTCAACCTACGCAGTTTGCGCAGAGAAGTGAATCGATGCGCGTTACTTGGCTGGGCCATTCCACCATGCTGGTGGAGGTCGATGGCATTCGAATTCTGACTGATCCGGTATTTGATTACGCTTCTCCGTTCATCGCAAAAGCGTGGTTTGAACGCAATATTCCCAATACCCATGCCAGAGATTGTTTGCCGATTCCTGAAATTATCGTGATTTCGCACGATCATTACGACCATTTAGAAGCATCGACCATACGTTTCTACGCCGATAAACCCGTGACTTTTTATGTACCCTTAGGGGTTGGCAAGCATCTGATAAAGTGGGGCGTTTGCGCAGACAACATCGTGGAATTCGATTGGTGGGATAGCGTGCACTATGCCGGAATCGAACTGATTTGTACGCCCGCTAACCATAATTCGGGTCGTACTTATTTCGATAAAAACTCGACCCTGTGGGCTTCTTGGGTCATCAAAGGCAAAGAAGAGACGCTCTATTTTAGTGGCGATTCAGCTTACGATTCGCACTTTTCCGAGATCGCACTGCGATGTGGACCAATCGACATTGCCTGTTTGGAAGTGGCTGCTGATGTGAAAGGCCAAGGTTATCCGGTCGAAAACTGGGGGCACATGCAGGCTCATCATACCGTGCAAGCGTTTCGCGATTTAAATGCGAAAAAACTGTTGCCCGTGCATTGGGCTACATACGAGCTATTTACTCACCGTTGGGACGAACCGATTTTAGATTTGCTTACCCATTGTCAAAAAGAACATATAACGCTGCTGACGCCAATGCCGGGGGAGAGTTTTTACGTTCATCAAGAACATATAAATAAACAATGGTGGCGAGAAAAAGAAATAGGTGAGCCAGATATAATTTTGACTTAATAATATGTTCTTACTTCAATAATTATTTTAGAAGTTAACCTTGTTATTTTCAGAATATAACAAGGTTTTTTACTCGCTTACTCATCAATCACTTGAGGTTTTAACTCGACGACATTTCCTTCCGGATCATGAATATAGAGTGAGCGACCGAATCCTTGTGCGCCGTAGCGTTTCGCAAACTCTTCGGTTTCAATGCCGTTCGAACGCAGATATTCCAGTAATTCATCCTCGGAAAAAGGCGCCAATTGCAGGCAAAAATGATCAATATTACGACCATTTTGAACTGGTGGCTTTCCGCCGAGTTGACCCAATTCGCTGTCTACCGTCACTACATCAATCAATGCGTTACCTGCCCTAAGTTGAGTTAAACCAAGTTCCGTTACTTGGCGCTCGACAGGGCAGCCCAAAATGTCTCGATAGAAATGCAACATAGCATCGAGGTTACAGGTCCTTAATACAACATGATCAAGCGCTTTGATGGCGATTGGATTTTTGGTGGGCATGCTTCACTCCTTTTTGCATTGTGTTGAGGTAAGTATAAAGTGACCTTAAAAGTGGTGAGAGAAATGATCAAATTCCAGACGTTTTTTTGCTAGAGCGAGTGCAGAAACACTGCAACTTAAAGCAAACAAAAAAGGCTAGCGTATTGCTAGCCTTTTGGAATATGGATGGGGCTATTACTCGTAATCAGAAGCGTAAGTTTCTTCGTAAGAGTGTGAGTAAAGCTCGAATAGGTTACCGAATGGGTCTTCTAGGTAAACCATTTTCGCAGGCTTATTATCGTCTTCTGGGTGGTAACGCATGATGTCCATGCGAACTTTGCCACCTAGTGCTTCGGTGCGTTTGATAGCACCTTCAAAATCGTCTGTCTGCAAACAGAAATGGAAGATACCGATGCGAGAAAAATCCACTTCATGGCGCTCTTGACGCTCTTTCATTTCGAATAATTCAAGGCCGATGCCATCACTTGTCACAAGGTGCGCAATGTTGAAGCCTTTAAAGCCTTCCCCAAAGACCGCAATACACATTCTGCCAATTGCCGTTTCGCGTTCTTCAATCACTTTCGTGTTGCCCATAACGACTTTTAGACCTAGCGCTTGCGTGTAAAACTCAACCGCTTTGTCCATATCTCCGACCATAATACCGACATGATTCATTTTCATTTGTTTGCTCCCAACATGTGTGTTTGAACGTTGTCTTGTTTCGATGTGGGAGAGTATATGGCGTGATATTGATTACATGAAATTATCATAAACTATAAAAATGATAATTTTATTTAATGATGTGCGTATTGGGATTGATTTAGTGAGCTAAGGCCTCAACAGCTTGCCTCACCGAGGTGAAATGAATCTTGATAATGCACCGTTGCGCGAGGCTGAATTCATGCGATTGGATTAATGACGTAACCTCTTCTACGGACAGCGTTCGTTCTTTTAGATGTAAAAGAGTGGTGTTCGAGCCATTGTTTTTCAATTCAAACGTGTTGCCATTTGAGTCGATAACGTAATCATCTTGCCCAAAAATGAGGGCTTCGCATTCAGAGTCTAAGTCGGACTGGGAATGCGTGTAGATCAGCTCATCGTCGCCGTCTAGTTTTAGCAAGCATGGCCAACATACTGCGTGGTCTCTCATGGTTAACTCATTATTCATTGTTATTTAGAAACTTGACCCAGGTTGTTGCAAAAACGCTAACTCTTCGGGAGTGCTCTTTCTTCCCAGTATCGCATTGCGATGAGGATAGCGCCCAAACTGGTCGATGATGGCTTTGTGTTTTAGCTCAAAATCGTAGTTATTTTCAAGCCCTGATGCGCGAAACAATTTTTCAGCTTGGACATGAATGAGGCGAGATTCGCTGTGCATAAACGGCATGTACAAAAAGCTTAGCTGCTCGGGCGCTAATTCTTTGTCGTGACCTAACCGAATTGCCTCTTGAGCCAATGCTAATGCGAGTGGGTCTTGTGCAAACGCTTTTGGGGTGTTGCGATACACATTACGTGAAAACTGGTCGAGGACGATGATTTCGGCCAATCGTCCTTGTGCGCTGTCACGCCAATTAAACAGTTCACAACGAGCGGCTTGTTCTAATACCGAGGCAAATCGCGATGTAATACGCTTGTCCAGTTCTGGGTTGTTTTCAAACCAATTTTGGGGCGATAGCTCCTCGAACCAAAATTTGATGACTTCTTGGTACATGGATCTTCCTTCCTATTGCATTAGCTAAAGAATAAAAAGCCAGAAGGCGAGCTCCTGGCTTTCTGCGTGTTATCGACCGTAAGTCTCTACGATGTAACGTTCAAAATCGTCACACATTTGTTCGTCAGAGATGGTGTTGCTTGCCAGCTCTTTACTGCCGTCGACGACTTTAATCGCGGCGTTCAGTGAAGCGACTGATGCTCGCTCTCGCGTCGCAAGTGAGTCGATTTTCTTCTGCTGCACTTCCCATGCCTGTTCTGGCGACAGGTTACACACGTCTGCAAGGTATTTGGCATTGAAGCCTTCGCCAGTCAGGCTGACAATGGTTTCGTTGTGCGACAAGTGATTGCCTGCGTGCCAGTAGTGTTTTGCCAGCAGTGGGCCAATTTCTGGGTTATCCGTCAGGTAACCAAACTTCTCAAGGAAGTATGCACGGGTCTGATACACCGCCATGTGCGCGAGTAGATAACCTTGATACGCACAAGCTGCTTCGTCGGATAGCAAATGTGGAATCGCCATCAGTGGGCGAGGGCTGCATTCCAAACCAAGGATCTGTTTTTCACAATCGCGAGCGAGCTTAGTGATGCGCTCTGGCGTTAACTCGTCATCGCTCAATTGATACAACGCGCGCTCAAAATATGGCACAACCAAGATGCTACGTTCTTCATAAGCTTTGAATGGCTGACGACTGTTGATCATCGCTTGAATTGTCTCATCAGGAACCGAATTCCCTTCATCATCCAGTGCGTACTGTTTTAGCCAATCGGCATCGGTTAACAGGCTATCACAGAACATCGACTGAGTTTCTGCATAAGCCATTGACGTCGGCGAAAACTCCTGCGAGAAACAAGGCGCGTTCATTTTTACGTTCGCAAAGTGTGCTGCGTGGCCGCCTTCGTGGAACAGCGTGTTAATGCCATCGTAGCCACTGCCCACTTGGTCTGGTTTGGCATTACTGGTGAAGTTCACCTGTGCTGCGACCCATTCGCCTTGATTATAGAAAGAAGGGATAGGGCCGTGGCAGAACCCGTTCGGGTACTTACCTTTGCGATCTAGTAAATCCAGCGTTAGCGTCGCGCCAGAGTAATCAATATTTAGGCGACCAAATGATTCTACCCAGCGTCTCAGAGATTTTGAGAACGGCACGTATGGGTCAAGGTCACGCATAACGTCACCCGCGAATGAGTAAACAAAGTTGTAGCCAGTGAGTGCGCTGGCACCTTTCTCTTTCGCCAAGTTTTCTAAGCTGTTTAGGTGCGCATCTCGCGTGCGTTGTTCGAAATCTTCCAAAATCTCGAATAGCTGCTCGGAGCTCATCTTTTCCGTTTTTTGCACGGAGTAATCAAAGAAAGTCGCATAACCCAGTGAGCGAGCGAACTGGTTGCGCAGTTTGATCAGTTCAATAAAGCCGTTTTGCAGTAGCCATTGTTCAAGGTTCAGCAACGCTTGATGAGCCGATTGGCGAACTTCTTCATGATTGCTGGTGCGAATGGTTGAGCTTAATACGGGAAGTGAACCTTCTACTTGCTCGCCGTTCTCATCGGTAAATGTTTGTACGTGGTTCTGTTTTTTCTCGAAGAGCTCAGCTTCAAAGGCAATGAGCTGGTTTTTCAACGCTTGTGCTTTTTCGCCCTCGATAGCGTGAGATTCAAACATCGCCAGCCAACCAGATAGACCCGTAATGGTTTGTTGTTTCTCTTGTGGGTCGGTAATTGAGTCCGCGGCTTCAAGCTGTTGTTTGATGGCAGTAATTTGCTCGGCGTTGCTTAAAAAGCTTGTCCATGCCGTTTGTGCTTGCGTCGAGCCATCATGGTCATCGCTGATCCCCATGTAAGTTTCCCAAAAGAAATCTTCTTTGGTGCGGTGAATCGCAAGGTAACGTTGATTGAGGTCGTTGAGGTAATCCGTTGCGGTCATTTTGATCCTTCAAATGGTTTCGTTATGTAGACAGTTGATTATTGCACGCTTGGTCGCGAGAAAGGAACGCTAATCTCATTTGTCGATTTTGCATCGCGTAAAGGTGATTTTACTATTTGTTTACATTTGGGTGAGTTAATAGGAGTTATGAGCTTGCAGTGTTAAGACTGGTATGGAGTTTACAGTTTATTAAGTAATTAATCTGCGGTGCGCTATCGATGATCCTTATCAGGTGTAATAAGATTTCCATATCGTGGCGATACAGTTGGAAACGATATGATAAATAAGACAAAAGTTACGTTATTGGCGGTAGGTACGATTTTAGTTGGATGTTCCACAGTCGCGCCACCAAGAAATGATGCGGTTGAAAGCATTCAACAAAAGTGTTCTGTGATTTTAAGCAATGATGTTGCGGGCGATCAGCGCTGGCAGACGTACAACGGCTTGCTTGTAGAATATGCCGTGCATGGCGTTAAGAGTCAGGCGCAACTGGAACGCTTTGAAGCGTTTGTGCAGAGAGTGCAAGATGATGAGTCTGGACAGTTAGTTACTGAGTTGATTGAGGTCACCGACTGGGGATGCTCAAACGGCAATTATCTTGAAGAGATGAGCTTGTTTATTCAAGAAGTTCAAAAGTAAAAAACCGAGCGTTAAGTCGCTCGGTTTTTCTGTTTGTGGAACGCTTTTGTGCGCTGGCTCGTCAGGACGTTTACTCCTCTGGATACTCGCCCATACCTTGCGTTTTACCTTCCGCTTTCCAATGCTCTCCAGGAGCAAATGCTTCATCGCATAAATCTACGGTGTAGCCCATTTCTGTGATTTCCTTCAAAGTGAGGTTATCAGCAATATTTGCAACTTCCCCCGATTTATTCCGTAACTCCATGTTGATCTCTCCTCTGTAGGTAGACGAGTGGCATCAATGCACAGTGAAGAATGCATTGGTAACCTTTGTTCTAAGTATATAACCCGCTGCTAAAAATGAAGGTTTAATCCACTTTTTAAATGTGGGTAATTGGATAATGCTTTGAGCTGCTTCCATTATTTAGAACCGCAGCATCGCGATAGTTTGCCATTTGTGATTTATTGAGTGATTAAACGGTCAATTTGGAAACTCGAAATGGTGATTCTCGACCACGCTTTAGCACAACAAATTGTTGATCGAACCATGTCCATCATTGGTCACAATGTGAATGTGATGAACTCGGCAGGCATCATCATTGGCAGTGGCGACCCTAAACGTGTTGGGCAAGTGCATGATGGCGCGGTACTGGCGCTGAATCATGGCGATTCGCTAGAGCTGAATGAGCAGCAATGTTTGACGTTGCAGGGTGTCAAACCCGGTATCAATATGTTGTTGAAATTACATGGCGACGTGGTCGGTATTGTTGGTGTCACAGGCGAGCCGGAGAAAATCCGAGATTTTGCCAAACTGGTTAAAATGACCGCTGAATTGACAATCGAGCAAGCCGCGCTGGTGGAAAAATTTCAGTGGGACAGGCGTCATCGTGAAGAGTTTATTCTGGCTTGGATCAATGGCAAATTGACCGATGAAGAGCTGAAAGATTGGGCGATGCGTCTTTCTATCGATGTTACTCAACCACGGGTGGCAACGGTGATTGAAGTCTCGACGCCGTCGGCCTCAAAAAGCATGAAGAGTGTGCGCAATATTGTTGAACTGCTTGAATACCCAGAGCGTAACAACCTAGTTGCGATTGTCTCAGTGAATGAAATTGTGGTGTTGAAACCGTGTCATTCCGCCAAGCAGTGGGATAGCCAAGTTGAAAGTGAGCGCATTGATAAGTTGATGTCGCGTTTAAGCGATCACGATTCGCATACGTTTCACATTGCGCTTGGGCAGTTGTTTAATGAGCCTAAAGATGTCGCGTTGTCATACCAAAGCGCGAAGCAGGTATTAGCCATTGGCAAGCAGTTCTACCCAGAGAAACGTAAGTACCTGTTCGACGAACTTCGTTTGCCTGTGCTGTTAGCGCCGTTGGCGGATATTTGGCAAGGTGAACAAATTATTGATGGCGTGAAACGGTTGAAAGAGAAAGACAAATCCGGACAATTATTGAAAACCCTAGATGCGTTGTTTGAATGCAATGGCAATGTGACGGAATGCTCTAAAATGCTGTTTATTCACCGGAACACTCTGCGTTATCGGTTAGAAAAAATCACCGACATAACGGGGCTACCAACCACCAATTTTGTGGGGTTAGCGGAGCTTTATATTGCGACTCGGCTCTCAAAAATGGCGTGACATTGTGCATTTGCACAATACTCGTCATTTTTTGACCACATCATTTGTCACTCCGCCTAAAGGAATTCGAAAGCAAACGATTAATAATTCATGCGTCCCTACATGTTGAGTGAGCCAACACGGACTCGCTCAGCAAAATAAGAATAAATGGAGTTATCATGAACCTTATATTAATCCTGCTTGGGGTGATCGCATTTATTGTGCTCACGACCACCAAATTCAAATTACATCCCTTTTTAGCGCTGATCATCGCAGCGTTTCTTGCGGCATTTGCTTACGGCTTACCGGCAGATAGCATTGCCAAAACCATTGCTTCTGGCTTTGGCGGCATCCTTGGTTACATTGGTTTGGTTATCGTTTTAGGTACCATCATTGGTGTTATTTTGGAAAAAAGTGGTGCGGCGATCACCATGGCCGATACGGTCATCAAAGTGTTGGGTGAGCGTTTCCCAACATTGACCATGAGCATCATCGGTTACATCGTTTCTGTTCCAGTATTTTGTGATTCAGGCTTTGTCATTCTGAACTCGCTCAAAGAATCACTCGCTAAGCGTTTAAAAACCTCAAGCGTTGCGATGAGTGTGGCGTTGGCAACTGGCCTATACGCAACGCACACGTTTGTGCCGCCAACTCCTGGACCGATTGCCGCTGCGGGTAACTTAGGCCTGGAATCTAACCTTGGTTTAGTGATTGGTGTGGGTGTGTTTGTTGCAGCGGTTGCGGCGTTAGCGGGGATGTTGTGGGCGAACCGATTCCAACATGTTGAACCAGATGGCATTGAAGCCGCAGAAGAAATTCAGCAAGACTGGCAAGCACTCAAAGCGTCTTACGGCAAATTGCCAACGGCGAGCCAAGCATTCGCTCCTATTTTTGTTCCTATCTTATTGATCTGTTTTGGCTCTATCGCGAAATTCCCAAGCCTACCGCTGGGCGAAGGTTTTGTGTTTGATGTTCTGACTTTCTTAGGACAGCCACTAACGGCATTGGTGATTGGCCTGTTCCTTTCTGTTCGTCTACTCAAGTCAGACAACAAGATTGAAGAATTTGGCGAGCGAATCAGCCAAGGTATTACGGCTGCTGCGCCTATTCTTTTGATTACCGGTGCGGGTGGTGCTTTTGGCGCGGTATTAAAAGCAACGCCGCTAGGTGAATACTTAGGTACGACGCTATCGGCGCTGGGCGTGGGTATTTTCATGCCATTTATCGTTGCGGCTGCGCTAAAGTCGGCGCAAGGTTCATCAACGGTTGCATTGGTGACCACATCGGCTTTGGTTGCGCCTATGCTTACGCAATTGGGGCTCGATTCAGAAATGGGCCGCGTATTAACGGTGATGGCGATCGGTGCTGGTGCGATGACGGTTTCTCATGCAAACGACAGTTTCTTCTGGGTAGTTTCGCAGTTTAGCCGCATGTCGGTGGGCTTAGCGTACCGCGCGCAAACCATGGCTACGCTCGTTCAAGGTGTCACGGCAATGGCATTGGTGTACATTTTGAGCCTCGTTCTCTTATAAGTCTCTGGAAATACGTATGAAAGTGGTAATTGCACCTGATTCATTTAAAGAAAGCTTAACCGCCAAACAAGTGAGCGAGGCGATCAAAACGGGTCTTGCTCGCGTATGGCATGATGCCGAGTTTGTTACGGTTCCGGTCGCAGACGGTGGCGAAGGCACGGTTCAATCTTTGATAGATGCAACTCAAGGCGAACAAGTCTTCACAACAGTGACTGCGCCATTAGGGAATGATGTTGAAGCGTTTTATGGCATCCTCGGCGACGGCGAAACTGCGGTTATTGAAATGGCGGAGGCCAGTGGGCTACACCTTGTGCCGAGTGACGCTCGCGACCCAAAACTGACCAGTAGCATTGGTACCGGACAGCTGATCAAACACGCGCTAGACAGAGGCATTCAACGTTTAATCATTGGTTTGGGCGGCAGCGCTACCAATGATGGTGGCGTGGGCATGTTGACCGCGTTGGGGGTGGCGTTTCTTGATGAATCTGGTCATGCAATTACCCCAAATGGAGGCGGGTTAGCGGCGCTTGCGTCCATCGATATTTCTGGTCTTGACCCTCGTTTAGCAACTTGCGAAGTGTTGGTAGCGTGCGATGTTGATAACCCACTCTGTGGTGACAAAGGCGCGTCGGCTATCTTTGGCCCGCAAAAGGGAGCGACCGTATCAGACGTTACTCTGCTCGATAACGCATTGCGCAAGTTTGGCGAGTTGACGGAACAAGCGACGGGTAAGCATGTACTGACTCGTGAAGGGGCGGGTGCTGCTGGTGGTATGGGCGCGGCCTTGCTCGGGTACACGCCAGCACGTTTGCAACCGGGAATTGAGATTGTGCTTGAAACGGTCAAACTTGCTCAGCATGTTGCGGATGCGGATATCGTATTTACAGGCGAGGGTCGAATCGATCATCAAACCGCACATGGCAAAACGCCGATGGGCGTTGCTCAGGTCGCCAAGCAGTGTAATTTACCAGTCATTGCATTAGCAGGCTGTGTGGGCGACAACTATCAGGCGGTTTATGAGTGCGGCATTGATGCGGTGTTTGCTTGTGTACCAAGGGCGATGAGCTTACCTGAGGCCATGAAAGAGGCCGACGTCAACGTTGCTAACTTAGCCGAAAACGTCGCGAGAATGTGGCAAATTAAGTCGCACTGAAGGCGATGACGATACGAAAAACTCCACCTTTGCGTGGAGTTTTTTGTTGTTACGTGTTTGCGTGTGTAGGCATAAGTTCATTTAGCAAGAGCGAGTTAACAGGCATGCTTTGCTATCAATTTTGCCAGTGTTTGCATCGCTTGACTCCAATCGGTTTCATGACCAAAGTTTGCCACGCTGAGGCGTACGCAATGCCGATATTGCCCTTGAGTGCCAAATACGGTGCCGGGAAGTAGGCTGATTCTGTGCTTATTGCATGCTTGATACAACGCATAGCTGTCCGTGTCTTCGGGCAGTCGCAACCAAAGTAAGAACGAGCCTTGTACGGCGTTGATCTGGTATCGATTTTTTAGAGGTTCGTATTCATCCAAGTATTGATGAAGCATCTGGATAAATCGTCGCATGTTGTTTTGATAAACCCGACCCATTCGCGCAGTATGCGTTCGATACTTGCCTGACGTTAGAAACGTTGCCACGGCGGATTGCATCAGGTTCAAACTGCCCATGTTCTCACACAGTAGATATTGTTCAATTTGATCTCGATATCGCCCCGCCAACATCCAACCAATTCTCAAACGCGAATCGAGCGTTTTGGATAACGAATTCACGTAAATTACGCGTTGCTTGTCATCGAGCAATCTCAAGCTTGGTAACGGCTTGTCATAGCTTAACCCGCCAAACACATCGTCTTCGATAATAGGAATATTGCCGGACGCCAATAGTAATTGTTGACGCTTTTCTAGCGGCATCATGGCACCAGTTGGATTGGTGAAGTTTGGCGTTACGATGATCGCTTTTATGTCCCATGTCGCCATTGCTTTTGCTAAGGCTTCGGGGCACATACCGTCGCGTGGGCAACTCGGAATTTCCACCACTTTGAGGCCGAGTGATTCTAGCATCAATAAGTTGCCAAAATAGCAAGGGGACTCCACCGCGACGATATCGCCTTTTTGTGTCGTTGCGCGCAGCGCTAGGCTAATGGCTTGTTGCGCGCCGTGCGTCACCATGATCTCATCCAACTTGGCTGGCGTGCCCAAATCTTGTGTGATTTTCGCTAGTTGTTTGATTAAGAGGTGATCACCGGGTGGTAATTGGTAATGGCTCGGTACATGCGTTTGCTGGCGGCTGTGGCGGCCGATCTCGGCGTACAAGCTTTTGATCGCGGGGGAGTCAATGTTTGGGTGGGCAGAACCGGTAGGCAAACGCTCTTGGTATTCAGGATAAGTAAGGATTTCTTTGCAGATTGAGAGCAAATCCACGCGAGTCGGATCCGGAATTGAGCGAGAGGTCGGCAAGGCGACTTTAACTCGATAACCCGATTTGGGAACCGAGTAAACCAAGTTTTGTGCTTCCAGCTCTTGATACGCACGAATCACGGTATTTTTACTGACGTTTAATTCTTGGCTCAACGAGCGAATGGAGGGCAGTCGATCATCCGCCTGATAAACGCCACCATTGATGGCTTGTTTGAGGTGTTTTTCCACCACGAGGTACTTATTCCCTTCACCGCTTCCCAATAAATCTGTACCCATAAAAACACTTCCATCTGTCACTTTTTGAAAACACTGTACCTAATTACATTAGCAGTATCTCAAAACATAAAACAAGCGTGAGTGAGGCGATCATGTTAATCCGAGCCATCCCTTTTGTATTTGTCATCCTTTGGGCTTCTGGATTCGTTGGTGCGCGTTTTGGTTTGCAATATGCCGAGCCAGCGACACTACTTTCTATCCGTATGGCATTCAATGTCTTATTGTTTTTGGTTCTTGTGGCGGTATTGCGTAGAAGGTTGCCGACAGGAAAAGATTTTTGGCACAGCTGTGTGGTTGGTGCGTTGATCCACGGTTTCTATCTGGGCGGTACTTACTTCGCTATCGCCTTGGGTATGCCTGCTGGGTTGAGTTCGTTGTTGGTGGGTATTCAACCGATTTTAACCGCGGCTTTGCTGGTGGCGTTTGTTCGTGAGGAGTTTAAGCCCTCGCAATGGCTGGGTTTGGCTCTTGGTTTTGTCGGTATCGCTATGGTGTTGATGGGCAAAATGGAGTGGCAATCCGAGCAGCATAAAGTGCTGGCTATTGGTTTGTGTTTATTGGCTTTGGTTGGTATCACGCTAGGGACGCTTTATCAGAAAAAACATTGCCAACAAGTGGATATGGTGGGTGGTGCGACGGTGCAATATTTGGCCGCGCTCATCATGTTTCTGCCCGTTGCGATGCAGTTTGAAACCATGCAAGTGCAGTGGGAACTGGAGTTTATTTTGACTGTGTTGTGGTTGGTCGTCGTGCTCTCTTGTGTAGCTATTCTACTGCTGCTGTACATGGTTAAGAACGGTGCTGCATCGAGCGTAGCTTCTGTATTCTACCTGGTGCCGCCAACGACGGCGATTCAGGCTTGGCTCGCGTTTGGAGAGTCATTTGATTGGATGGGGATTTCTGGTTTCGTACTGGCAGCTACGGCGGTGTATTTGGTGGTTAAAAAGCCGGATCTGACGATAAAGAAATCGATTCAAACAGAATATACCTAAATTGGGTAGGGACATTTGCGTACCAGTGGGTACAATCTGCTTCATCTTAATCCGTGGAGCAGAATGATGAAGGTAAAGCCAGATCGAATGACCGCCATGCGTAGCATCATCGAGCAAGTAAAAGCGGAACTACCAATTTATGAACCAGAAACGTTTGTATGTGGACCAGAAGGGCAGTGCATTGGCTGTCCGAAGAAATTGTTGGAAATGGTCGATTCAGAAGTCACTTATTGGGAGTCAGCCATGGAGCGCGGCATTGTTCCGCAGTTCGATGAGATTCGTCGTTTTGGCAAAATGTGCACGAATGTTCGTCGTGGTCTGGTGCGAAATAATGTGCCTTTACTCAGTAACTAGAGAGTAAAAATCGTCTAATATCTGACACATAGCGTCGTTTTGTTACACTGCTCTTTGGGTGCTGTTCTCAAGTTTGCGTGGTGTTTGTCTCTTCTTACCCTTTGGGTCTTTAATCGTAAAAAATTGGCGATATATTGGCTCGGTCTCACATGGATGTGGGGCTATTGTCTTGGGCTAGTTGAGATAAGAAACGTGAAATCAAAGGGATTTACGCTGATGGAAATCACCATAGTGCTTACCACTTTGGCTTTCATCGCATTAGCTGCTTTACCAGTACTACTCGATATTCATCGCCAAGCATACGCTGCGATGCTGCACAGTTCTCAGTCTTCTTTGGGTACGGCTCTCAAATTCTTTCATGCTCAAGCTGTGATTGATAACGCTTACGGCCAAGAGCACGTTCACTACATTGACCGACATGTCAAAACACGCAAAGGCATGCCAGAAGCGAGTGCCGATAGTATTCGAGCTTTGTTAGAAATCGATCTACCAGCCAGAGGTTATTCGAAAATTGACGTGCCGTGCAAAGGCAGTGATTTTTGCATCATCGGTCAGCAGCACCCAAACAGTGCTCATTTTGTCGCTATTCCTGATTATCAGTTCTTAGATAAATCGGGTGTTGATCGCGTGGTGTACATTTGGCCGCAAGGTTACACACTGGCAGAAGAAGCATGCTATTTCTACTACGTGAATCAAGCCTCTAACGATTCAATTGTTCGAGGGCATGTGACGCAAGGGTGTTAACTCCGAATAAGTGTTGCGAACAACGGTTATCGTGACTCTACAAATCTGGGCTTTTCGAACGGCTTTGCGCTTTATACAATATCATTTTTTGACTCATCAAGACTTTACCATTTGGCAAGGTCACTTCCCCAAGTTCTCCCTGATGTTCAAATCCAAACCGTTCATACAAAGCAATCGCTGGTGTGTTGGTTGTGTATACGTAGAGTGCGATTTGGTCGTAACCAAATTCCCAACCACGTGCGATCGCGACTGCCAATAGTTTCCGCCCCAATCCTTTGCCTCGGTAGTTTTTGTCGATGTGAATACCAAGAATACCGACGCGAAGGCGTTGCCCTCTTTCGTAACCGCACATCTCAGCTGGGTAGATTTCAACACTACCGATAAGTTTTTGGCGGTCAAACGCGACAAACTGAGGGATGGACTCGTTTTCCACACGTTGCAGGATTCTGCGAAGCGTTGCGTTATCGGGTGCCGGAGAAATCAAAAATTCCCCTTCGGAGTACACTCGATTCCACAGCGCGGTGAAGCGCGCGATATCGCTCACCTTGATGGATCTGATTTGCATTCATCTTCCTTGATTAGTGCAGGTTAGTAACGGTTAGGGGATAAGCTCAGATAAACAACGAATTTGGTTAGGAATGGCTTCGGCTGGTGCATCAGCGCCCGTTGGGTTAAACCAAATTGTGTTTACGCCCGCTTTCATCGCAGGGTAAATATCTTTGTGAGGTAAATCGCCAACCATGGTTATTCCACTTACGTTAACCCCTAACTGTTTTGCGATGGCGAGATAAAACTCAGGTTGGTTTTTAGCGATACCGAGGTTGGCAAAACAAAAATAGCCATTTAAGTATTGGTCTAAGTCGACGCGAACAAATGCACGCTGAATCTCTTCCATGTTGGAATCAGATGCACTGGTCGCAATGTAGATGGGATGATTTTGGGAAAGTATTGCCAGTGTTTCTCTGGCTTGAGGAACTGCTTCTACGTGTTCCCAATCGCACATTTTTCCTTGTGCGTGAGGGAAATCTACCATCAAGGTGTTCCCCCAATCGAAAAGATAAATCATGTTCGAATCTCCTTATCCGCACATCATATCGTCTTTTTCTAAAATCAGGGGGTAAATTGCATCGATAAATGCGATTTAGGTGGGTTTAGTCGTGAAAAGCGCTTAATTGTCGTTATCGTTACAAATGTTTCAGCATAATGCGTGAGTTAGTTTTAAAACCTTGATTATCGTAAAAGCGCTGTGCTGGCTGATTGAATTCCATCACTTCCAATCGAACTTGTGTGGCATTGGCGTCGCGCGCCCATTGCTCACAGGCTTGGAGCAGTTGGCGGCCGATTCCTTGCTGCTTTTGCGCTTCATCGACAACAATTGTTCCCACGCGACAAATTGGGTCTTTGATCAGAAAACTGACGGTGTCGTTTTGGGTGATCATCGCGGTTAAGAAGCCGAGAATTTGCTGTTCGCGTTCGGCAATCAAAAAGAGTCGCTCTTTGTTCTCTAGTGCTTGTGCAAGAAATTCACGGTCAGCTTCTGAAGGCGCAACAAAGGCTTCTGGCGCATTCGCAAAATGCAGTGAATTAATTTGAAAATTAAGCTGAAAAATTCCGTCTAAATCATCGGGAATCGCTTGTCGGATATGGACTTGCATTCTATCTGCCCCCTGCAATATCGATAAATGATCCTGTGACATAAGAGGCTTCGTCACTTAATAGCCAAGCGATCGCATTTGCCACTTCTTCTACCGTGCCACCGCGTTTAAGAGGAATTTGAGGGCTGAGTCTATCTACTCGGTTTGGTTCTCCGCCGTCGGCATGCATATCAGTGTAAATGAAACCAGGTCGAACGCCATTGACGCGAATATTGCGCTCTGCCAACTCTAGCGAGAGCCCTTTAGTTAAGGTATCCATCGCGCCTTTTGATGTGGCGTAATCGACATACTCAAATGGCGCGCCTGAGCGCGACGCTCCAGAGGAGACATTCACAATTGCACCGCCTGCACTGAATCGCTTCGCCGCTTCTCGACAGCAGAGAAAACAGCTATTCACATTGGTGTTCATTACTTTCTGAAAGCGTTCCAAGCTGACTTCTGACAAAGGCGATTGAGTAAATAGGATGCCAACGTTGTTGACCAAGTGCGTCACTGCACCAAATTCACGTTCTGTTTCATCAAACAAGGAGAGCACTTGCTTCTCATCGGCTACGTCTGCGGCGATGGCAATCGCTTTGCCACCGTTTGCTTGTATTTCTGCCACAACTTGGTCGGCGGCCTCTTGCTGAGTGCGGTAATTAACGCAAACGCGATAGCCTTGCTCGGCCAGCTTTTTCGCCGCTGCGGCTCCAATGCCTCGGCTTGCGCCGGTAATGATGACTACTTTATTCAAAATACGTCCTTATTTTTGTAGTGAGTAGATTTTATCGGCGTAGGGTTTGCCACCAATTTGGTATGCGTCTGGAATGACCTCAATGAGTTCGAAACCACATTTTATCAGGACACGCTCTGACGCAATATTGCCTTCAGTGACCGTCGCGGAAAAGTGGTTGATGTTATGTGTCGAGGTTGCCCAGTATAGAAGCGCTTGAAGAGTTTCTGTTCCAAACTGTTGGCCATGAAATTCCGGCAAAAGTAAGTAACCTACCTCTGCCTTACCGTTTTCAATAGCAAAGCCAGTGATGCCGATGGGTTGTTCTGATTGCTTATTGAGTATTACAAGGCAAAGCCAATGCTGGCTATTTGGGGTCCATGGTAATAATCGCGAAGCAAATTTTTCTCTTATTTCTGTTTCGCTGGGACGATCGAAACAGAGCGCAATAACCTCTTGTTCGGAGAGCAATCGTTGAAAGAGTTCCCAGTCACTGGCTTTGATGGGTCTTAATTGGCTTCTGTGCGTCTCGATATAAACTGACATGCGTGTCCTTACTGCATCAATGTGGAGATTCAGTCTCTCATCCTCTTATCTGTTTAATCAAATAGTTGCATTCATAAAAGTGATTTATGTGGTGAATAGTTGGCTAGGTAATGGATTATTGCCATATATTCATCTTTGAGATGTAAATAACAAAATTTCATACTTGAGGCATACAGAGCAACACGGAAATGATGTGGATCAAGAGAGGGCTACCCATAAAGTAGTAATTTGCGACCTATAATTACATTTTATTTGGAAGTGTTGCTAATTATGTCAATAAAAAAACGATATGTTGCACTGCTGGTTGCTGCCGGAATTGGTGTGGGCTGGTTAACTTTGGGGGGGAGTGCGGCAGTAATGCATTACACCTCAGATACTGAATTTTGTCTCTCGTGCCACTCTATGGAAACCCCTTACAAAGAGTACCAAGGCTCAGTGCACTTCAGTAATGCGAAAGGCATTCGCGCGGAATGTTCTGACTGTCATATTCCTCAAGAACCAATGGATTACCTGATCACCAAAATTCGCGCGTCGAAAGACATCTACCATGAATTTGTGACAGGTAAGATCGACACGCCAGAGAAATATGAAGCACATCGTAAAGATATGGCTGAAACGGTATGGGCTCAGTTCCGTGAAAATGATTCAGCGACGTGTCGTTCGTGTCATGATTTCGATGCAATGGAAGAGTTTGAGCAATCACGTGATGCGGCGAAGATGCACGCTTACGCGAAAGCAAACGATCAAACGTGTATCGATTGTCATAAAGGTGTGGCGCACTTTGCACCAGAAGCAGAGCTAGACAGCAAGGCATTTGAAACGTTGATGAGCTTCACCACAAAAACATCACCTAATGCCAAGGTTGTTTACCCTGTGACTGAAATCGCAATGGGTGAGATGGGTAAAATTAACCCAACGACGAAGTTGGAAGTAATCAGCTCTGAAGGCGACAACCGCACTGTTAAGTTGAACGCATTCCAAATGAAAGGCGCAGAGCAAGTGCTTTACATGGGAGAAGGTCAACGTGCCATCGTTGCAACGCTAACAGAGCAAGGCCAACAAGCGCTTGAAACTGGTGAATTTGAGGCAGATGTTTACGGCAACGAATGGCGCGCGGTTTCTCTAACTGGCGCTATTGATTCTCCAGTTGTTGACACGCTTGAACCAGTATGGTCATACGCAGAAGAGTTGGACAACGTTTACTGTGCAACTTGTCACGCGAAAATTCCTTCAAATCACTTCACAGTGAATGCATGGGGACCGGTAGCGAAAAGTATGGGTGATCGAACTGATATTTCAGCCGAGAACCTAGAAATTCTAACCAAGTTCTTCCAGCACCATGCAAAAGATGTGGTTGGTCACTAACGATAAATAGAAGGATAAGATTATGACTAATATGACCCGTCGCGGATTTCTAAAAGGCACTGGTATGGCGGCTGGTGCAATGGCATTCACTTCATTTGCACCTATGTCTGTTGCGTCTTCAAACCAGCGTGGCAAGGGCATTTTGACAGCGGGCCGCATGGGCCCAATGCTGTGTGAAGTGCAAGACGGTAAGCTGGTTTCAACCACGAACGCATTGCCACAAACGGTACCAAACAGCCTACAAAGCACCGGTCCTGACCAAGTGCACACTAAAGCGCGTGTCAAGTACCCAATGGTTCGCAAAGGTTACTTGGCAAACCCATCAGCTCCCGAAGGAGTTCGTGGCAGCGATGAATTTGTACGGGTGTCTTGGGATGAAGCTTACAAGCTGATACACGAGCAGCACATGCGCATTCGTAAAGAATATGGCCCGGCTTCTGTGTTTGCTGGTTCTTACGGCTGGCGTTCAAGTGGCGTGCTGCACAAAGCACAAACCTTGCTGCAACGTTACATGAGCATGGCGGGTGGCTATTCAGGCCACTTGGGTGATTACTCAACGGGTGCTGCGCAGGTCATCATGCCGCACGTTGTGGGCTCTATCGAAGTATACGAGCAGCAAACCACGTACCCAGTGGTACTAGAGTACAGCGATGTGGTTGTGCTTTGGGGCTTAAACCCGATCAACACTCTAAAAATCGCGTGGAGCTCAACAGACTGTGCTGGTCTTGAGTTCTTCCATCAGTTGAAAAAGTCAGGCAAGACGGTTATCGCTATTGACCCTATTCGTTCTGAAACCATCGAGTTCTTTGGTGAGAATGCGGAGTGGATTGCTCCTCACCCAATGACCGACGTGGCAATGATGATGGGTATCGCACACACCTTAGTGAAACAAGGTAAGCACGATAAAGCCTTCCTCGATAAATACACCGCAGGTTACGACAAGTTTGAAGCGTACCTGATGGGCGAAGAAGACGGCGTAGAAAAATCAGCAGAATGGGCATCACAAATCTGTGGCGTACCTGCGAAGCAACTTGAGCTACTGGCTGACATCTTCAGTAAAAACCGCACCATGCTGATGGCGGGTTGGGGCATGCAGCGCCAACAATACGGTGAGCAGCGTCACTGGATGCTGGTTACACTGGCAACGATGTTGGGCCAGATCGGTTTACCGGGCGGTGGTTTTGGTTTCTCTTACCACTACTCAAACGGTGGTAACCCTGCTCGTGATGCTGGCGTACTTCCTGCGATTTCGGCATCGCTGGGTGGCGGCTCTTCTGCGGGGAACGACTGGGCGGTGTCTGGCGCGGTGCAAAGCTTCCCTGTGGCGCGTATTGTCGAGGCGTTGGAAAACCCAGGTCAATCCTACCATCATAACGGTCATGAACTGACGTTCCCGGACATCAAGATGATTTGGTGGGCAGGTGGTGCGAACTTTACTCACCACCAAGACACCAACCGTCTGATCAAAGCGTGGCAAAAGCCTGAGCTGATTGTGATTTCAGAGCCTTACTGGACGGCGGCTGCGAAGCACGCGGACATTGTTCTGCCAATCACCACATCGTTCGAGCGTAACGACTTAACGATGACGGGTGACTACAGTAACCAACACTTGGTGCCAATGAAGCAAGTGGTTGAGCCGCAAGGTGAAGCGCGTAATGACTTCGATGTATTCGCGGACATGGCAGAAATGCTAGCTCCGGGTGGCCGTGACGTATACACCGAAGGCAAAACCGAAATGGAATGGCTGTACGGCTTCTACAAGGCGGCGCAACAAGGTGGCCGTGGCTCTCGCGTAGCAATGCCGAACTTCAGCAAGTTCTGGGAAGATAACCAACTGATCGAGATGAAGTGGAACGAGAAGAACGCACAGTTTGTTCGTTACGCGGATTTCCGTGAAGACCCGATCATGAATCCACTCGGTACACCAAGTGGTAAGATTGAAATCTTCTCGAAAACCATTGAAGGCTATCAGTTGGAAGACTGTCCTCCACACCCAACGTGGATGGCACCAACCGAGTACACTGGCAATGCAAAAGACGGCGAGTTGCAGCTAATGACCGCGCACGCCGCGCATCGTCTACACAGCCAGTTTAACTACGCGAAGATTCGCGAAGAGTACGCAATTGCAAACCGTGAACCTATTTGGATTCACCCTGAAGATGCGAAAGCGCGTGGTATTAAAACGGGCGATCTAGTTCGTGCGTTTAACAACCGTGGCCAAGTATTGGTTGGTGCAGAAGTGACTGACCGAATCAAGCAAGGCTCAGTATGTATTCATGAAGGCGGTTGGCCGGATTTGGATCCGAAAACCGGCATTTGTAAGAACGGCGGTTGTAACGTGTTAACGTTGGATATTCCGACCTCTCGACTTGCAAACGGCTGTGCGGCAAACTCCGCACTGGTTCGTATTGAAAAATACACTGGCCCAGAATTAGAACTAACAGCGTTTGAACCACCAAAAAATGGCTAGACAAAAGTAGCGCTTTAAAGCAAGAAGCCAGCGAATCGCTGGCTTCTTTTTTATCTAGTAATCGTTCACATTAGCGCGAAGCAAGAGAAACAAACGGCATCTGTTTCTTAATCTGAAAAATGTCGGGAGTAAAGTAAATACAATCGCGACAAACAAGACTGAGCCTATTAAATCTTCAGGGCGATGCATGCCCAGCCATAAGCGGCTATATGCGACGCTCATTCCCCACATCCACAATGACAGTGCAGAGATATAGCACTTGTTCTGTAAGAACAAACCACCAAAGAAAGCCAAACAAATCGAAACGAAAATCGTATGGCCGGATGGGAAAGAATAGTCTTTCTCGCCTTGCCAATGGCGCGTTCGCCAATCACTGACGTGTTCAGAAATCTGGTTAATTACGTTGGCTTGCTGCTTTGTATCCAACTGATAAAACGTTTCTGGTGTTTCAATCAATTGTTCTGCTGCGAGCAATTCCGTGTAGGGACGCGGGCTTTCTGTCATTAGTTTTAGCCCCGTTTTGCTGGCAAAGCCAATCACAAGTAACAGCCCTAACATTGAGAGTTTTTGTATCCACTCAATGCGACTTGGTTTAAAGCGAAATAAAGAAAGCAGTAGCAGTGTTAACGTAATTAAAAAACCTTTGCTACCAGCAGAATCTGTGAGCAAAGTAAAAGTAATCCCCAGACTTTCAGGCACCTGTGAAGTGAGATTGTGATAAGAGCCAAACAGCGACATTGGGATGATGCCAAGAACAAACAAGGCGAGCATCATCAATCCATATTTTTTGGTTTTCATTGAGAGCGTTTTGTTTTTATTGAGGGTTATTCAACCACGTGAAAATAAGGGGCTTATCTTACGTTATCTGGCGTGAAAAACTTATCAACGCTCTGTCAATTTGACGAGAGAATGAAGGTTGAGTGATGAATTGATGACATTTATCCGGAGGGTAAAGGCGCTCATCCTTAAGCGTTGGGGCCTTAATCCATCAGAGAAAGTAAGTACTCTGCTGCTTTGGTTGGGTTTTCTGCATGACAAATGGCAGAAACCAAAGCCAAACCATGCACACCTGTCGCACTCAGGGCAGGAATGTTGGTTTCGTTGATGCCACCAATCGCGACGATTGGTAAGGGCGTGGTGTTCAGCGCCATCTTCAAACCATCAATACCCCAATGTTTTTTGGTGTTGGTTTTGGTTGGCGTCGCGAAGATCGCGCTCAAACCGATGTAATCAATCGGCAGAGAGTCCGCTTCTGCAAGCTGCTCTTCATTTTCGATGGATAAGCCGAGGATTTTGTTTGGTCCAATCAACTCACGAGCGATAGTTGCGGGCATGTCTGATTGCCCGAGGTGAACCCCATCAGCATCGACAGCCAGTGCGACATCTACGCGGTCATTGATGATCAAAGGAACATCGGTATCTTTAAGGATGTCTTTGACGGCTTGAGCACGTTCGATAAACGCACGCACATCGCCGTGTTTTTCGCGGACTTGTACTATGGTCACGCCACCTTCCACGGCTTTTCTCACGACACGTTTTAGTGTGGCTAAATCTTGTTGGTCATCGGTGACCAAATATAAACGATAGGCGTTCATTTTGTTTCCTTTGGGCCTCTCATCTAGGTGGAATGAGAGGCCGGTATTTGTTAGAGAAAAGCTTAGCTCACTTGCAGTTTTAGGCGTTTTGCCAGCGTTTCTTCATCCAACTGGTAAAGCTCATCCAACAGGTTCATTTGCAGGCTACCTGGACCACGAGCTTGTTCCGCTGCAATCTCGCCAACAACGCCCAGTACCGCCGCAGCAGCAAGTCCGGAGTGATCACCAACAGCAGCGAAAGCACCCGTCAGTGCCGTTAGTGTACAGCCCATTCCGGTTACGTAAGGCATCATCTCGTGACCATTATTCAACTGGACGGTTTGTTCCTTCGTGACGATGTAATCAGTCTCGCCAGAAATCACTACGCTCGCACCATACTCTGAGACTAAGAAGTTTGCTGCGCCAAGTGCTGCGTCGCTGCTGTCTAGTGCATCGACGCCTTTGCTTTGTGCTTGCTCGCCAGCGAGTGCAATGATTTCTGAAGCGTTACCACGAATGATCAACTTGTCGGCAAGGCGTGCGATTTCACGTGATGTCTCTGTACGTAGTGAGCTTGCTCCACAACCGACAGGGTCGAGTACAACGATTTTACCATTGGCATTGGCTTGCTCTACGGCATAGCTCATACGTGGTATCCAAACGCTGTCTAGGGTACCAATGTTGATAACCAGTGAACCCGCGAACGACATCATCTCTGCCATTTCCTGCTTAGAGTGCGCCATGATTGGAGAAGCGCCGATAGCCAATAGCGCGTTTGCCGTGTTGTTCATCACCACGTAGTTAGTGATGTTGACGACTAATGGCTTTTGCTGGCGTACTGCGGTTAATGCTTGGGTGATTTGTTCAATTAACATGAGATTCTCCAATTAACCTTATTGTGCGTTTAGACCTTGTTGCCAAAACGCCACTTCCATACGTGTTGCGGTTTTGAATACCTGAATCAGGTTTTGACCACGCTGGCTGTTGATATCAATTTCTGCTAGCAACTGATTAAAGTGTTCTGCCCCTTTTGCGACACCAGATTGGAATTCCTCACCACCGTAGAGGTTGATCCAACTTGCATATGGGTTGCCTTCGATTACTGTCTTTTCATCTTCAATCAGCATCTTACCGATGACGGCATAACCGATGGAGCATGGCGCTAGTGCCGCGTATAGATCAACAAGATCGCCCGTCATGCCAGCATCCAATACGTAGCGGGTGTAAGCCACAGTGCCGAAATCTTCTGGCTCGTTTTCTAGGTCGGATTCCGTTAGCCCCCATTGCTCACAGTAAGTCACGTGATGGGCGATTTCAGAATCTAGCAATGCATGTACGCTTGGGAGCGCGCGGCGCATGTCATCCAAAGTACGCGCTTTGTAGATCGCTAATGCGTAAGCTCGTGCGTACTGTTTTAGGAAAAGAAAATCCTGCTTTAGGTAATGCAGAAAACAAGGCTGAGCCAGAGTGCCCTGCGCCAATTGCTGCACGAAAGCATGCTCGGTGTATTCTTGCCAATCTTGGCGGCAAGCGTCGATCAAATCTTGGTATTTCATTATGGGTATCTCGTTATCAAAAGACCCTAGGCTTAGATCCTAAGGTCAGTAGAATTAGTCAAAATTCGGTACGTAATCTTTCGCTTTTGGCAGTGTTTCGATGATTTTTTGTGAATACATAAACTCGGCGTAATCATCGTAGCGTTTCAGATCTACTGCAGATGGACGAAGAGCGAAACGAGTTAGTGTGTCGTTCCAAGCGCGTTGGTTAAGCTCGTTGTTGAGTGTGTCTGGTGAATAAGCCACAAACTCTTTCCACGACTCTTTTGGATGGTTAACGATGTAAGTGGTCGCTTGCTCTAGTGCTTTGTTGAATGCCTTGATGGCTTCTTTGTCGTAGGTTTTTGCATTGGCTACGAAGACTAACTCGTCATACGCTGGTACTCCGTGTTCTTCAGGGAAGAAGGCTTTAGCTTTATAACCTTCTAGTGCCAATTGGTTGGTTTCGAAGTTACGTAGACCGCCCCAAATCGCATCCACCTTGCCAGACGCAAGAGACGAAGATAGCGCCCAACCTACGTTGATGATTTGTACGTCAGAAAACTTCACGTTCTCTTGTGCTAGCATGGTGCCGATTGTCGCTTCTTCGTTGCCTGCGATCGCAATACCGATCTTCTTGCCTTTCAAGTCGCCAAGCTTTTCATTCTTACCGTTATCTAGCACCATCAGCGTGTTGAGTGGCGTAGCAATCAACGTCGCAGAGCGGATTAGTGGTAAACCAGCCGCGACATCGATAGTTAGGCTTGGTTGGTAAGAAATCGCCATGTCGACTTTACCCGCAGCGACCAACTTAGGTGGTGTGCTTGGATCTGCAGGCTCTTGAATATTGACCTTCAAACCTTGCTCTTTGAAGTAACCACGCTCTTTGGCAATCACGATAGGACCATGATTTGGGTTGACGAACCAATCCAACATCAGTGTCATCTCTTTTTCTGTTGCAAGCACATTGGTTGATACCACTGAAGCGAGTAGAGCAGCAGCGCTCATAAGTTTGTTTTTATTCACGGGGTTGTTCCTTTTCTTTCCCAATTTTCTTTGGTTATTTTTTGTAATTATTTGCTTTCCCAAGGGATGGCTTTTTTCAATAATTTATCGGTGATGAAGTAGAGTGAGATAGACAGCACGGCGAGGATAAACAGCGCCGCAAACATCTCATCAATGATCATGCGAGCATTAGCTTGGAGCATCAGATAACCCAAGCCTTCACTTGAACCTACCCACTCACCGACCACTGCTCCAATCGGCGCAATAACGACGGCAACACGAATGCCTGAGGCTAAAGTTGGTAGGGCGGCTGGCAATTGAATATGACGAAGTAACTGCCATTTAGACGCGCCCATGGTCTTGGCAAGGTCGAGGTAACCTGTTGGTGTATTACGTAAGCCGTCGTAGCAACATGTGGTGACGGGGAAAAAGATGATGATCGCCGCCATGACTACTTTCGATGCAATGCCGTAACCGAGCCAAAGCATGAGCACTGGCGCGATGGCGAACACAGGGATCGCTTGGCTAGCAATCAGAATAGGCAATAACCAACGCTTCAGCGGCTCGAACATCAGCATTTGCAATGCGAACAGCAAACCCATCGATAATCCAAGCGCCAAGCCAAGTAAGATCTCTTGCGCGGTAACCCAAGTATGTTTGAGCAAGACATCGTAACGAGTGACCAATCTATCCAGCACTTCAATTGGTGAAGGTAAGATGAAGCCTGGCATGTCGAATACCACCACAACCAACTGCCACAATCCCAAGATCACCGCAGTGCTGATTACCAAGCGCAGAGCTGGATGGGTCACGCGTTCTTTTTTACCAATACGTGCCGAAACGGAGTTGTACTGAGTCATATCACTCATAGTCTTTCTCCAATTGATCCAAAATCGCTTGTTGAAGCGCGGCGCACTCTCCATCGAGAACTCGTGGTGGCTTGGAATCCGGAACAACCAAGTGCTGAGCTTGCGCAGGCGTGCCTTGCAGTACATAGAGTTGGTGAGCTAATCGCACCGCTTCTTGTGGGTCGTGGGTAATAAGAACAACGGTTTTATCTTTCAGTAACTCGGCAGACAAGGTTTGCAACTTATGGCGAGTAACCGCGTCCAGTGCAGAGAAAGGCTCATCCATCAGAACTAGAGGCTTGTCTTGCATCAGAGTGCGAGCAAGGGCAACACGCTGTCTCATGCCGCCAGATAGTTGAGCTGGCTTAGCATCCGCGTAATCGGCGAGTCCCACTTGGCTGAGTAAAGTCAGTGCACGTTGTTTATTTTGCTCTGGTGCTTGCACTTGAGAAAATCGAGAACTGAGGCAGACGTTGTCTAACACATTCAACCACGGTAGCAATAAATCCTGCTGAGCCATGTAAGCGATACGGTCATGCAGTGCAGCGCCATCCGTTGTGATGAGTTCGCCATGCCAGTCAACTTGGTCATCCAGTAGGCCAGCTAAGTAACGCAATATTGTGGTTTTCCCGCAGCCACTGCGACCAAGTAACACTGTCCATTGATTAGCAGGAATAGTCATACTCAACCCTGCTAGCGTTGGTGTTTGGCTGTCTTTGTATCGCAGACTAGCATCGGAAAGCTGAATGCCAATCGCGTTAGCGAACATAAGTATGACCCGCAAAAAAGTGGTTCACAGGGCCATGGCCTTTACCTACATCCAATTCATCAGCGTGTGCGATAGCTTGGCTGATGTACTGCTTACCCAGGTGCACCGCTTTGTGTAGGTTGTTGCCTTGGCCAAGATAAGACGCAATGGCGGAAGAAAGTGTACAGCCTGTGCCATGAGTGTTTTTGGTTGGAAATCGCTTGGCGCTAATTAACTCGGCACTGTCTTGCATGATAAGCAGATCGTTGCTGTTTTCATTTTCTTCAAGGTGACCGCCTTTGAGCAGAATAGCTTTGGCGCCAAGCGCACGAAGGTCGGTAATCATATCGTTCATTTCAGATTCTGATTGAGGCATTGGCTTACCCGTCAATGCTGCGCCTTCGGGTAGGTTAGGGGTAATGATGTCTGCGAGCGGAATCAATTCTTCTTTTAAAGTGCTGATTGCCGACTGTTCCAGTAATAGATCGCCGCTGGTGGCCACCATCACAGGGTCAATCACGAGGTGTTTTGGCTGGTATTGTTTAATTTTGTCTGCAACGACTTTGATGATGTTGGAATCTGCCAGCATGCCCACTTTGACTGCAACGATGTTGAGGTCGGTAAATACTGCATCAAGTTGGCTCTCTACATGGTCGAGAGGAATGGGGAAAATCGCAGAAACGCCTTGGGTATTTTGCGAAGTAATCGCCGTGATTACCGAGCAAGCAAAACTGCCGGTTGCGGACATCGCTTTGATGTCGGCTTGAATACCTGCACCGCCACCACTGTCTGAGCCCGCGATGGTCAATACGATAGGGGTAGGCAAGGCTGGCGTGTGATGTGAATGAGGTTGTGATTGCTGCGTCATGGTCGCTCCTACTACAAGACGTATAGGAACTGACTTTGACCGTTGCAGATAGATCGATTTTTCGATCGCTATCGCTTACCTAAGAGGGGCGACGAAAGGCAAAGTGTGCATAGTTCCCTACGTCAGTGCTAACTGAATCAGGTTCAACGGGTCTCGAATTTCGATCTCAGCCAACACTTGTCGTGTGGCCCCCCGACTATTTCGTTCGGATGATAGCAGGACCATTGCGGAAGGGATACGTTTTTTGAGCGTAATTATAATGAGTATTCAATTATGCGAGGTGAGTGATAAAGTAAGCACCTAAATGGTTTGCTGGGTGGAATTTACTAGTGCAACGCTCTGGTGAATGAGCAGAACCTGGAATATTTAATAAATAATCGTGGTCTCGTTAAGCAAGGATTAGCACAAAACAAGGTTAAAAAACTGTTAAAATTTAACGTGTTGCCAATTTAACTTTGTTGAACTTTTTCACAGTTAATTAGGAAGGCTAAGACGATCATCGAGCAAGGAGACTTCATGCTTAATTCTGTAACAGCGAAGTCAGTGATCGATCATGCGCTCTTTTTGGGGGCTGATTTCGCTGAACTATTCGTTGAACATCACCAAACCAACACTGTCCAGATCGCATCTGGTGAAGTGGATAAGGTTAACTCGGGTATCGATTTTGGTATCGGTATTCGTCTTTTTTTCGGTCATAAGGTGCTTTACGGTTACACCAACAGCACAGATGAAGCCGAACTAAAGCGCGTAACCTCGCTGCTTGCTGCAAAAGACAAGCGTGAGCAAATCGCGTCAGCGGGTTCTTTGAATTTGAACCGCTACCCAATCCAACATGGTTGCCGCATGCCGCTAGGTAAGGATGCTAACCTAGATTCAAAAATCGCGTTTCTATTGAAAGTTGACCAAGCCGCACGTGCTGAGAGTGAACATATCAGCCAGTTTATTGGCAGCGTTCTTCAGCGCGAGCAACAAGTGTCTATCTTCAACTCAGAAGGTCTACACGTTGACGATACTCGCCACTACATTCGTGTTGCTGGTAACACTGTCGCGCAAAAAGGTAATGAGCAGTCTTCTGGTATGGAAGGTCCTGGCGCTCTTGCTGGTTGGGAATTCAGTGAACAGCTTGATGCCAAAGAGCTAGGTCAAACTATCGCGCAGCAAGCGTTAGTAAAACTTGGCGCGGATGCTTGTCCATCGGGTGAAATGCCGGTGGTGATTGGTAACGGCTTTGGCGGCGTTATCTTCCATGAAGCATGTGGTCACTTGCTAGAAACCACTTCAGTTGCGAAGAAAGCATCAGTCTTCCACGACAAGATGGGCGAAATGGTTGCTCACACCGCAGTGAATGCAGTCGATGATGGCACCATGACCAACGAATGGGGCTCGATTCACATTGATGATGAAGGTATGAAAACTCAGCGCACTCAACTGATCAAAGACGGTAAGCTAACCAGCTTCATGGTCGATAAAATGGGTGGCATGAAGACAGGTTATGAGCCTACGGGTTCTGGTCGTCGTCAAAACTACAAGTTCGCACCAACCTCGCGCATGCGTAACACCTTTATCGAAGAGGGCGAGCATTCACTTAATGACATGCTGGCAGGCATCGAACGTGGTATCTATGCGAAGAAGATGGGCGGTGGCTCTGTTCAACCGGGTACGGGGGAGTTTAACTTTGCTGTTCGTGAAGCCTACCTCATTGAAAATGGCAAAATCACCAAGCCTCTGAAAACAGCAACGCTGATCAGCACGGGTCCAAAAGTGTTGAAAGAAATCAGCATGGTCGGCAAAGACATGGCGCTTGCGCCGGGCATGTGTGGTTCCGTGAGTGGTTCAGTACCAACAACTGTCGGTCAGCCAACGCTGAAAGTAGATAACATTCTGGTAGGAGGCGGTAACTAATGAGCCAAGAACAACAACTTCTTAATGCGGTTGATTACGTCCTATCAGAAGCAAAACGCCAAGGTGCAGAAGCGGACGTAATTGTAAACCGTAACAGTAGCTTTTCTTTGAAAGCGAACCAAGGAAAGCTGGATGAGTACAAAGTAAGCTCAAGCCAAGTTCTGGGTGTTCGTGTTGTGAAAGATGCGCGTGTTGCAACAAGCTATTCTGAGTCGTTAGAGCAACCAAGCTTGGATTTAATGCTAACTAATGCGCTGCAAAGTGCTCGCTTTTCCAAGCAAGATGAACATCAGACTATTAGTTGCGTTAACAGCCAAATCACGACTGATGTTGCTGAGATTGTGCAAGAAGATACCACTTCTGTTGACGAAAAAATCGAACTGTCTCTCGCACTTGAGCAAGGCGTAGTGGCTCTGCCTCACGCTTCTAGCGCACCTTACAATGGTTACAGCGATGGCGAAACACAACTGATCATTGCCAATACTCAAGGCACATTGTGTCAACACTTCGAGCGCTCGTTCACTTGTTACGCGTATACCTTGTTTGAAAAAGACGGCAAACAGTCAATGGCGGGTAGAATGTCACTGGGTCGCCGTTTTGATGAGTTGAATCCAGCTTACTGTATAGAAGGTGGCTACAACCTTGCTCGTGATCTTCTGGAAGGCGCTCCGGTTGCGACAGGTAACTACCCTGCTATTTTCCACATCAATGCGCTAGCAAGTTTATTCGGTGCTTTCGGCAGTGCTTTCTCTGGCGTAAGCGCGATGAAAGGCATTACGCCACTGGGTGACAAGCTTGGTCAACGTGTTGCGAGTGATTTAATTACCTTTACTGATACGGCTTACATGCCAAATGGTATGGCAATCGCGAGTTTTGATAGTGAAGGCTTCGCTACTCAAGATAATGTCATGATTGCTAATGGTGAGTTGAAAACCTTGCTACACAACAGCCAGACCGCAAGTTACTTGGGCGCAGTCTCGACAGCAAGTGCCGCTCGCGGTGCAAAATCGAGCCTAGACGTATCAGCGAATCACAAAGTGATTGCGACAGGCAACAGCAGTGCATCAGAAGTAAAAGCGGGAGAGTACCTAGAGTTAGTCGAGCTTCAAGGTGTCCATTCTGGTGCGGATGCAGTGAGTGGTGATTTCTCATTTGGGGCGAGTGGCTTCTTGTGCCGTGATGGTGAGCGCATTCAACCAGTACGTGGTATTACAGTAGCGGGTAACTTCTACAAGATGCTGCAAGAAGTTGAGGCAGTGGGTGATACTCAGTTAGTTAACGATAGCCGCACTTTCTTCTCGCCAGACGTTCGCTTTGCACGCTTGAGCATTGGTGGTAAGTAAACGTAGCATTCCTATAGAAACAAAAAGAGGACTCAATGGAGTCCTCTTTCTTTTATAGAGTGATTAACTCGCGAGAATTAAAATTCGCGAATGTCCAACTCATT
Source organism: Vibrio sp. Vb2960 (assembly GCF_033337665.1). Taxonomy (NCBI): domain Bacteria; kingdom Pseudomonadati; phylum Pseudomonadota; class Gammaproteobacteria; order Vibrionales; family Vibrionaceae; genus Vibrio; species Vibrio sp. Vb2960. The sequence goes on along the minus strand of NZ_JAWORD010000015.1, from coordinate 1,855 downwards.
GTGGATCAATACCACACACTGAGAAGCGAAAAGCATCTTAGGACCTAAGCTGATTTTCTCTGTGCCAAGGCGCTTCAAGCTGTTAAAAGACTTCTTCGGCATCGGTATATGGTCAGTTAGCAAGAAACATGGATTTTCACCAATTTCTGCATCACGAACAAATTCGCCTTTCTTATCCAGCATATATAGTTGGTGATCTTCTGCCAGCTCTTGTACTAGGCGTTCAAAGCTCACTGTACGAACGGTAATACCAGGTTCGACTTCACGAAGTTGCTCTTTGCCCATACCAACCGAAGCATCCAAAGCGCGAGCCACTGCTGCAATCAAGGTTGACTCATGGAAGCCGCCAATGTTGGTGATGTCGTTAGAGCGAATAGTAATGGTGCGTGAGAAATCTTTTGTGCTTTCTAAAACCAAGTGAACAACCACATCTTCACGGTGTGATTGAGCAACGAACATCGTGTTCATCATGGTATGAGCAAGAATCTCTGTATGCGCTTCATTACCAACACCTTCTAACAGTGCTTTGCTGGTGGTTGGCGCCGCGCGAGCTCGTAAAACAAAAGAGCGCATGAATTTAGCCTCTATATAGGAAGAGTGAATGCGCGGAAGTATATACCCAAGCAGGGAAGGGATGCGAGTTTAATAGCAAATGTGAACTTACTTACAAAGCTTCGATTGTCGTGCGGAGTGCGCTGGTTAAAATAGAGGTAACCTGTTAGGAGCGGTATATGGAAATCAAACAGATAAATAAAGACATTTATAAAAAGAAAGTAAGCCTTGTGATTGGCGGTTTTGTTGCGTTGCTCGCCATCTCTTCTCTTGCCTTTAGTACCTTGCTGATTGTTTTGTTTGGCAACACTGAAGTCGTACCAGAACAATCAACGGGCAATTTCCATTGGAATTTGATTGGTGTCGTTCTCGCAGTTGCAACTTCCCTCTCTTTATTGAATCAAATTAAAACTCGACCATACATGGAAGAAGTGCTGTACGTTTGGAAACTCAAGCAGCTGCACAACAAGATCTTTCGTAAACTAAAAAGCATTAAAGCAGCCGCGAACAATGGCGATGTAAAAGCGCTGACGATCCTTAAGTTCTACTATACGACTCAAAGTCAGGTGTTTGAGCTAGACAACAACACACTGACGATGAGCAGTGTAAATAAAGAATTGGAGGCGATCGAGCAAATCGAAGCGGCGCAATCAATGAGTCTCGATATCACAGGCTTTGAAGAGTCTTGGCTAGACACATATTGATTGCCTATTTGCTACTTGAAGTTAACAACTGAGTGCTAAAATTAAGCGTTTGAGTGAGATTTAATCATTCGACGCTTTTTTTTTGATTTTTTTTCTGAAAAGGGGTTGCCAAGAAAAATCATCTCCCTATAATGCGCCTCCGTTGTCAGGGCAAAGCGGAAACGCAAAAGCGGTTGGCAAGAAGGCGAAAGAAAACTTCTAAAAATTAATTTAAAAAAGTGTTTGACACTGAAAATTAATTCCTTAGAATACGCCTCCGCTTCGATAGCAAAGCTTACGAAGCAAGCTCTTTAACAATATAGACCTATCAATCTGTGTGGGCACTCGTTGATGATAATCCAATTAGAAGCTTCGGCTTCAAATTAGGTTTCAATGAAACGAAGTGACCAATCAAGTCTTCGGACTTGGCACAGTCAATTCATTATCGTTCTGTTGGAACGATAATAGCTTTAAAATTACATTAGTAGTTTTGAAGTCAGTATTCATTGAGCCTCTCCCTATTTATTTAGGGAATCAAAAACTTTAAATTGAAGAGTTTGATCATGGCTCAGATTGAACGCTGGCGGCAGGCCTAACACATGCAAGTCGAGCGGAAACGA